>JAUYLL010000131.1 GCA_030698375.1 Nocardioides sp. | reverse complement strand
TGGTCACCCATGACCGTCGTCGACTCCCTGCTCAGCTCCCTCGCCTCCGGTGAGGTCGAGCTCGTGGACCTGACCGCACCCCTGTCCCCCGAGACCCCGATCCTGCAGCTGCCCGAGCCCTTCTCGAACACCATCGCGTTGTCGCTGGAGAAGGTGAGCGACTTCGACGAGGCTGGCCCGTTCTGGGGCTGGAACAACATCCACACCGGTGAGCACACCGGCACCCACATCGACGCGCCGTGTCACTGGGCGACGGGGCGCGACGGTCACTCCGTCGACACGATCCCACTCTCGCGGCTCATCGGGCCCGCTGTGGTCCTCGACCTCACCGCAGAGGTCGCCGAGGACCCCGACTTCGTGCTCGAGCCGGAGCACTTCGAGAAGCACGTGGCTGACCATGGCCCCCTCCCGGACGGAGCGTGGCTCGTCTTCAGGACGGGGTGGAGCCGGTTCAACAAGGACGCGGCCGCCTTCGCCAACGCAGACGACAGCGGCCCGCACACCCCGGGGGTCTCCCCCGCCGGCGCGCAGTGGCTCGCCGCCTCTGCGATCACCGGCTTCGCGGTGGAGACCGTGGGCATCGACGCGGGCCAGGCCGGCGCGATGGAGCCGCCGTTCCCGGTGCACTACCACCTCCTCGGCGCCGACAAGTACGGCCTCACCCAGCTCCAGAACCTGGACCGCCTGCCACAGAGCGGCGCCGTGATCGTGGCCTCGCCTCTGCCGATCGTCGGTGGCACGGGCTCCCCCGCCCGCGTCTTCGCGATCGTCCCCGCCTGACCCAGCACAACACGGAAGGACCCCCGAACACATGGCCGAGCGGTCGTTCGCCCACGAGGTTCAGAAGCTCCGAGCCGGAGAAGGCACGACCTTCTCTGGTGAGGGGATCCTCGCGGTAACCAAGGCACTCCTGCAGTCCGGCGTCGCCTACGTCGGTGGCTACCAGGGCGCTCCTATCTCACACCTGATGGACGTGCTCGGCGACGCGCACGGGATCCTCGAGGAGCTCGGCGTCTACTTCGAGAACAGCGCCTCGGAGGCGACGGCCGCGGCCATGCTGGCAGCGTCGGTGAACTATCCGCTGCGCGGCGCCATCACCTTCAAGTCGACGGTGGGCACCAACGTCGCCTCCGACGCCCTGGCGAACCTGGCCAGCGGCGGTGTCCGGGGTGGCGCCCTGATCATCGTCGGCGAGGACTACGGCGAGGGCTCCAGCATCATGCAGGAGCGTTCGCACGCGTTCGCGATGAAGTCCCAGATGTGGCTGCTCGACCCGCGCCCGAACATCGACGCGATCGTCAACGCGGTCGAGGCCGGCTTCGAGCTCTCGGAGGCCAGCAACACCCCGGTGATGCTCGAGCTCAGGCTGCGCTCGTGCCACCTCTACGGCAGCTTCACCGCCAAGGACAACGTCCGCCCGCCGATGACGGTAAAGGATGCCGTTGAAAATCCCTCCCGACAGCTGGACCGGATCGTGCTCCCGCCCGCGACCTTCCTCCATGAGAAGGAGAAGCTCGAGGACCGTTGGCCCGCAGCCGTGGAGTACATCAAGCACCGCGGCCTCAACGAGGTCTTCGGCGGCGACAAGGCCGATGTCGGCATCATCGTGCAGGGCGGCGTCTACAACACGCTCAACCGGGCGATGGAGCTGCTCGGCTGCTCCGACGCGTTCGGCAACACAGAGGTACCGACGTACGTCATGAACGTCACCTACCCGGTGGTCGACTCCGAGATCCTCGACTTCTGCAAGGGCAAGCGCGCAGTCCTGCTGGTCGAAGAAGGTCAGCCCGACTACATCGAGCAGAACCTCAACGCGATCCTCCGCCGGGCGGGCTCCCAGGTGGCACTGCACGGCAAGGATTTCCTACCGGTCGGCGGCGAGTACACCGCGTCGGCGGTCACCCAGGGCGTCCACGCGTTCCTCAGCAGGTACCTCCCCGGTGTCGTCGATGGCAGTCCGGCCCTGCTGCTTCCGCAGACGGACCCGAGAAGCCCCTTCGCTCCGCGGGTCGACGCGAGCGTCGTACGCACCCGGCCCCCCGGGCTGTGCACCGGCTGCCCGGAACGGCCGATCTTCTCCGCGCTCAAGCTCGCCGAGAAGGAGACCGGCAAGAAGCACCATGTCAGCGCAGACATCGGCTGCCACCTGTTCGCGATCAACGAGCCGTTCAACCTCGGCGCCACCACCATGGGTTACGGGCTCGGGTCGGCCGGAGCAGCGGCGCTGAACTCCAAGGACGCGGACCGGCGCACGGTCGCCGTCATGGGAGACGGCGGGTTCTGGCACAACGGCCTCACGAGCGGTGTCGGCAACGCCGTCTTCAACCGGAACGACCAGCTCCTCATCGTGGTCGACAACGCGTACAGCGCGGCCACCGGCGGCCAGGACGTGCTGTCCTCGACGGCGGACAACGTGTTGCGTTCGACCAAGCATCCCATCGAGAAGGCAGTGCGCGGGATCGGGGTGACCTGGGCCAAGACAGTGCCCGACACGTACAAGATCGGAGAGCTTCGCGACGTGTTCGTGAAGGCGCTGACCACCAAGAAGCCGGGTCCCAAGGTCGTCGTGGCGCAGAGCGAGTGCATGCTCAACAAGGAGCGCCGCGAGAAGCCGGAGCGCGCGAAGGCGCTGAAAGACGGCAAACGGGTCGTGAAGGAACGGTTCGGCGTCGACGCCGACACCTGCACGGGCGACCACGCGTGCATTCGGGTCTCCGGCTGCCCGTCGCTGAGCATCATGCCCAACCCGGACCCGATGCGCACTGACCCGGTCGCCACGGTGCTCGACTCCTGCGTGGGCTGCGGGGTCTGTGGCGCGAACGCGCACGCCGCCTCGCTGTGCCCGTCGTTCTACCGCAGCGACCTGGTCTACAACGCGAACTGGCGCGACAAGGCCCTGGCCCGGCTGCGCAAGGCCTGGATCGGCCTGCTGTCCGCCAACGTGGAGCGGCGCGCCGCTCGCTACGAGATCGAGGCGGTCTGATGTCGAGCTGGAACTCAGGCCTTCGACCCATCACGATCGCCATCCTGGCGATGGGCGGTGAGGGCGGTGGCGTGCTCGCCGACTGGATCGTCGCCGTCGGCGAGAAGGCGGGTTACTACGCCCAGAACACCTCGGTCGCCGGCGTCGCCCAGCGCACCGGCGCGACCGTCTACTACGTCGAGCTGTACCCCGGCGGCGAGGACCACGAAGGTGACGTACGGCGTGAGCCCGTACTGAGCCTGTTCCCGACCCCGGGCGAGGTCGACGTGGTCATCGCATCGGAGCTGATGGAGGCGGGCCGGGCGATCCAGCGCGGGTTCTCGACCCCTGACCGCACCACCCTGATCGCGTCGACGAACCGGGTGTACTCGATGGACGAGAAGCTGGCGCTTGGCGACGGCCGGGTGGACAGCAACACCTTGCTCGAGGCCGCGCACGCGGGCGCGAAGCAGTTCATCGGCGCCGACTTCATGCAGCTCGCGCTGGACGCACACAGCGTCGTCAGCGCCTCCCTCTTCGGAGCACTGGCAGGGTCCGCGGCGCTCCCGTTCGGCCGGGAACACTTCGAGGACGCCATCCGTACCTCCGGGAAGGGCGTCGAGACCTCGCTCGCGGCCTTCGCGTCCGGGTACGAGGCGGCCCAGCGTCCTGCTCCGCAGCCGCTCCCCGCGGCCGCACCCGACGGTGGCGGCCCGGTGCCGGTCACGATCAGCCGGCGACGGCCGATCGACCCGGCCGAGGAGGCCGCAGCGGCTGCCGAAAGGCGGCACGAGGAGCTCGCTGTCCGCGACCCAACCGCGCTGGTCGGTCCCCGGCTCCGTCCGCACGCCGACCTCGTCGCCGGGCAGTTCCCTCCCGCCGCGCGTTCCATGCTGCTGCACGGTGTCATCCGCACCGCGGTGTTCCAGGGCCCGTCGTACACCGACCGCTACCTGGACCGGGTTGCCCAGCTGGCGGCCCTCGACACGGGCGAGGACCAGCGACTGACCCTTGAGGGCGCCCGCCACGTCGCGCTGTGGATGTGCTACCAGGACACCATCCAGGTGGCCCAGCAGAAGATCCGTCGCGCGCGTATCGAGGGCATCCGCGAGGAGGCGAAGGCCGCCCCCGGCCAGCTCATGAACGTGCGTGAGTACCTGCACCCGCAGGTCGAGGAGATTGCGGACACTCTGCCGACCCGGCTCGGTCGCTGGGTCGCGGGCTCCTCCTGGTTCAACGCGGTCTTCGGGAAGATCACACGCAACGGCTTGGTCGTCAACACGACCGGCATCATCGGATTCACCCTGCTCTGGGTAATGGCGATGTTCCGGCCACTCAGGCCGCGATCGTTCCGCTTCGGCCGCGAGCAGGCCGCCATCGACTCCTGGCTCGAGCGGGCGCTCGCGGTCGCCCCGGCGGACTACGACCTCGCTTGCGAGATCATCGAGACCCAGCGGGTCCTCAAGGGGTACGGCGAAACCCACCACCACGGCGTGCAGAGCTTCACGAGACTGATGGGTGCTGCAGACCAGCTGGTCGGTAGGCCGGATGCCGCGCAGACACTGGTCCGCCTTCGCGATGCTGCACTCGCCGACGAGGATGGTGCAGCCCTGGAACGGGAGCTCGACGCACCTGCGTTTACTGCGTGAGTTGTTCGTGGCACAAACCTCTGCCAGGGCTCCTGTCAGTCGGCTACGAGCCCAACGACTGCCTCGCCGCCTCCTCCAACTGATCGTCGGAGTGACGATCTACGGCGTCTCCATCGGCCTGATCGTGCGCGGCGCCTTGGGACTCAGTCCCTGGGACGTCTTGCACGCCGGGGTGCTGCTCCACGTCAACGCGACATTTGGCGTGGTCGTCATGGTCATCGGAGCCGCCGCACTCCTGTTGTGGATCCCGCTCAGAGAGAAGCCTGGAGTGGGCACCGTCGCGAATATCCTCCTGGTTGGCGTGAGCATCGACGCGACACTCGCAGTCCTCGACGAGCCAGTCACCGTCAGCGGACAGGTCACTTTTCTCATGACTGGCATCGTGCTCAACGGGGTCGCCGGCGCCCTCTACCTCGGCACCCATCTCGGCCCGTCGGCGCGGGACGGGCTGATGACTGGCTTGGCGCGACTTACGGGGCTGTCCCTGCGGCTGGTGAGGACAACCGTCGAACTGATTGCGCTGACCACCGGTCTCCTGCTCGGGGGCCCGCTAGCGATCGGCACCCTGGTCTATGCCCTTTCGATCGGGCCATTGGTCCAGTTCTTCATGCCCTTCTGTTCGGTGTGCCTGCCCGGTTCACCTGACCCGGACTCGTGACCCGGGCTGTGATGCCCACCGTCTGTACGGATACGGATCAGACGCCCTTGCCAATCGACCTTAGATCCGCGAGTGCGGCACGCTGATGAATGCGACCGGGCGCCCCGCGAACGGGAGCCGTCCCCCCTGCGGCCCCTGTTCGGTTACCCGGTATAGCGGGTCACGGGCATTGCGCGCTGCTGTTGCCGTTGCCCGGACCGGTGCACTCGCTCGTCTCTTCGTGCTTGGGCTTGTTGTTCAGGGTGCCCTTGCTCGACTCTTCCTCGGTCGTATCGACCGTCTGGCTCTTGCCGCCGCTCTTTTCGCTGTTGCCAACGGGGTCGCTGACCGTGGGGTACGTACAGGTCACGGTGCCCTGAGTGCGGTCGAAGGTGCCGCCGCTGGCCTCGCACTCCGTCTGGGATGGCGAGGCTGCATTGGCCGAGGTCGAGAGAGCCAACGACATTGCCAATGCTGCGATGGATGCTGCGATGATGGCTAGAAACCGGTGCATGGAACCTCCTGGTGAAACGGGAAACTTGCAGCAGTCGGACGTGTGCACGCTTCCCTGGCGGAAGCGGCCGGATGGTCGCGCGTGCAACGGTAGGTAGTCCGCGTCAAGGGCCCGTGAAGAGCATCGACGATCTCGAGATCGCCGTCGCGGAGTACATCGACTGGTTCAACGACTGCCGACTCCTCGGCAGGATCGGACTCGTCCCACCGGTCGAGCTCGAGGAAGAGCACTACCGGCACAACCCCGTGGCGACTACCGTCGCCGCGTCAGCTCAGGGCGGATGCCATACGGCGGCCGACCGAATCTCGGCCATGTGCCCGCGGTCAGCGGCATGAGCATGCACCCCGGTCAGTCGAACAACAGCCCTGAGCCTCGGCTGAGCCTGGAATGGAGGAGCGCCACGGAGAGCCGACGCTCCAGGTGTTTCGTTGTGTGGGCCAGCCGGATACCGGCGGTCGTGTGCGCGCCGGGCGTCACCAACGCGGGGCATCCTCAACAGAGATCAGGTTCGACAACCCCCGGCGCTCACGCGGGTGAGCCGTCGAGTCCCCGCTCGATCGCCTCGATCACCCGCGGCCGGAGCCGGGCGACCGAGATCACCTCGTCCACCGAGCCCACCCGGACGGCCCGGTGGACGTCGTGGACGCCGTCGAACTCGGATGCGACCTCGCCGATCTTCTCGGGTCGTACAGCTGTTCTCAGGTCGGCGAGCTCGACGACCAGGCGGCTCCGGTTCGGTCCCGTGGCGTCGGCGATCCTGCCCTCGACCTCTCGAATGCGAGGGTCGGCCGACGTGCGCTTCTCGACCTCGCCGGCGAACACGACTGCCGCCGCCGGGGCACCACCGATCACCGACGCGAACGACCCCTCGAGGGCGAGCACGGTCATGTTCGGGTTCAGGGCCTTGGAGAAGACCACGAACGCACCACCGTGGTAGCGAGAGATGACGCAGAAGACGATCGGGCCGTCAAAGTTGACGATTGCACGGCCGATCTCTGCGCCGTACTCCAGCTGGAGGTTGCGCATCGAGTCCGGCGACCCGTCGAAGCCGGACAGGTTTGCCAGCACGACGAGCGGACGGTTCGCGCTGGCCGCGTTGATCGCCCGGGCCGCCTTCTTCGAGGAGCGCGGGAACAGGGTTCCGGCGGTGTAGGTGTCCGGCCCGTCCGTGGGCGGGAAGCCCTGCCGTGGAACCGGCCGCGACTCGATCCCGAGCAGGCACACGGGATATCCGCCGAGGTGGGCGTCCTGGACCACGGCGGTGTCCGCGTCGGCCATGCCGGCCCAGCGCTCCAGGGTCGGGTGGTCCTGGTCGGCCAGGGCCCGCATGACGGTGCGGATGTCGAAGGCCTTCTTGCGGTCCGGGTTGGAGGCCGCGGAGAAGATCTCGCCGACGGTGGTGAAGTCGCTGTCCGCCACCTCGTGCGGGAAGCTCGAGACGTCCCGGTCGCTCGGGTCGGTGGTCTCCGCCCGGCGCGGTCGCGACTCACCCGGCACGACATAGGTGTGGTTGTAGTGAGCCATCAGGACGCCGAAGGCGCCGGCCAGGTCGGGCGCCCAGTACTGCGCCTGACCGTTCGGTCCCATCACCCGGTCGTAGCCACCGATGCCGAAGTTGTCCTCCGCGGACACACCGCCGGAGAAGTCGAGCGACTGCTTCCCGGTCAGCACCATCGCACTGTCGGGGGTCATCACGAGGATGCCCTTGGTGTGCATGAGCATCGTCGCCTCGGCGTTCCAGTAGGGCTGGGCTCCCACGTTGATGCCCGCGACCACGACGTTGATCTCACCGCCCGCCTGGGTGAACTCGATGATCCGCTTCAGCGCAGCCGCGACCCAGTCCATGTTCTCCGTGCCGGAGTCCATCGAGATCCGGGCACCCGCGGAGAGCGCGAACCATTCCACCGGCACCTGCATCCGCTCGGCGAGTTCGATCGCCGCGATGACCCGTGAGCACTCCGGCTCCGACACCGAGCCGAGCGCCTTCGTCGGATCGCCGCAGAGCACGACCCGGGTGATCCCCTCCGGGTACAGCTCGGTCGGGGTGGTGACGACGGCGACCAGGATGCCGGCCTTGTTCAGCCCGGGCGCCCGCTCGACCGGCACGAGGGTGCCGGTGTCGTCGAGGTCGTGCTCGACGAGGCTCCCGTCGGGACCCGCGAGGACGCCCTGCAGTTCGTAGGGGTAGACCAGGCCGCGGCGCCGAGCGCGGGCGACGTTGCCGGCGTACTCGTCGAGGGGCTTGAGGGGTTCGGTCGGCGGCGCCTCGAGCGAGGCGGTCACGCCGGCGCCGGGCCGGGCATGAAACCTGATGGCCAGCGGCGTCCGGCTGCCGTCGCCGCCGAGCACCGTGCCCTGGGCGAGGACCTCCGCGATGCCGGCTCCGTCGGTCAGCGGGGTGATCTTGCCCTGCAGGGCGCTCAGCTGCTCGGGGTCGGCGTCGACGTCGGGCCAGACCTGGACCCAGACGTGGTTGGTGTCGAGCTTGCTGCCCGCGGCGCCGCGCGAGGTGCGTACGCGCCTGATCGCCTCGAGGCAGTTCTCGACCGCGCGCTCCGCGTGCGGCAGCGCAATGACCCGGCCCTGCTCGTCGCGTACGACGGCGAGCTGGCGCACCTGCGCCAGCGCGACGAGGCGCCGGTCTGCGGGGTTCTCACGAGCCACGCACTCGTAGAGCAGCACGTCCTCCGGTGCCTCGAGGCGGGTGACGTGGAAGTCGCGCAGTCGCCAGAGGTCGAGCCGTCGGCCGACCATGGGATGCACTCCGCGCACGAGGTCGTCCTCGATGACCCCTCCGTCCGCTGCGGGACGGTAGGTGAAGTAGTTGACGGGACGGCCACCGCCCGGGCACACCGCCACGGCCACCCGGCGTACGTCGCCGGAGAAGGGCAGGGCTCCGACGATCTCGGCAAGCTGCTTACTGGTCTCCTCGGCCGACTCCGGCTCCTCGGGCCAGTGGACGTAGAGGTCGACCACGGCCCCGTCACCGGCATGGCGCGCCGCGACCTCGTCGCCGACAGCGGTGGTCAGCGCACTGCCGGTGTCGGTCAGCTCCGCCATGGTGCCGACCGTCGAGATCACCCGGGTCGGGCGACCGTCGAGCCTGTAGTCGCCCACCGCAAAGGTGCGTCCTCCGCGCGACAGCGACCGCAGTTCGTGCAGGTCGTGATCGCGGTAGTGGCGCCGGAGCAGCACCTCGAGCATCGGCTCCTGCTCGGGCACGCCGGACTCGAGCCGCTCGGCGAGGAACCGGACGATCTGCTCCGGGATCGCGGCCAGCGCCTCCAGCCGCTCGAGGCGGTCCGGAGCATCGGGATCGGCCGCGAGGGCGGCCACCTCGTCACGGACCCCGGCCAGGACGCTGGAGCGCTCGGCATCGACCAGTGGCTGGTCGAACCAGCGGAAGCGGGTGCTGCGGGCCAGGTCGCCGACGACCGGGAAGCGCAGCTGGGTGGCCCGGACGAGACGCTCGAGCAGGTGGCGCGCGGGCCCGGCCAGCTCCTCCTCCGGGGCAGGCTCGACGATCCAGCGCTGGAGCAGCTCGGTCGCCAGGCGGACCTCGGGCGCGGAGCGCTGCTGCGCCAGGAAGATGCGGAAGACCGCCTCCTCCAGCTCCGGCGTCCGGTCCGCGGTCACGCCGTAGTGGGCGAGCACCTTGGCCAGCCGGTCGCGGAAGTCCTGGGGGAGGCCGCCGCGGTCCACGTCGAGGCTCTGCAGGAAGGCGTGGAAGTGCTCCTTCGAGCTGTGCACGCGCAGCTCGGTGTGCAGCTCCTCGCCCGCGGGGCGGTTGCGGCTGAGCTCGGCGAGGTCGGAGAACAGGCCGAGGAGCTCGATCTCGTCGGCCACCACGTCCACGCCCGCCAGCACGAGCTCGTCGCGGGCAGCGAGGTAGCCGGTGACCACGTCACCGTCCTCGCTCGGGTCGACGTCGTAGCCCATCACCATAGCCGCGACGTCGCCCCGCGCTCGCGCGGCTCGTTGCTGCGCGGTAGCGGGCGCGACCTGAGGCGGCAGGTCAAGGAGCGGGCCGAGCTCGTCGGTAGCGGCGGCCTCGTCGGTGGCGCCGTCCCCGACGGGCTCGAGGCGCAGCAGCGGGGCGCCGGTCTCGACCTGGCTCCCGATCATGACCAGCAGCTCACGGACCTTCGCGGCGAACGGCGCGCGCAGCACCGTCTCCATCTTCATGCTCTCGAGGACGAGGACGGGGGCTCCGGCCTCGACCACGTCGTCGACCGCAACCGGAGAGGCCACCACCAGGGCGGGTGCCGGTGATCGCAGCACGCCACCCTCGTCGCGGCTGACCCGGTGGGCCACGCCGTTGACCTCGATCATGTGGACAGGACCGTGGGTGGCGGTGACCAGTCGGTAGCGCCTGTCGCCGACCGTCAGGCGGGTGTGGAACTCGTCGAGTCGTTCGACGTCGGCGACCACGACATGCTCGACACCGCCCGCCGCGACGCCCACCCGGAACCGGTGCTGACCGATCTGGAGCACGGTGACCTTGTACGCGGTGCCGCGCAGCTTGAAGTCGACCGCCCGGCCGACCTTGTGCTGCACCTGGGGACGGCCTCCGTGGGCGCTCTCCAGCAGTCGGGTGATCTCGACGTGCGCCTCGTCCTCATAGGCCTCGATGCCGGCCGCGACGACGGCGATGCCGGAGTGCTCGTGCACGACGAGCCGCCCCTCGGCGCGGACCCGGTCGATCCAGCTGGTGTCGGCCCAGCCGGCCTCGCCGTCCACGACCTCGGACTGGTCGAGGAGGTCGAGGATGAAGCTCTTGTTGGTGGCACCCCCTTGGATCACCACGGTGGTCTCCGCCATCGCCCGACGCAGCCGCGCCAGGGCCTCGTCGCGGGTGCGGCCGTAGGCGATGACCTTGGCGATCATCGAGTCGAAGTCGGCGGGGATGGTGTCACCCTCGCCGACGCCGGTGTCGACGCGGATGCCCGGCCCCGACGGCAGATCGAGCAGCGCGATCCGGCCGGGCGACGGGGAAAAGTCGCGGTCCGGATCCTCGGCGTTCAGCCGGGCCTCGACGGCGTGCCCACGCTCGACCGGCTTCGGTCCAACAAGTCGGCCACCGGCCGCCACGTGCAGCTGCGCCGCGACCAGGTCGAGGTCCGTCGTCGCCTCGGTGATGGGGTGCTCGACCTGCAGGCGCGTGTTGACCTCGAGGAAGGCGAACGACCGCTCACCCGGGTGGTAGAGGAACTCGACCGTCCCGGCGCCGACGTAGCCCACCGCGATGGCCAGCCGCTCGGCGGACGCCTTGAGCTCGTCGGTCTGGCTCTGGTCGAGCAACGGCGACGCCGACTCCTCGATCACCTTCTGGTTGCGCCGCTGCACGGTGCAGTCGCGGACGCCGACCGCCCACGCCGTGCCGTGACCGTCGGCGATCAGCTGGACCTCCACGTGCCGTGCCCCGGTCACCAGGCGCTCGAGGAAGACCACGCCGCTGCCGAAGGCGCGCTCGGCCTCGTCGCGGGTGCGTTGGTAGGCGTCCTCGAGCTCGACGGCCGAGTCAACCCTGCGGATGCCCCTGCCACCCCCGCCGGCGGTTGCCTTGAGCATGAGCGGATAGCCGATGCGTTCGGCAGCGTCCAGCGCCGTCTCCAACGTATCGACGCCGCCTCCGCTCCACGGCGCGACCGGCACACCGACCTCCTGTGCGAGGAGCTTGGATCCGATCTTGTCGCCCAGTCGGCGCATCGCGTCGGCGCTCGGGCCGATGAACGTCACGCCGAGGCGCTCGCACAGCTCAGCGAACGCGGGGTCCTCGGCGACGAACCCCCACCCCACCCAGACCGCGTCTGCCGCGCACTCGACCAGCACCCGCTCGAGGACGGCCAGGTCGATGTAGGGGCGTGCCGAGGCAGGCCCCAACGAGTAGGCCTCGTCGGCCTCCCGCGCGAACATCGCCGTACGTTCCTCGTCGGTGTAGAGCGCGACCGTGTGGATCGGTGCCCCATCACCTCGCGCGTTGAGGTCGCGGACGGCGTGGATCAGCCGCATCGCAGCCTCGCCGCGATTCACAATCGCAATTCGAGAGAACACCCGTGATCCTCCAGACCAGACGGCTCTCGCTCGGAACCCTCCTTGCGAGACTGTCATGTCGCCGGGATTGCTGCGACACGTGCCTGGTCGCCGCCCAGGTGTGATGGCCCGGCCAGGGTGTCCAACCGGCCTCGATCGACCAACTTCGCCCGACTCGCGAAATCAGCGTTTCCGCAGTTCAGAGCATGCCTGATCCACCCGATCGCCCGTCGCTGACCTGCGGCGGGGCGATTGTCATTCCGGGCGGTGCTTCAACAGTGATCCGTTCGGACTCCTCGCGCCATCCGTCGAGCCAGCCTCTGTAGTCCGTACGGGCCATCTTCGGCGCACGAGGGGCCCTTTCGAGCTCGTGTCGACACGAGAGGGACCGCCGCGCCGGGGGCGGACTACCTCCCGGTCGACCGACGCCTGGTGTTCCCCACCGGGGCCCGGACGGTCACGACCCGAGTCACGGTGCTCGACGACCACCTCGACGAGCACCGGGAACGCGTTCGGCTCCGGCTGAGCAACCCCCGTGGGCTGCGGATTCGGCGAGCGTGGGCGTCCGGTCTGATCCACGACGACGACCCGTTGGCGCGGCTCGGCATCAAAGACGCCACCGTGACTGAACCTGCCCAGGGCACGGCCACCACCGAGGTGGAGGTGCGTCTGCGGGAGCCGAGCGGCAAGCGCGTAGCGGTCACCGTCCGCACCGAGCCGGGGTCGGCCGACGCCGGTGACTTCCAGCCCGTCGACGTACGACTCAAGTTCGCTCCCAGAGAGACCCTGCGCATGGTGCCCGTCACGGTCTTCGCCGACGCACAGGACGAGGACGTCGAGACGTTCACCCTCCACCTGCTCGACGTCCGGGCCGCCCGCCTGGTGCGGCCTACGGCGACCGTCTCGATCCTGCCTCCACCGGCCTGACACTCGTGCCCTACGGCCGAGATGCTCGGCTCCCGTCAGTGCATCTTCGTCGCTGCGGGTCTAGCCTTCTCATAGCGAACGAAGGAGAGCCCATGGCCACGCATGCCCAGGCGTCCGACCCGTCCGCGGGACAGCATTCCCGGGGCCACTTCACCAGCCGCAGGGTGTTCATCCTGGCGGCGATCGGGTCCGCCGTGGGCCTCGGGAACATCTGGCGATTCCCGTACGTCGCCTACGAGAACGGCGGCGGAGCGTTCCTGATCCCCTACCTGGTCGCGCTGCTGGTCGCCGGGTTGCCCTTCCTGCTTCTCGACTACGGCATCGGGCACCGCTACCGCGGCTCCGCTCCCCTGTCCTTCCGGCGTCTCGGCGGCGCCACGGCCGAGACCCTGGGCTGGTGGCAGGTCGGCATCTGCGCGGTGATCGCCATCTACTACGCGGTGATCATCGCGTGGGCCGTGCGGTACACGTTCTTCTCGATCGACGAGTCCTGGGGCTCGGCCCCGGACGAGTTCCTCTTCGGCGACTTCCTGCAGGTGGCCGAACCCGGGATCGGACTCGACTTCGTCGGCGGGGTCTTCTGGCCCCTGCTGCTGGTGTGGCTAGCCGTCATCGCCGTCATGGTGGCGGGCGTCCAGCGGGGCATCGGCGCGCTCGCGGCGGTGTTCATCCCCCTGCTGGTCGTCGCCTTCCTCGCACTCGTGATCCGGTCGCTGTTCCTGCCGGGTGCCCTGGACGGACTCGATGCTCTCTTCGCGCCGAACTGGGGCGCCCTCACCAACGCCGGGGTGTGGGCCGCGGCCTTCGGCCAGATCTTCTTCTCGCTGTCGATCGGCTTCGGGATCATGATCACCTACGCCTCCTACGTGGGGCGTAAGACCGACATGACCGGCTCCGGGCTGGTCGTCGGCCTGGCCAACTCGTCCTTCGAGCTGCTCGCCGGCATCGGCGTGTTCGCCGCCTTGGGATTCATGGCCCAGGCCAGCGGGGTCGCCATCGACGAGGTGGCGACCGAAGGCCTCGGCCTGGCCTTCATCGCCTTCCCGGCGATCATCTCCGAGGCTCCGGCCGGAGCCCTGATCGGCGTGCTGTTCTTCGGATCGCTCGTGGTGGCGGGTCTGACGTCCCTGATCAGCGTGATCGAGGTCGTGATCTCCGCCGTGCGCGACAAGCTCGACCTCAGCCGGACCACGGCGTCGCTCGTCGTCGGCGTGCCGGCAGCGACCGCCAGCCTCCTGCTGTTCGCCACCACCACCGGCGTCCCCCTCTTGGACACGGCCGACCACTTCATCAACCGCTTCGGCATCCTGCTCGTCGCCGTCGTCAGCATGCTCGCCGTCACGTGGGTCTATCGCGACCTCGACCACCTGCGGGACCACCTCAACCGCACGGGGTCGGTGCCGCTGGGCAGTTGGTGGCTCGCGCTGGTTGGCGTGGTCACCCCGGCGGCTCTCGTCTACGTGCTGATCGAAGAACTCCGGGGCGTCCTGGCCGAGCCGTACGAGGGTTACCCGGCCTGGTTGATCAACGGGGTCGGTTGGGGCTCGGCGGCGTTGGTGCTCGTGCTCGCCATCGTCCTCGCACGCCTTCCCTGGCGGCGCACCGTCGACCTGACCGCTCCGACCGAGGAGGTCTCCCGATGACGACGTCGGCTGTCGTGATGATGATCGTCGCCATGCTTGTCGTGTGGGGTGGGCTCGCACTGGCCATCCGCAACCTCACCCGCACCACCCGCGAGGAACCCGACGAGGTCCACCGCGACCTGTGACCGGGAAGCCGGTCTGCCCCCGGTGTCAGCGCGGTTTGCGGGGACGACCGCCGCGGGTATGTGAGGTGTCACCTGACCGGGAGGCAAGTCATGCGCATCGGATCACTCATCCTCGTCATCTGGCTCATCATCGGGGCCGTCGCTGCTTTCCAGCGGGGCTACTTCGAAGCCGACAACGACAGTTGCGCCGACGCCGGGACCATCGCCTTGACGGTGGTCGCAGGGCCGCTGAACTACATCGGCGTCAACCCGAAGGTCGACAACTGCGAGCTTCCCGAGCCGTCGGAGTGACCTTCTCCTGAAGCAGGGGCCCCGTCGCAGATCCCCGCGTCGTTGTTCAGGTTTCGCCGCCGGTCCGGCCACCCTGCCCTGGCGACTGCACGAGGGCATCGGTCCCAGGGAAGACGAACGACTCCTGGCCCGTGTCGGACCAGCGCACGACGTACGGCGGTGAGCCGTCGTCGTGCCGGACCTCGAGGATCTCGCCCTCCTTGGTCGGGCCGTTGAGATGGTTGCTCCGAACGATCAAGCGGTCGCCAGCGCGCGCGAACATCGGACCCTCCAATCAGCGGGGGCGCCGTCGCCCCGGCTCTCCATCCTGTACCCATCTGTGCGCCCCCTCCACCGTCCGGGAACACCCGAGGTCGGGACCAAGGTCCCTGTCACCGCGAACAGAGCGGCCGTCTTCCCGGGCGCCGACCCCGGGGATGCGTCCTTCGCCGCGGGAAGGAGAGCTACTCGAGGAAGACGAACACGTCGTAGACCATGAACGCCGGCCAGACCACGCCCTGCAGGATCGCCAGGACGTGCCACCAGAAGCCGTCTGCCTCCATCCAGAAGTAGACCCAGGCACCGAAGATCCCCAGCGCGTACAGCGCACCGCCGCCCGCCGCCGCACCTGAAGTGTTGTCACCCATCGCAAGCTCCTCCCGCCGTCGTACGCCCACGGTCCCTCGCGAGGAGGGCTTCTCCCAGAGGAAATGGACCCAGGACGGGGCGAACGTCCCGGCACATCGGGGACGGATGACCGTTCCCGAGGCCGGCGTCCGCGACCGATGCTCACCAGGTCGGCCCGCTCCCTCACCGAAGCGGGCCGGCCGTCCGGGAAAATCGCACGGCACGAATCGCACGGCACGAGGAGGGCGGATGGAGCGCACGCCCTCTGCTTCTGCGCTCGTCCTCGACCTCGCCCAGGTCGGGAACGACGACGTGGCACTGGTGGGTGGCAAGAACGCCTCCCTCGGCGAGCTCTACCGTCACCTGTCCGGCGCCGGCGTCCACGTCCCCGGAGGCTTCGTGGTCACCGCGGCCGCCTACCGGCACGTGCTCGATGCGGCGGACGCCTGGTCGTCTCTGCGTTCGGCACTCGCGGGCCTTGATCCTGACGACGTCACCGACCTGGCGGCAAGGGCGGCGCGGGCCCGCCAGATCGTCTATGACGCAGGGCTGCCGGACGACCTCCGCGAGCAGGTCCTCGCCGCCCATCGGGCGCTCGCCGAGCGGTACGGCGATGACCTGCGCGTCGCAGTGCGCAGCAGCGCCACCGCCGAGGACCTTCCGGACGCCAGCTTCGCCGGACAGCACGACACCTTCCTCGACGTCGCCGGCGAGGACGCCCTGCTCGAGTCGATCCGCCGTTGCTTCGCCAGCCTGTTCACCGACCGGGCCATCCACTACCGGCACCGGAAGGGCTTCGAGCACCTGGAGGTCTTCCTCTCGGTCGGCGTCATGAAGATGGTGCGCTCCGACCTCGCCAGCTCGGGTGTCGCCTTCACCCTCGACACGGAGTCCGGTCATCGTGGCGTCGTGTTCGTCACCGGGTCCTGGGGGCTTGGTGAGAACGTCGTGCAGGGAACGGTCGATCCCGACGAGTTCTACGTGCACAAGCCCACCTACGAGGCCGGCTTCCGCAGCGTGCTCCGGCGCAGGCTCGGGGACAAGGCGACGCGGACGGTCCTCGTCAGCGGCTCCGGGACCCGCAACGAGCCGACGCCCGACGCCGAGCGTCGCCGGCCCTGCCTCGCCGACGCGGAGGTGCTCGACATCGCTGGTGCGGCGATCGCCATCGAGAAGCACTACGGCAAGCCCATGGACATCGAGTGGGCCAAGGACGGGCTCGACCAGCAGATCTACATCGTGCAGGCCCGGCCCGAGACGGTTGCCTCGCAGGTCTCCGCCACAGTGCTGGAGAGGTACGTGGTGGAGGCTCACGACGAGGTCCTCGTCCGAGGACGGGCGGTCGGCGACAGGGTCGCCGTGGGACGCGTGCGAGTGGTCAAGGACGCCCAGCACCTCCACGCCGTCCGCGCCGGCGACGTGCTCGTGGCCGAGACCACTGCGCCCGACTGGGAGCCCGTCCTGAAGACCGCGGCTGCGGTGGTCACCGATCTCGGGGGGCGGACCTGTCACGCAGCGATCCTGTCCCGCGAGCTGGGTCTCCCGGCAGTCGTCGGAACGACCGACGGGACGGCGACCCTGGAAGACGGCCAGGTGGTGACCGTGTCGTGCGCCGAGGGCGACGTAGGACGCGTGTACGCCGGGGCCGCAGACTTCCACGTCGACCGGACCGAGATCGCGGAGCTGCCCCGGACCTCGACACGCATCATGGTCAACCTCGGAAACCCCGGCCTTGCCTTCCGCACGTCCATGATCCCGAACGACGGCGTCGGCCTCGCCCGGATGGAGTTCATCATCAGCGAGGCCATCCGGGCACACCCGCTCGCCCTGCTCCACCCCGACCGCGTCCAGGACCCCGGGGAGAAGGCGGTGCTCGAGGAGCTGATCTCCGGGTTCCCGGACGGTGCGAGCTACTTCGTCCAGCGCCTGTCCGAGGGCGTGGGCACCATCGCCGCTGCGTTCTACCCGAAGCCCGTCGTCGTGCGGATGTCGGACTTCAAGACCAACGAGTACGCCGATCTCGTGGGTGGTTCGTGGTTCGAACCGGTCGAGGCCAACCCGATGCTGGGCTTCCGCGGCGCCTCGCGCTACGCCCACCCGGCGTATGCCGAGGGCTTCGAGCTGGAGTGCCGCGCGGTACGCCGCGTGCGGGAGGAGATGGGCCTGTCGAACGTCGTGCTCATGCTGCCGTTCGTGCGCCGGGTCGCGGAGGCCGACCTGGTCCTGGCGCGGATGGCCGAGCTGGGGCTCGAGCGAGGGCGGGACGGACTCCAGGTCTACGCCATGTGCGAAGTCCCCAACAACGTGATCCTGGTCGACGCGTTCGCCGAACGCTTCGACGGGTTGTCGATCGGGTCGAACGACCTCACCCAGCTGACGCTCGGAGTCGATCGTGACAGCGCGATCGTGGCTTTCGACTATGACGAGCGCGACCCCGGGGTCAAGGAGATGATCCGCCTGGCCATCGAGGGCTGCCGTCGCAACGGAATCCACTCCGGCCTCTGCGGCCAGGCACCGTCGGACTACCCCGACATGGCGGAGTTCCTCGTCGATGCCGGGATCGACTCGATCAGCCTCAACCCGGACAGCGTCCTGCGCACGACCCGAGTCATCGCCGAGGCAGAGCGGCTCCGCGCCGGCTCCCGCGCGAGGAAGTCGTCATGAGAGCCACCTCGTTGCGGGCCACGGCGGAGGCGCTCGTCGCGCCCGGCAAGGGGATCCTGGCTGCCGACGAGAGCCATCCGACCATGGCCAAGCGGCTTGCGCAGATCGGCCTTGAGTCGGCCGAGGCCGTGCGACGCACCTACCGCGAGATGCTCTTCACCGCACCGGGGCTCGAACAGCACATCAGCGGCGTGATCCTGTTCGACGAGACCCTCCGTCAACGCGCGACCGACGGGACTCCCCTGCCCCACGTGCTGGCACGCGGCGGCATCATCCCGGGTATCAAGGTGGACCTCGGCATCACCCCGCTCGCGGGTTTTCCCGACGAGGTGGTCACCGAGGGGCTCGACGGCCTGCGCTCGCGGCTCGAGGAGTACGCCGGGATGGGCGCCCGCTTTGCGAAGTGGCGAGCGGTCTTCCGGATCGGTCCAGCACTCCCGACCGTCGGATGCATCGAGGCCAATGCCCACGGCCTGGCGAGGTACGCGGCGCTGAGTCAGGAGGCCGGCCTGGTTCCGATCGTCGAGCCCGAGCTCCTCATGGAGGGGACACACTCGATCGGCCGGTGTGCCGCGGCCACCGACGCCGTGCTCCGTGCTGTGTACGCACACCTGGCCCGCCAACGCGTCGTCCTCGACGGGACGCTGCTCAAGCCCAGCATGGTGCTGCCCGGGACCGACTCCGGCGACCAGGTCGACGATGGCGAGATCGCCGCCCGCACGCTGGCCGTCCTTCAGGACACGGTGCCGGCGTCGGTGCCCGGGATCGTCTTCCTCTCCGGTGGACAGAGCCCCGAGCAAGCCACTGCCCGACTGGACGCCCTGAACAGGTGCGGGCCACAGCCCTGGCAGCTCAGCTTCTCCTTCGGTCGCGCCCTCCAGGCACCTGTCCTGCAGGCCTGGGGCGGACGCCAGGAGAACGCGCCGGACGCGCAGGACGCGCTGCTCGAACGCGCCCGACTGAGCAGCACCGCCCGCGACGGGCGGTACCGCTCCGACCTGGAGGACTCCCGGAGGACGGCCGTCGGCGCGGTCGTCCACGACGTCACGTCCCGCCCATGACCTCACCCAGCTCGATGACGGCCTGGGTTGTCGATCACCCGGGCCCCGTCAGCACCCACCCCCTGACCGCCGTCGAACGGGAGGTACCCCGCCCGCCACCGGGCCAGCTGGCGGTCGCGGTGGAGGCGTGCGGAGTCTGTCGCACCGACCTCCATCTCATGGAAGGTGACCTGCGACCTCACAGGCCGCAGACGACTCCGGGTCACCAGGTCGTCGGGCGCGTCGTCGCCACCGGCACGGGCACCACACGGTTCGCCGCCGGAGACCGCGTCGGTGTGGCATGGCTGCGAAGCACCTGTGGGGAGTGCCGGTGGTGTCGCAGCGGCCGCGAGAACCTGTGCCCCGCCTCGACCTACACCGGGTGGGACGCAGACGGTGGTCTCGCCGAGCAGCTCCTCGTCCCGGCGGCCTATGCCTACCGGCTCCCGGAGGAGCCCCCAGCCGTCCAGCTCGCACCGCTGCTGTGCGCCGGGATCATCGGCTATCGCGCCCTGGTGCGCACCCGCCTTCCGGCCGGTGGTCGCCTGGGCATCTTCGGATTCGGTTCCAGCGCTCACCTCACCGCACAGGTCGCGCAGGCTCAGGGCGCGGAGTTGTTCGCCGCCTCGCGAAGCAGCCGTGACCGCCAGCTGGCGCTGCGGCTGGGAGCATCCTGGGCGGGCGGGGCTGCCGACACTCCTCCCGTCCCGCTGGACGCGGCCATCGTCTTCGCCCCGGCAGGCGAGCTCGTGCCCGTCGCCCTGCGCAGCGTCACGCGTGGTGGGACCGTCGTGCTCGCCGGCATCTACATGACGCGCATCCCGGCCATGGACTACGGCGAGCACCTCTTCCTCGAGCGCGACCTGCGGTCGGTCACGTCCAACACGCGGCGCGACGGGGAGGAGCTGCTACGGCTGGCCACGCGTTTGCAGGTGCAGGCCGAGGTGACGACCTACGCCTTCGACGCTGCCGACGAGGCCCTGGCCGACCTGGCCGCTGGCCGGGTCACCGGATCGGCGGTCGTGACCGTGCCGTGACGGGCTCAGCCGAGCGGGACCCACCACTCCAGGCTCGTGCCCTGCCCCGGGGACGAGGTGATGCTCAGGTGCCCACCCCACTGCTCCGCGCGATGTCTCATGTTCGCCAGCCCGCTCTCGGCCGCACCCTCCGGCGTCCCCCT
Source organism: Nocardioides sp. (assembly GCA_030698375.1). Classification (GTDB taxonomy): domain Bacteria; phylum Actinomycetota; class Actinomycetes; order Propionibacteriales; family Nocardioidaceae; genus Nocardioides_A. The sequence goes on along the minus strand of JAUYLL010000131.1, from coordinate 22,260 downwards.
GCCATCGTCGGTCACCCGCAGCCGCACGCCATCGATGACACTGAGCTCCACGCAGCACGAGGACGCGGAGGCATGACGAGCGGTATTGGAGAGTGCCTCGGTCAGCGCGGCCAGGACCTCCGGCGCAAGGTCGTCGTCCACCCGCGATCGCACCGGCCCTTCGAACCTCAGCCTCGGGCGAAACTTCAAGGTCCTCTCGGCGCGGTCCACGACGTCGGCGAGGGCCGCCCGGATGTCTGTCGAGGCATCCAAGGACCCCAGGGCGAAGATCGTGTGCCGGATCTCCCTGATCGTGGTGTCGATGTCGTCGACCGCGCGGTCGAGTCGGCTGCCCACCTCCGCGGGGTCGCTGCGCTGCGCGGTGCTCTTCAGCCCGAGACCGATCGCGAACAGCCGTTGGATCACGAGGTCGTGGAGATCTCGTGCGATCCGGTCCCGGTCCTCGAGCAGTGCCAGCCGCTGCTGGTCACGGCGGGCTCGGGCCGCGTGGAGCGCGAGTGCTGCCTGCTCCGCGAGCAGGGAGGGCAGCGTCGTGTCCGCCGCGGCGTCCTCCGGCGCCGACCGCGCGCGCCAGGCCAGGGCGAGCACCCCCTCGATCCCAGCAGAGTTGCGCAGGGGCACCGCCACCGCCGGACCCAGGGGGTCCCATCCCAGGATCTCGGCGACGTCGTGGGCACCGGGATCCGCGCTCAGGTTCTCGACCCTGGTCGGGAGTCCGCTGGCGACCACCCTGCAGGCCAAGGACTCGCTCAGGTCAGCCTCGGCCATGGCGTCCGGGTCGGCCGGCATCCCCGACACGACGCAGAGGCTGAGGTGGTCCTCGTCGGGGCCGGCGACCACCCACGCCACGTCGGCTGAGGCCAACTCGCGCGCACGGTCAGCGACGATCTGCAGGGCGGAGCCATCGGCCTCGGGACGAAGGAGATCGGCCGTCAGTTCGGCAGCTGCGGAGAGCCACCGCTCCCGCCGTGCGGCGTCCTCGTGCAACCGAGCGTTCTCGATCGCCACTCCGGCCGCGGCGGCAAGCGCCACCACGATCTCCTCGTCCTGCTGGGTGAAGGCTGTTCCCCCGGCCTTCTCGGTCAGGTACAGGTTCCCGAAGACCTTGTCGCGGATGCGCACCGGCACCCCGAGGAAGGACCGCATCGGCGGATGGCCGAGCGGGAAGCCGTAGGAGCTCGGGTGGGCTGCAATGTCGTCCAGACGCACCAGCTCAGGCCGGTCGATCAGGAGCCCGAGCAGCCCGTGCCCTTCGGGCAGGTGGTCGATCCTGGCAATCTCCTCGTCCCCCAGGCCGTAGGTGATGAAGCTCCGCAGCCGCCTGTCCTCGTCGCCACCGACGACCCCTAGGGCGGCGTAGCGCGCCCGGACGAGGTCAGCCGCGACCTCCACGATCCTCGCCAGCAGGTCGTCCAGGGTGAGGTCGGCTGCCATGGTGACGACGGCATCGAGGAGCAGGTGCCACCGCTCCTGCTCCTCCAGCGCCCCGTGGACGCGATCGACGACCTCGAGCAGGAGGTCGTCGAAGGAAGCGGCAGCCAACTCCGGCGGCCGCGCCCCGTGACGGACGGCGTGCCTGGGGAGGTCGGCCATGTCCCTCCCTCCAGAGCCGCGCTGCCGAGGCAGCACGATCACTGCTCCGGGTCCGCGAGTTGCCGGACTCTACCTGATCCGCGTCAACCAGTTCGGGACTAAGTCCCCGACCGACCCGGGACCCCTGACACGGTTCGCACCACCGCCCCGAGTACCACGGTGGGATCAGTCCGTCGATCTCTGGAGGCACGTCATGACCGGTACGTCGTCGGAGGCGCCGCGAGCAGCCGTGGTGTACGAGTCCATGTTCGGGTGCACCGAGGCGATCGCACACTCGGTCACCGTCGGCCTCGAGGAGGTCGGCTTCACCGTGACGGCCCGCGACGTGCGTACGGACACCCCCGATGACCTGCCGCCTTTCGACCTCCTCGTGGTGGGCGCGCCGACCCACGCCTTCTCCCTGAGCAGGCCTGCCACCCGGCGCGACGCCGTGGACCAGGGCGGCCGGCCCGACGCAGAGTCGGTGGGCCTGCGCGAGTGGCTGGAGGTTCTGGCACAGACCACGACCGCCGGCGACCGGCTCTTCGCAGCCTTCGACACGCGCGTGGGCAAGGTGCGCTTCGTGCCCAAGGCTGCGGCGACGCGGGCGTCACGCCTGCTGGTGCACCAGGGATACCACGCGGTCTCCCGCCCGACGCCATTCATCGTGCACGACGTCTACGGCCCGGTTGCCGACGGGGAGCAGGAGCGCGCGCGACAGTGGGGGCGGACCGTGGGTCAGTCAGCGGCGGCGCGGATGAGCCAATGAGGAACCCAGGCGCGTTGATCCGTCTCGTTCGTGGCGGCTCGCCTGCCGAGCCGCGATGATCGCGGCCTGGGTCCGACTCTCGACCCCGAGCTTTCCCAGCATCGTCGAGACGTAGTTCTTCACGGTCTTCTCCGCCAACGAGAGGCGCTCGGAGATCTGCCGGTTCGTCAGTCCCTCGCCCACGAGGTCCAGGACCTGACGCTCCTTCGGTGTGAGGTGCCTGGTGACCGGGTCCTCGGGCGGCCCGTCGCGCAGGCGCGCGAGCACCTGGGCGGTCACGACCGGGTCCAGCATGGACTGGCCAGCGGCCACCCGGCGGACCGTCGTCACGAGGTCCTGGCCATTGACCTGCTTGAGGACGTACCCCGCAGCACCGGCCATGATGGCTGCGAAGAGCGCGTCGTCCTCGTCGTACGAGGTCAGGATGAGCACCGCGATCTCGGGATCGACCGACCGGACCTGCCGGCAGACCTCGACCCCTGGGCCGTCGGGGAGACGCCCGTCAATGATGGCGACGTCCGGGCGCAACGCCGGGATCTGGCGCGCCGCCTCCTGGGCAAGTCCGGACTCGCCGACCACCTTGATGTCCCCCTCCACCTCGAGGAGGTCTCGGACGCCACGGCGCACCAGCTCGTGGTCGTCGAGGAGGTAGACCGTGATCGGTTCCCGTGCGGTCCGGGTGTCTTCGAGCGCCTGCTCCCACATGGTCCGACGGTAGGCACCCCGAGACCTCGACGCTGCAGCCGATGGCCACCTCGACGCCGGGACCTTTGTCCTTGTCCGCCGCCCCCGGAAGGGGCATCCTCGAAACCTCCCATGACCGCCCACACCACGCCACGCCTTCCCGACCACCTCGGTCGGGAAGTCGTCGAGTTCGCACTCCGGGCCCCCAGCGTCCACAGGCTCCGTGTCGAGCTGCTCGTGACCAGGGCAGCCCTGCCCGTCGAGGCCGACGGTCTGGCGGTCGCCGTGACCGAGGACGACAGCACAGCCTCGTGGCTCCACACCGGACGCTTCCTGTGCCGCTTCTGGACCCGCGCGATGGCCCGCGGGCTCTCGTTGGTGCCACTCAGCCAGGTCATCGCGGTGGACGTCCTCACCCGGGGCGTCTCCCATCACAACCCTTCGAGGGGCTCGATGTGACCACCTCCACCTCCGCGTCCGTTCCCCAGTCGACGGACGGGCACCACGCCCTGGCGGTGCACGAGGTCGTCCTGTTGCTGGGGACGGACCGGCATCGTGGGCTGGACGAGCAAGAAGCCCGCACACGGCTGACGACGTTCGGGTCGAACACCCTTCCTGCCCTTCGCGGCCCGGGGCTCCTGATGCGCATCCTGCGCCAGTTCCACCACCCGCTCGTCTACGTCCTGATCGTCGCAGGTGTCGTCACTGCGGGGATCGGTGAGTACGTCGACTCGGTGGTGATCTTCGGCGTCGTGGTGATCAACGCGGTGCTCGGCTTCATCCAGGAGTCCAAGGCCGAGGCCGCGCTCGAGGGCCTGCGCTCGATGGTGCGCACCCGCGCGAGGGTGGTCCGTGACGGTCACGAACGCACCCTGGAGTCCGAAGAGCTGGTCCCAGGCGACCTGGTCCTGCTCGATGCCGGCGACAAGATTCCTGCCGATCTGCGGTTGACCCGGGTGACCGAGCTCCGGATCGACGAGTCCGCACTCACCGGGGAGTCGAATCCCGTGGTCAAGGACGAGGTCGTGCTGCCCGGGGGAGCCCCGGTGGCGGACCGGCAGAACATGGCCTACTCGGGCACCCTGGTCACCGCCGGCACCGGCGCCGGGATCGTGAGCGCCACGGGCGCTGCGACCGAGCTGGGTGAGATCCACCGTCTGGTCGGGGCGGCAGAGACCCTGGCCACCCCGCTCACCCAGAAGCTTGCCTCGTTCAGCAAGCTGCTCACGATCGTCATCTTGGTGCTCGCCGCGGCGACGTTCGCCATCGGGATGTGGCGTGGCCAGGGTGCCGCCGAGACGTTCACCGCCGCCATCGCGCTCGCCGTCGGCGCCATCCCCGAGGGGCTCCCTGCGGTAGTGACCATCACGCTGGCCATCGGCGTGTCACGGATGGCCAAGCGACGAGCGGTGATCCGCCGGTTGCCGACTGTGGAGACACTCGGCAGCACCACGGTGATCTGCTCGGACAAGACCGGGACGCTCACCGAGAACCAGATGACCGTGCGCGCGGTGTGGACCCCGGGCGGGTCCTTCGAGGTGACCGGTTCCGGCTATGCGCCCGTCGGGTCGGTCCACGACGACGCCGGCCATCCGGTGGACCTCCAGGCCCAGCCCGCGCTGCGCTGGACGCTGCTGGCGGGCGCTTCGTGCAACGACGCCAGCCTCGCCGAGCGCGACGGGACCTGGTCGATCACCGGCGATCCCACCGAGGGCGCCCTCCTCGTGGCAGCAGCCAAGGCAGGCTTGAGCAGGGCGAGCCTCGTCCACGACCTGCCCCGGGTCGCGACGATCCCGTTCAGCTCCGAGCGCCAGTACATGGCGACGCTGCACGCCGACCCGACCGCCGACGACGACGAACGAGCCCACGTCGTGCTCGTGAAAGGGTCGGTCGAGCGTGTGCTCGACCGGTGCGCAGCCCAGATGGCACCCAGTGGCGATGCCGACCCGCTGGACCGCGAGGGCGTGCTGCGCGCGGTCGAGGAGCTGGCCAGCCGCGGACTGCGGGTCCTGGCCACCGCGGTGAGAACCGCGGTGCCGCCCGCGGAGCTCGCGACGGAGGAGTTCGAGCAGAGCGGTCTCGTCGACGACCTGGTCCTGACCGGCCTCCAGGCCATGCTCGACCCACCACGCCCTGCGGCGACCGCCGCGATCGCGGCCTGCCACACGGCCGGGATCGCCGTGAAGATGATCACCGGTGACCACGCGGCGACGGCCACAGCGATCGCACGTCAGGTGGGGCTCCTCGGGACCGACCTCGAGACCGACCTCGAGACCGACCTCGAGACAGTGCTCACCGGCGCCGATCTCGCGAAGATGGCGCCGGAGGAGATCCCCGAGGCCGTGGACCGGACACGGGTCTTCGCCCGGGTCTCCCCCGCTCAGAAGCTGCTGCTGGTCGAGGCCCTGCAGCGGCACGGGCACGTCGTGGCCATGACCGGTGACGGGGTCAACGATGCACCCGCGCTCCGCCGTGCCGACATCGGCGTGGCAATGGGTGCGAGCGGCACCGAGGTCGCCAAGGACGCCGCCGACATGGTGCTCACCGATGACGACTTCGCCACCATCGAGGCAGCGGTCGAGGAAGGCCGCGGAGTCTTCGACAACCTCACGAAGTTCATCACCTGGGTCCTACCGACCAGCTTCGGACAGGGACTGGTGGTCCTGGTCGCCGTCGTCCTCGGCACCACCCTGCCGATCCTCCCGACGCAGATCCTGTGGGTCAACATGACCACCGCCGTCGCCCTCGGCCTGATGCTCGCCTTCGAGCCCAAGGAGGAAGGGGTCATGACCCGGCCCCCGCGCGACCCGGACGAGGCGCTGCTCACCCGCGCGTTGATGACCCGGATCCTGCTGGTCTCAGGGCTGCTCGTCGCCGGGGCCTGGGGGGTGTTCGAGTGGCAACTGGGGACCGGGGCGACCCTGCCCGAAGCTCGGACCGCGGCCATGAACCTGGTCGTGACGGTCGAGGCGTTCTACCTGTTCAGCTGCCGATCCCTCACCCAGTCCGCGTGGCGGATCGGGTTGTTCTCCAACCGCTGGATCGTCGTGGGGGTGCTGGTCCAGGCCCTGGCCCAGCTCGCGATCACCTACCTGGCCCCCATGAATGCCGTGTTCCGAACGGCTCCGATCGACGGGGTCGCGTGGCTCCAGATCGTCGCCATCGCTGTCGTCGTCAGCCTGGTGGTGGCGGCGGACAAGCGCCTTCGATCGTCCGGCTGGTCTCGGGACTTTCGCCACGCCCCTCGGACTGCTCGGACGAGTACCGTGGAGCCAGATCAGGGACAGGCGAAGGTGGCAGGCGCTCGACCGGGAGGGAGCAGCCGGTGAAGGCTCTCAGGCTGATGGACTGGAGATCCGACCCGCTGCTGCAGGACGTGGACGTACCAAGACCGGGCGCCGGCGAGGTCCTGGTCCAGGTCGGCGGCGCTGGCGCGTGCCACTCCGACCTCCATCTCATGCACGAGTTCGAGCCCGGCCAGCTTCCCTGGTCACCACCCTTCACGCTCGGTCACGAGAACGCTGGCTGGGTGCACACCCTCGGCCGGGGCGCGACCGGCTTCGAGCCCGGTCAACCGGTCGCGGTGGTCGGCGCCTGGGGCTGCGGCCGGTGCACGCGTTGTCTCGCGGGCCTCGAGACCTCCTGCGAGCGTCCGGACCTCGCCCCGGTCCCGGGAGGGGGAGGCGGCCTCGGGCTGGACGGCGGCATGGCGGAGTACCTGCTCGTCCCCTCCACGCGACACCTCGTTCCCCTGCCCGACGGACTCGATCCCGTTGCCGCGGCGCCGCTCACCGATGCCGGTCTCACGCCGTACCACGCGGTACGCCGCTCGCTCGGCAAGCTCACCCCCGGCTCCACGGCTCTCGTCATCGGCGCAGGTGGCCTCGGCCACCTGGGGGTGCAGGTCCTCCGGACCCTGACTTCCGCACGCGTCGTCGCCGTCGACCCTCGAGCAGAGGCACGCCTGCTGGCCACCCGCGCGGGCGCCGATGCCGTACTCGAACCCGGCGCAGATGCTGTGGCGCAGGTGCGCGAGCTGACCCACGGCGTGGGCGCCGACGTCGTCCTCGACTTCGTCGGGTCCGACGACACCCTGCAGCTCGCCGCGCAGTCCGTCCGAGGGCTGGGTGACCTGACCGTCATCGGCCTCGCCGGGGGGAACCTCGCATTCTCGTTCTTCGCCCTGCCCTACGAGGTCAGCCTGCAGACGACGTACTGGGGCAACCGCGCCGAGCTGGTGGAAGTCCTCCACCTCGCCGCCCGCGGACTGCTGGGCGTCCACCTCTCCCGCTTCACGCTGGACGAGGCGCCAGCGGCCTACGAGCAGCTCGCCCGGGGCGAGGTCCTCGGCCGCGCCGTCGTCGTGCCGCGCACCGCCTACCACCCCTGAGCGGGGCTGCGAGCACTCACCCGTCCTCGAGTGGCCCCGTGGTCGGCTCCCACTGGAAACGTCGGCCGTCGATCGCGGAGGGGACCAGCTCCACCACCTCGTGAGGTGTGGTGCCCAGCCAGGGGCGGGGCGGCGGAACGAGATCCACGCGCTCACCGGGCTCCAGACGACGCAGGCGTCCGCGCGCGACGACGGACCAGGCCGCACTCGCGCCGCGCCAGTCGATCTCCAGCGCGACGTCGGAGTCGAGCTCGGCTGCCAGCAGCTTGTTGCCCGACGCGGTGCGCAGGTGGATCCGGTGGCCGTCAGCCGCGTAGTCGAGCGGGACCACGTGCACCTCGTCGACCAGGCGGTAGGCCAACCGGCCGAAGGTCTCGGACTCGAGCAGCGCCCAGCACTCCTCGGTCGTCAGTCGCTCGTGAGTGGTGCCCGCGTCATCGACCATGAGGCAGTCTAGACACAACGTCCTGGCCTCACCTCGCCCGCGAGCTCCCTCCCTCAGGGTTGACACCGTCAGCGGGGGACCGACGGGAGGGCGGCCGGGGCACCGCTCGGCACGGAAGGACTCCCCGGCCGCACCGGCACCAGGCGCCGGTAGGGCTCACCGGGCGCCGGACGCGGGTCGGGCTGGTCCTTGTTCGGCCACAGCGCGACCGCCCGCTCGGCCATCGCGGTGATCGTCAACGACGGGTTCACCCCGAGGTTGGCGCCGATCGTGCTGCCGTCGATGACGTGCAGTCCGTCGTACCCGTGGAGCCGGTGGTAGGGATCCACCACCCCCGTCTCCGGCGTCTCCCCGATCACCGCCCCGCCGATGTAGTGCGCGGTCGCCGGCCGACCCACGAGGTCGCTGGCCAGCGTCATCGGCTCACCGCCGATGCGCTCGGCGTAGCGGCGGGCGACGTCGTGCGCGAGCGGGATCCACGACGGGTTCGGCGCGCCCTCGCCCTGGCGGGCGCGCAACCGTCCCCGGCGCACGTACGACGTGAGCGAGTTGTCCAGCGACTGCATGACGAGCAACGAGACCGTGCGGGTCGAGGTCCCCTTCGTGCGCCTGCTGCGCAGGAACCGCCGCGGGTGCCGGAGCTGGGCGAGCAGGAACCGCCGCACGCGACGCGGTCCACCGTCGACGAGCGGCACGTTCATCACCGCCATCGCGTCCTGGGAGGCGCTGGAGTGGCAGAGCTCGACGTGCGTGTGCTGCTCGGGGTGGAACGAGGAGGTGATGGCCACTCCGCGGTCGAACCCCTGCGGGGTGGGCGCGACCGCGGACACGATCGCCTCGGAGTTCGACCTCGACAGCTCCCCGAGCCGGGGCGAGATGTCCGGCAGGGACCCCGAGGCGCGCAGTCGGTGCAGCAGCAGCTGGGTGCCCCGCGCCGCGGCGGAGAAGACCACCTGCTCGGCGACGAAGGTCCTCCCGAGCGCTCGTCGTCCGGGCGTCCGCGCCGTCACGTCGTACCGCCCGTCCGAGCGCCGCCGTACGTCGACCACCTCGGTCAGCTCGTGCACCTGCGCGCCCGCCCGCTCCGCGAGGTGCAGGTAGTTCTTGGGCAGGGTGTTCTTCGCGCCGAACGGACAGCCCGTCGTGCAGCGCGCGCAGTGCACGCAGGCGTGGCGGTCGGGTCCGGCACCGCCGAAGTACGGGTCGGGGACGGGTCGGCCCGGTTCCTCCTCGTCGAAGAGCACCCCGACCTCGGTAGCACGGAAGGTGTCGGCGGCCCCGAGGTCGGAAGCGACCTCCCGCATCAGCTCGTCGGCGGGCCACAGCCGCGGGTTCGTCGTCGCCCCCAGCATCCGGCGCGCCTGGTCGTAGTGGGGCGCGAGCTCGGCCCGCCAGTCGGTGATGTCCGCCCAGGCCGGGTCGGCGAAGAACGCGGCGTGCGGCTCGTAGAGCGTGTTGGCGTAGATCAGCGACCCTCCGCCGACCCCCACGGCGCTGAAGAGCGAGAGCGTGCCCAGCGTGCTGAGCCGCATCGGTCCGTACATGCGCAGCCGCGGCGCCCAGAAGCCGTCACGGGCACCGGCCCGCGCGAAGTCCTCGTCGGTCCATCGACGCCCCGTCTCCAGGACGCCGACGGCGTAGCCCTTCTCGGCCAGCCGCAGGGCGGTGACGCTGCCACCGAACCCCGAGCCGACGACCACGACGTCGTACTCCGCGCTCGCGCGCTCACCAGACACCTGTCCAGCGTAGGACCTCCGGGAGCGCCGTGACGGGCGTTCGGGGCTTCCGATCAGCGGGACTCCACCACCCACGCAGGCGCCGACCGACGGACACTCGAGGAGATCGCGGATCCACCCCCGAGGAGACCCCCATGACCGGCACCGAGACCACCCACGAGCCCGAGGTCCGGGCCATCGAGTCCGACGGCGCCCCGGCGCGCTACGCACGTGGCTGGCACTGCCTGGGCCTGGAGAAGGACTTCGCCGACCGCGAGCCCCACCAGGTGCTGGCGTTCGGCCAGAAGCTCGTCGTCTTCGCCGGCTCCGACGGCGTCGTGCACGTGCTCGACGCCTTCTGCCGGCACATGGGCGGCGACCTGTCGCAGGGCACCGTGAAGGGCGACGAGATCGCCTGCCCGTTCCACGACTGGCGCTGGGGTGGCGACGGCAGGTGCAAGCAGATCCCCTACGCCCGCCGCGTCCCGCTGCGTGCCCGGACCGCGTCGTGGCCCACCCTCGTCCAGGACGGCATGCTCTTCATCTGGAACGACCCCGAGGGCAAGGCTCCCCCGGCCGACGTGACCATCCCGCGCATTCCCGGGGTCGAGGACCCCGAGTGGACCGACTGGGTCTGGTACACCACCGTCATCGAGGGCGCGAACTGCCGCGAGATCGTCGACAACGTCGTGGACATGGCGCACTTCTTCTACGTCCACTACTCGTTCCCGACATACTTCAAGAACGTCTTCGAGGGCCACACCGCCACCCAGTTCATGAACGGTGTCGGCCGCGAGGACCTGGTCCGGCCGGGATCCTCGGGAAGGAAGTCGCAGCACGCCACCGGCAACAGCTCGGTCGCGACCTACCACGGCCCGTCGTTCATGATCGACGACCTCGTCTACCACTACGCCGACGGCGTGGACGTGCCGAGCACGCTCATCAACTGCCACTACCCCATCGACGGCAACTCCTTCGTCCTCCAGTACGGCGTGATCGTCAAGAAGCTGCCCGGCCTCGCCGACGAGCAGGCCGATGCGATGGCCCGCAAGATGGGCGACTTCATCCGGCTCGGCTTCGAGCAGGACGTGGAGATCTGGCGCACCAAGGCCCGCATCGACAACCCCCTTCTGTGCGAGGAGGACGGTCCCGTCTACCAGCTGCGCCGGTGGTACGAGCAGTTCTACGTCGACGCCGCCGAGGTGCAGCCGGAGATGACCGAGCGCTTCGAGTTCGAGATCGACACCACGCGGCCGACCGAGGCCTGGAAGCGGGAGGTCGAGGAGAACATCGCCGCGGGCCGCACCGCGCTGTCGGCCGCACGCAAGCCGGCGGGACAGCACGCCTGATGTCGCTGCGCCCCGACAACCGGCTCCTCGATGCCCCCATGCAGCCGGTCACCTGCGACACCTGCCAGGGGCAGGTCGAGGTGCGCAAGAGCAGCTGGGAGCAGACCAGCATCCAGTGGCACGACGACGCCGTGGAGCGCTGTGTCGAGCGCCGGGCCGCGTCCCCACGGCCGGGACCGAACGGCGCCACCTTCCAGGGCTGCGAGGCGCTGCGCCGTACCGTCGCCACCCTCGCCGTCGGCGGAGACCTCGACGTGCAGTCCGAGGAGAGCGACGCCTGACGCAGCACCTGCTCCGCACGTAGCTCGGCCCCGTCCCTGACCAGCAGGGACGGGGCCGATTCGCGTCTCAGATCATCGCGAGCATGGGTCCCGGCGGCGGCGTGACGTCGAGTTCGGTGAGCGCGGCGGCGTGGAAGACCGAGCCAGGGACGTGGATGGCGTGGGCCAGCCCCATGTGACCGTCGCGCCAGAACCGTTGGATGGGGTTGTCCATCCGCAGCCCGTTGCCACCAGAGCGCGCCACGACCTCGTCCATGGCCCGGACGGCACGCCAGGCCGCCGCGACCTGAGTACGGCGCGATGCTGCCCGGTCGGCGAGCGTCGCTTCCTCGCCCCGGACGGCCATGTCGTAGAAGCGCGTGACGTTGTCGAGCAGCGCCGTGCGCGAGGCCTTGATCTCCTCGGCGGCCGCCGAGATCGCGTAGAGCACGTAGGGGTCGTCCTTCACCCGCGTCCCGGTGATCTGGACCCGGCCGCGCTGGTAGGCCAGGTGCGCGGCCAGCGCGCCCTCGGCGATGCCGATCACCGCTGAGGTGATCCCGAGGGGGAACATCGTGGTGAACGGGACGCCGTACGTCGCGCTGGTGCGGCCGCACTCCCGGCGCGCGGAGCCGTCCATCATGCTCGAGAAGGCCACGACCCGGTTCGCGGGCACGAAGGCGTCGCGGACGACGACGTCCTTGGACCCGGTGCCGCGCAGGCCCACGACGTCCCAGGTGTCCTCGACGATCTCGTAGTCGGCGCGCGGGAGGATCACGTGGTAGTTCTGCGGCGGCATCAGCGCCTGGCCGTCCTCGTCGCCCAGGAACGCGCCGAGGAAGATCCAGTCGCAGTGGTCGGTGCCGGAGGAGAACTGCCAACGACCGTTGAAGACGTAGCCGCCGTCGATCGGGCGCAGCACCCCCATGGGCGCGTACGGCGAGGCGATCCAGGTGTCTGCGCCGAGCCCTCCCGAGCCCCAGATCTCCTCCTGGACGCCCGCGTCGCACATCGCCATCTCCCACGGGTGCACGCCGACGATGCCAGCGACCCACCCGGTGGAACCGTCGAGCGAGGCGATCCGCATCACCGTCTCCGCGAAGTCACGCGGATGCGCCTCGGCACCGCCGTGCTCGGCCGGCTGCAGCATCCGGATCACCCCGGTCTCGCGGAGCAATCGGACGGCGACATCATCCAGGCGCCCGAGGGACTCGTTGGCCGGGCCCGAGGCGGCGATCTTCTCCGCACGCTCCTCCACGGCCGCCAGTGCTTCACCGGTGCTCATGCCGCCACCTCCGGACGGGTCAGGAACGCCACGACGGCGCTCTCCCAGGCGTCCTTCTGCTCGATCATGACCCAGTGGCCGCAGTCGGGGAACACGTGCACCTCGCAGTCTGGGATCGTGCGCAGCGGCACGAGCATCATGTCCAGGGGGCTCACCCGATCGTCGCGGCCCCACGTGATCAGTGTCCGGGCGCGCAGCCGGTGGAGCATCGCCCAGTACGGCGCCTCGTCGGAGGCGGCAGCCGCGGCGGCCATGCCCTCCATCGCCCGGCGGGAGTACATCCGGCGCGCGCTCGCCAGCGTCTGCGGCTCTGTCGCCTGGGCCCAGCGCTCCTCGATCAGTTCCTCGGTCACCAGGCCCTGGTCGAACACCATCGCGCGCAGCCAGTCCACCAGGCGCTCGCGTGTCGGGTCGTCGGTGAACTCCATGAGCAGGTTCAGCCCCTCGCCGGGGCCGGGGCTGAGGAGGTTGCGGCCCATGCCGCCGACGGTGACCAGGCGGCGTACCCGCGCAGGGTTCGCGATCGCGTAGCGGGTCCCGACGATGCCGCCCATCGAGTTGCCGATGACGTCGACCTGGTCCAGGCCGAGGGCGTCAAGGAAGTCGTCCACGGCCGGCATCGCGGCAGCCATCGGGTGCAGGTCGCTGGGGTCGCTGACCCCGAAGCCCGGGAGCTCCAGGACCAGGCACCGAAAGTGCCGGGAGAGGGCAGGCAAGTTGCGGTGGAAGTTCCGCCAGCCCGAGACGCCCGGGCCGGACCCGTGCAGCATCAGCAGCGGGAGCCCCTCACCGACGTCGTGGTAGCGCAGCACCCCTTGGTCGGTCTCCAGCTCGCGGAGGCTGGCCGCGGGGTCGGTGAAGACAGCGGACGCGTCGGAAGCTTGGATCACTCCCGCACGGTAGGAGCGCGATGACTCGATGTGCCCGGGCCGTCCCGATCACCGGGAGGATGCGGCCGTGTCCGAGGAGTGAGATGTGCCGGGCGGTGGACCCAACTTTACCCCGATTCGGCCGCGCACGACGCCCGATCCGTCGTACCCTGCCTGAGTCCAGACTGTGCCCGCGCCCCGCCCTCCCGGGTCGCCTTCCCTCGAGGAAACAGCGTGATCAGGGAGAACCGCCGACCGCTGCTGGCGTTCGCGCTCGTCGCCACGTTGTGCGCGGGCACCCTCGCACAGGGCGTGCGCAGCGAGGCGCTCCAGGGCATCGTCGCCGCCCAGGTCTCGCAGGTGGTGGTGGTCGGTGCACGGTTGGCGCCCGTGGGCGAGGAGGTCGTCGCCCCGGTGCCGGTGCAGCACGAGGAGCCTCCGGCCGCCCCGGCCGGGAACATCCCCGCGCCAGCCGCGGTCAAGGACTCCCCGGGTGCGCCGACCCAGGCCGGTGGCAGGACCCACCGGAGGACAGACGGCGAGACCGCCCAGGGCAGGCGCGGGCGCGCGGACCGCACGCACCCACGGCCGCCTGACCACGCCCAGAGCCCTGGCCGCCCGGACCACGCCGGCGCGCAGCGCTCGCACCGCGAGGTTCCCCGCGAGCCCTCCGCTCGCCCGCCGGTCCACCAGCACAAGGCCGAGCGGAAGGCCGAGCGGAAGGCCGGGCGGGACGCAGGGGGCCGGTACCACCGGGGCCACGCCCCCGCGCCCGGCAAGGGCCAGGGCCAGGGCTGAGCCTCCTGCTCCCTCAGCCTCCGGTGTGGAGGAACGCGAGCCGCCAGGCCTCCGGGCCGCGCTCGAGGTACTCGACCCGGAAGCGGTCCGGAGTGCGGGTCGCCACCTGGTCGAGGAGCGGCAGCGGGTCGTGGGGTGCCACCAGGACCATTCCCTCACCCGACGCGAGGCTGTCCAGCGCGCCGAAGATCGTGGCGTGCCGCAGCCGTGGCGGCACCTGTCGCGCATCGAGCTCGGGCAGGGCGACGGTGCTGGAGCCGCAGCCGCAGTCGCCGCCGCAGCCGCCTCCTCCCCCTCCCGAAGAGCTCTCGGTCAGGCCCAGGTCACGCGGTCGCTCCTGATCGGTGGTCATGCTTCCTCCTCGAGCGGCCGCTCGGCCGCGGTTCGGCCCGCGGGTGCCGCGGGGTGCGTCGCGCTGTCGAGGTGACAGCGCATCATCATTTTGGCACACTTAACTCCGTGATTAATAGCCACCTCGGACCACGCCCGGCACGGGCCGGTCGGAGCCGCGCACTCTCCCCCAGCCGCGCCGGGTTGCTGGAGACCCTGCAGGAGCAGGCGGGACCGGTCGGACTCGCCGCCCTGGCCGCCCGGACAGGACTGCACGCGAACACGGTGCGCGAGCACCTCGACGCCCTCGCTCGGGAGGGCCTCGTGGTCCGCGAGCGCGCCCGCCCCGAAGGGCGCGGCCGACCAGGGTGGCTCTACCGGGCCACCGGGCACAGCCAGGACGACCCCCGCCCCGAGTACGCCGGGCTCGCCGCCGCGCTGGCGGCCGTCATCACCCGGACCAGCCACAACCCGCCCGCCGACGCCCACGCCGCCGGCGTGGACTGGGGCCGCCGACTGGCCGAGGAGACCGGCCGCCCCTCCGGCCCCGGCGCCGAACCCGCACGCCGCCAGGTCGGGCGCATCCTCGAGGAGATGGGGTTCGAGCCCGAGGCCGACGCGGACGCCACGACGCTCCGCCTCACCCGCTGCCCGCTGCTCGAGGCCGCGCACCAGCACCCCGAGGTCGTCTGCGCCGTGCACCTCGGCATCGTCGACGGGGCCCTGGAGAGCTACGGCGAGGAGGGCACGCCCACCGAGCTGCTGCCGTTCGCCGAGCCAGGCGCCTGCCTGCTCCACCTGCACGACCAGGGGGACAGGTGAGCGCCCCTGCTACGGGCCGCAGCCGCGCGGCCCCGGTCCCGGCGACGTCCCATCCGAGGCGGCGATCCTCCCTCCGCCTGGTCCTGGTCCTCCCCGCCGCGCTGGCACTCCTGGCCGGTCTCGACGCGGCGCTGCTGCTGCTCGACCTCCCCGCACCGGTCAGCTCCGCCCGGCTGCCCGAAGTGCACGGCGTACTGCTCGTGCTCGGCTTCGTGGGCACCCTCGTCGCGCTCGAGCGCGCGGTCGCGTTGCGTCACCCCGCCGGTTACACCGCTCCCGCGTTCCTCGGGCTGGGAGCGGTCGCCCTCCTCTCCCCGTTCCCCGTCACCGTCGGCGCCGCCCTCCTGGTCCTGGGCACGGTTGCCCTGGTCGGGGTCTACGTCCCGCTGTGGCGTCGGCAGGCCGACGAGTCCGTGCTGGTCCAGGGCCTCGGCGCGGTGCTGGCCACCGGCGCGGCACTGCTGTGGCTCGGCGGGACGGCCGTCCCGGCGCTCCTGCCCTGGCTGGTCGGTTTCGTGGTCCTCACCATCGGTGGTGAACGGCTCGAGCTCGCCCGGCTGGCGATGGGGCCGAGCGCCGGCCCCCTCCTGGTAGGGCTCGCCGCCGCGGTGTGCGCCGGCGTCGTCGCCTCACTGCTGTGGCCGCAGGTGGGCACCGTCCTGCTGGGGGCCGCGCTGCTCGCGCTGGGCGGGTGGCTCGCCACCCACGACGTGGCCCGCCGCACGGTGACCGGCACAGGACTGCCCCGCTACATGGCCGCCTGCATGCTCGCCGCCTACGCCTGGCTCGGCGTCGCGGGCACCCTCTGGCTGGCCGGTGGGTCGGCCGCAGGCGCGGCGTACGACGCCGTGGTGCACACCGTCTTCCTCGGCTTCACCCTCTCGATGATCATGGCGCACGCGCCGGTGATCCTGCCCGCGGTCCTTCGCAGGCCGCTCCCCTACCACCGGGCTCTCTGGCTGCCCGTCCTGCTGCTGCACGGCTCGTTGGTGGTGCGCCTCTGGCTCGGAGACGCGCTCGAGGTCGACCACGCCTGGCGGATCGGCGGCGTGCTCAACATCGTCAGCGTCCTCCTCTTCGCCGCACTCGTGGTGTGGCGGGTCGCCGGCGCCTCCTCGAAGGAGAGCTCATGACCTCCGCCCGGCCGGCCCGTTCCCGGCGAGGCTTCTCCCCCTGGCGCGACCTGCCGGTGCTCGTCTGGCTGCTGGCGACCGTGGTCTCCACCGCCGTCCACCCGTGGGTCCCCGAGCCCCGCTGGCTGATGCTGCACCTGCTCCTCCTCGGTGCGGTCACGCACGCCATCGTGGTCTGGAGCCAGTACTTCGCCGACGCGCTCCTGCGCACCCGTCCCGACGAGGCCCGGTTGCGCGCCCGCACACGCCGGCTCGCCCTGCTGGCCTCCGGCACCCTCGCCGTCGTGGCCGGCACCCAGGTGGTGGCCTGGCCGCTGACCCTGGTCGGAGGGACAGCGGTGACGGTCGCCGTCCTGCTGCACGCGTTCGCCCTGGCCCGCCAGCTGCGCCAAGCCCTGCCCACCCGGTTCTCCGGGGTCGTCCGCTACTACGTCGCCGCGGCGCTGCTCCTGCCCGTCGGCGCCACCCTCGGGATCCTCCTCGCCCGCGGCCTCGCCGACCCCTGGCACACCCGGGTGCTGCTCGCGCACGTGACGGTGAACCTGCTCGGGTGGGTCGGCGTCACCGTCGCCGGCACGCTCCTCACCCTGTGGCCCACCATGTTGCGCACCCGGCTCCCGGAGCGGAGTGACGCCGTGGTGCGGCGGGCGCTGCCGGTCCTGGTCTCCGGCGTGCTGATCGCGGCCACGGGAGCACTCAGCGGCCTGTTGCCGCTCATGGCGGCCGGGCTCGCGACGTACGCCGTCGGCTTCGGGCTCGTCGGCGTCCTCCTGGTCCGCGCGGCGTTGGCCACGCCGCCCTCCTCCTTCCCCGCGTGGTCGGTGGCCGCGGGCCTCGGTTGGCTGGCGACCCTGCTCCCGATCTGGGCCGTCGGCGTGCTGCTGGCCGGCGGGGAGGGTCAGGCCCTCGCGCAGCTCCGCTGGCTGGCGCCGTACCTGGCGGTGGGCTTCGCCGCGCAGGTCCTGCTGGGCGCCCTGTCGCACCTGGTGCCGTCAGCCCTCGGGGGTGGCCCCAGTGCCGTCCGCGCCGCGACGGCGATGACCTCCCGTGCCGGCGCGACCCGCGTGACCGCGGCCAACGCCGCCCTGGTGGTCTGCGCCCTGCCCGTGCCCAGCCTCGTGCGCGTGCTCTGCTCGCTGGTGGTCCTCGTCGCCCTGGCCACGACGCTCCCCCTCCTCCTCGCCGCGATCCGCACGTCGCGCCGGGTACGCGGCGAGGTTGCCGCCGCGGTCAGCGCAGGCACCGCCGGACGCCGGCCCCCGACCACCGCGACCTCGTCGCGGGGCCGGACGCTCGGCGCGGCCGCGGCCGGGCTGGCGACCGTGGTCCTGGCCGTGGCGGTCGGCGCCGCCCTGGACCCCGCTGCGGTGACCACGCTGGCAGCCCCGGCGGCCGCCGCGTCCTCCGGGACAGCGCCGACCGGGGAGACGACCGCGGTCAAGGTGCGCACCGCGGGCATGCGCTTCGTCCCCGACGTCGTCCAGGTCCCGGCCGGGAACCGGCTGAAGATCACCGTGACCAACACCGACGACGACGTCCACGACCTGGTCCTGGAGACCGGCGACAGCAGCGGCCACCTGGCCCCTGGCGCCAGCGCGACCATCGACGTGGGCGTGGTCGGTCGCGACCTGGACGGCTGGTGCTCGGTGGTCGGTCACCGGCAGATGGGCATGACCCTCCAGGTCCAGGTGACCGACCGGACCACGGCCGAGGCCGGGTCCGGTGACGGCGGGCACGACCACGACGACGGGGACGGCCACGCCCACCACGCCGCATCCGGCGAGCCCGCCACCCTCGACCCGTCGGCGACTCCCGAAGCCGGCTTCGAGGCCCGGGATGCCTCGCTCCCCCCGCTCGGCGACGAGCGGGTGCATCGACACACGCTGCGGGTGCGCGAGGTCGAGACGGAGGTCGCGCCCGGGGTCACCCAGACACTGTGGACCTACAACGGCACGGCGCCCGGGCCGACGCTGCACGGACGCGTCGGCGACGTCTTCGAGATCACCCTGGTCAACGAGGGCAGCATCGGTCACTCGATCGACTTCCACGCGAGCGCCCTCGCCCCGGACCGGCCGATGCGCACCATCCAGCCCGGAGACTCGCTGACCTACCGGTTCACCGCGACCCGCGCCGGGATCTGGATGTACCACTGCTCGACCATGCCGATGTCGGCGCACATCGCGAACGGCATGTTCGGCGCGGTCGTGATCGAGCCCGAGGGGCTGCCCCCGGTGGACCGCGCCTTCGTGCTCGTGCAGTCCGAGCTCTACCTCGGCCCGCAGGGCGGACCCGTCGACGCCGACAAGCTGGCCGCCGAGGACCCGGACGCGGTCGTGTTCAACGGCTATGCCTCCCAGTACGCCCACGACCCGCTGACCGCCGAGGTCGGAGAGCGGGTGCGCGTCTGGGTGCTCGACGCCGGGCCCAACCGGGCCACGTCGTTCCACGTCGTCGGGGGACAGTTCGACACCACCTGGGCCGAGGGCGGCTACCTGCTCCGGCGCGACTCCGGGGACGGCGGCGCACAGAGCCTGGGCCTGCACCCGGCCCAGGGTGGCTTCGTGGAGCTGGAGTTCCCCGAGGCGGGTCGCTACCCGTTCGTCTCCCACGTCATGGTCGACGCGGAGCGGGGCGCGCACGGCATCTTCGACGTACGTCGGTAGGCGGGCGGGGGTGGCCCACGCCCGCGCGGTTCACCAGCCCGGTGGCAGGGCGGTGAAGTCGGGCTCGCGGCCCTCGGCGAACGCAGTCAGCGCCTCGAGGTTGGCCGGACCCCCCATGAGCTCTGCGAAGGCAGCGTTCTCCCGCTCCCGCGCCTCGCGGATCGCCTGCCGGTGCGGCTCCACCATGGTCCGCTTGACGGCGACGAGGCTCGAGATCGGTCGTCGGGCCAGGACCTCGGCGTGCCGTCGCGCCTCCGCCAGCAGGTCCTCGGGCGCGCACAGCCGCCACACCAGCCCCATCGCGTGGGCCTCCTCCGCCGAGATCCACTCCGCCGACAGCAGTGCCCAGGCGGCGTCCTGCCGCCCGACGAGCTGGGGGAAGAGGTAGCTCGAGGCGGCCTCGGGCGCGACGCCCAGGCTGGTGAACGGGCACTTCAGGCGTGCCGAGGTCGACATGAACGACAGGTCAGCGAAGCCGAGGATCGTCGCGCCGATGCCCAGGCCGAGCCCGTTGACCGCGCAGACCAGCGGCTTCGGGAAGTCCACGAGCGCGTCGACGAGGCCGATGAACCCGTGCTTGCCCCGCACGAACTCGGGGTCGGTCGCGATCTTGTGCATCTCCAGCAGGTCGGTCCCGGCGCTGAAGGCTCGCCCCTCCCCCGTCAACAGCACGACCGCGACGTCCGGGTCCGCCGCGGCGTCGAGCAGCGCCTCGGCGGTGGCGTCGTACAGCTCCTCGTTGAACGCGTTGAGGGCGTCGGGCCGGTCGAGCGTGAGGGTGCGGACTCGGTTCTCGTCGGCGATCCGGAGCGTCATGCTGCGATAATAGAACAGGTTCTAGGCAACGGGTGGGGTGGTGGCCCCACCGCGCGACCGCTCGATGGTGCTCATCCCGTGGTAGACGACGATCGCAGCGAGGGTGCCCAGCGCGATGCCGGTGAGCTGGACGTCCCCACGACTGAGCGTCAGGTCGCCGATGCCGATGACCAGCGCGACGGCGGCGGTGAACTGGTTCACCGGCCGGCTGAAGTCGACGTGGTTGTCGATCCAGATCTTGATCCCGATGATCCCGATGAGGCCGTAGAGCGCGACCGTCACGCCACCGAGGACCCCGGCCGGGATGGTGTTGATGAGCGCCCCCACCTTGGGAGAGAGGCTGAGCAGGATGGCCACGAGCCCGGCGACCCAGTAGGCCGCGGTGGAGTAGACGCGGGTCGCGGCCATCACCCCGATGTTCTCGCCGTACGTCGTGGTCCCCGAGCCGCCGCCGGCCCCGGCCAGCGTCGTGGCCAGACCGTCGGCGAGCAGCGCCCGGCCCGTGAGGCGGTTGATGGACTCGTCCTCCGTCAGGTGGGCCACCGTCCGGACGTGGCCGACGTTCTCGGCGACCAGGACCAGCACGACGGGGAGGAAGGCTGGGACGACCGCCCAGGAGGGGTCCGGTGCGGTGAAGTCCGGCAGCCCGACCCAGGCGGCGTCGCGCACCGCGGTCATGTCGATCGCCCCGGCGACGGCGGCGAAGACGTAGCCCACGACCACGCCGAGGAGGATCGCCAACCGGGCGGCCATGCCACGGAAGACGACGGCGACGAGCAGCACGACCGCGAGCGTCACCGTGGCCGTCCACGGCGCCGCCTCGAAGTTCGTCGTCGCGACGCCGGAGAGGTTGAACCCGATCAGCGCCACGATCGCGCCGGTCACGACCGGTGGCATCAGCGCCTCGATCCAGCCCGTGCCCGTGATCATGACGATCGCGCCGACCAGCGCGAGCATCATCCCGACGACGAGGATGCCGAAGACCGCGTTGCCGGTCGAGCCGGTCGCGGTGGCCGCCCCGATGGGTGCGAGGAACGCGAAGGAGGACCCCAGGTAGCTCGGCAGCCGGTTGCCCGTGATCACGAGGAACAGCAGCGTGCCGACGCCGGAGAAGAAGAGGGTGGCCGAGGGCGGGAAGCCGGTGATGACGGGCACGAGGAACGTCGCACCGAACATGGCGACCACGTGCTGCGCGCCGAGGCCGACCGTGAGCGGCCACGTGAGGCGCTCGCCGGGCTTGACGATCTCGCCCTCGGCGACCGATCGCCCGTCGCGGTGCAGGGTCCAGGTGGGAAGCATGGAGGCATCGTGGCGGGCCAGGGGTCTGCACGGTGCGGCGGCGCGCCGAGCGGCCCGCCCGTGACACTGAGCACACCGGAGGACCCGGGTCAGCCCCAGAACACCCGCTCGACCACCGCACGGGCACGGCGGGTCGTCCGGAGGTGGTCGTTGACCAGCACGTCGGACTCCCCCGGGCCGTAGCCGAGCACGGAGGCGACCGCCGCCTTCTCGCGCGGGTCCCGAGGCATCTCGTCGGACGGCTTGCCACGCACCTGCGTGGTGGCGTTGCGGATCCGGCTCACCAGCGACCAGGCGGCCTCGAGGTCGGCCGCGTCGTCGGCGGCGATCAGGTCAGCCTCGACCGCGGCGCGCAGCGCCGCCAGGGTCCGCGTCGTCCGCAGCCCGGGGACCTCACCGGCGTGCTGCATCTGCAACAGCTGCACGGTCCACTCGACGTCGGCCAACGCCCCGCGCCCCAGCTTGAGGTGGGTGGCCCGGTCCGCTCCGCGGGGCAGCCGCTCCTCGTCGACGCGGGCCTTGATGCGCTGCACCTCGCGGATGTCGTCGGCGCTCAGGCCGTCCTCCGGGAAGCGCAGCGGGTCGATCATCGCGTCGAAGCGCTCGCACAGCTCCCGGTCGCCGATCATCGCCTCCGCCCGCAGCAGCGCCTGGGCCTCCCAGACCGCCGACCACTTCGCGTAGTAGGCCGCGTACGAGCCCAGGGTGCGCACCAGCGGCCCCTGCTTGCCCTCCGGGCGCAGGCTGGCGTCCACCTCGAGGGCCGGGTCGGTCCCGGGGAGCTGGAGCAGGCGCCGCATCTCGTTGGCCACCGCCTGTGCGTCGCCGGAGGACTGCTCGGGCTCGGCGCCCTCAACGGGCTCGTGGACGAACATCACGTCGGCGTCGCTGCCGTAGGCCAGCTCGTGGCCGCCGAAGCGCCCCATCGCGACGATCGCCATCCGGGTCGCCAGCTCGCGTCGACGGCTGCGTGCGACCGCCTTCGACGCCACGGCCAACGCCCCCTCGAGGGCGGCCGCGGTGATGTCGTCGTCCGGAGCCACCTCGGCCCCGTCCCGGAG
>JAUYLL010000008.1 GCA_030698375.1 Nocardioides sp. | reverse complement strand
CCGAGCCCGAGCCTGCGGCCGAGCCCGAACCTGCGGCCGAGCCGGAGCCCACGCCTGCCCCGGAGCCGCCTGCCGCGCCCCGGCCGACGGCGTCGGAGCCCGCCGCCACGACCCCCGCGGGCAGTGGCCTCGGCCTCACCGACGTCCGACGGTTGTGGCCCGACCTGCTCGACGCGGTGAAGCTCAAGCGGCGCTTCACCTGGATTCTGCTCAGCCAGAACGCCCAGGTCGTCGCCGTCGACGAGAAGAACCTCACCGTCGCGCTGGTCAACGCCGGGGCCCGGGAGTCCTTTGTCAGCAGCGGCAGCGACGACATCCTGCGCCAGGCCGCGGTCGACGTGATCGGTCGCGACTGGCGGGTCGAGGCGATTGTCGATCCCTCGGCCCAGCCCGGGGCGAATCCGGCTGCCGAACCCCGTATCACCCGGTCCTCGGCCGAGGCGTCCTACCGACCGGCCGCCGCGCCCGCGTCCGAGGGGTCCGGCTCCGCCCCGACCACTGCCCCGGCCGGACCGTCGACCGGCCACCCCGCCCCCGAGGGCGGAGGCGCGACTGAGCAGGCGCAGGCCTCCCCGGCCGCACCTGCCGAGGCTCCGCGGGCTACCGACCCCGCCTCGATCTCCCGGGCGCGGGAGGCGATCCAGGCCACCCGTGCCGAGTCGGGACGACCCACCCGCTCCGGTCCGTCGGACGACGACGCGCACCCCGACGACCCCGACGCCGAGGACCAGGGCGTCGGCGGTGCCGAGCTGCTCCAGCGCACGCTCGGGGCCGTGGTCATCGAAGAAATCCCGAACGACTGATGCCCGACCCGACCCCGAGGAGCACCCCATGACCGAGAGCACCCCCTTCGGCGGCGACGGCGGTTTCGACATGAACTCCCTGCTGCAGCAGGCGCAGGCCATGCAGGAGCAGCTGCTGTCGGCCCAGAACCAGCTCGAGCAGCAGACCGTCGAGGGCAGCTCCGGCCCCGTCACCGTCACCCTCACCGGCACCGGTGAGCTCACCGGCGTCCGCATCGACGCGGCCTCGGTCGACGCGCAGGACGCGGAGGCGCTGACCGACCTCGGTGACTTCGTCGTCGCGGCCTACCGGGTGGCGAAGTCCGCGGCCGACGCGGCCGCCCGCGAGACGATGAACCCGCTCTCCGGGCTCGGCGACGCGCTCGGGGGCGGCGGTCTCGACGACGCCCTCGGTGGGCTGCTCGGCGGCGGGCCGGCCGAGGGTGCCCGACCCGACGACGAGCGCCCGGGCGGCACCCCCGGTGTATGAAGGCATCGTCCAGGACCTCATCGACGAGCTGGGCCGGCTGCCCGGCGTCGGGCCGAAGAGCGCCCAGCGCATCGCCTTCCACGTCCTGCAGGCCGACCCCGTCGACGTACGCCGGCTCGCGCACGTCCTGACCGAGGTCAAGCTCCGCGTGCGGTTCTGCGTGGTGTGCGGGAACGTCGCCGAGGACGAGCAGTGCCGGATCTGCCGCGACACCCGGCGCGACCCGTCGGTGCTGTGCGTGGTCGAGGAGTCCAAGGACGTCGTGGCCATCGAGCGGACTCGCGAGTACCGCGGCCGCTACCACGTGCTCGGCGGGGCGATCAGCCCGATCGAGGGCATCGGTCCCGACCAGCTGCGGGTCAAGGAGCTGCTCGCCCGGCTCTCTGACGGGGTGGTCACCGAGGTCATCCTCGCGACCGATCCGAACCTCGAGGGTGAGGCCACCGCCACCTACCTCAGCAGAATGTTGAGGCCGATGGGCTTGCGCGTGACGCGGTTGGCGAGTGGACTGCCTGTAGGTGGTGACCTTGAGTACGCCGACGAGGTCACGTTGGGCCGGGCGTTCGAAGGGAGACGTGCAGTCGATGACTGACCAGGAGAGCGTGCCCGTGCCAGAAGCCGGGCTGGACAGCGACACCGAGGACTTCGCGCAGCAGATCGCCGACCAGGTCGAGAGCTTCCTGCTCGCGGTCCAGGCGATCGCGCGCGGCGACGCCGGCGGAGCGGGCATCCCGCTGCTGCTGCTGGAGGTCAGCCAAGTGCTGCTCGCCGGTGCCCGGCTCGGCGTGCAGACCGACTTCCTGCCGGCCGACACCTACCAGCCCGATGCCGGGCCGGACCCCGACCTCGATGCCATGCGGGTCCGCCTCGCCGAACTGCTTGACGGTGTCGACGACTACACCGAGACGTTCGACCCCTACGTCGACCCGCCCGAGCTGGTCGAGTCGCGGCTCTCCGACGACCTCACCAGCGTGGCGGCCGCGCTGGCCCACGGCCTGCGGCACTTCCGCGACGGCCGCGTCAGCGAGGCCCTGTGGTGGTGGCAGTTCTCCTACGTCGCCTCCTGGGGCAGCGAGGCCAGCAGCGTGCTGCGGGCGTTGCAGTCGGTGGTCGCCCACGACCGGCTCGACGCCGACATCGAGGGCGAGCTCGAGCAGGTGGCGCTCGCCGAGAAGATGCTCGAGAGCTGACTCCCCGGCGGGTCGGTCCGGTGCTCGCGGTCCGCCCGCGGTGTGGGCCGGGTCTCAGCGGTCCCCCGAGGGCGTCCAGCAGGCGTCAGGCCCGGGAAACCGCTGGCGGCACGGCCGTAGACTCGGGGACCGTCGTTGCAATTCCGAGCAGGTCAGGAGGACCCCGTGGGCGTCGTGGTCCAGAAGTACGGCGGGTCGTCGGTCGCTGATGCCGACGGCGTCAAGCGCGTCGCCCAGCGGATCGTCGAGGCCAAGAAGGCCGGCAACTCCGTGGTCGTGGTGGTCTCCGCGATGGGGGACACCACCGACGAGCTGATCGACCTCGCCGAGCAGGTCTCCCCGCTGCCCCCGGGCCGCGAGATGGACATGCTGCTCACCGCCGGTGAGCGGATCTCGATGGCGCTGCTGGCGATGGCCGTGGGCAACCTCGGTCACGAGGCGCGCTCCTTCACCGGAAGCCAGGCCGGTGTCATCACCGACTCCGCACACGGCAAGGCCAAGATCATCGACGTCACGCCGAGCCGGATCCAGGCCGCGCTCGACGAGGGCGCGATCGCGATCGTCGCCGGCTTCCAGGGCGTCAGCGAGTCCAGCAAGGACATCACCACTCTCGGGCGCGGCGGCTCCGACACCACCGCCGTGGCGCTGGCCGCGGCGCTGGCCGCCGACGTCTGCGAGATCTACACCGATGTCGACGGTGTCTTCACCGCCGACCCCCGGATCGTGGCGAGCGCCCGCAAGCGCGACCAGATCTCCTACGAGGAGATGCTCGAGATGGCGGCGTGCGGCGCCAAGATCCTGCACCTGCGGTGCGTCGAGTACGCCCGCCGCTACGGCATGCCGATCCACGTCCGGTCCTCCTTCAGCCACAAGACCGGGACCTGGATCACCGACGAGACCCCAGAGGACGACACGATGGAGCAAGCGATCATCGCCGGCGTGGCCCACGACCGGAGCGAGGCCAAGATCACCGTCGTCGGGGTGCCCGACAAGGTGGGCGAGGCGGCCCGCATCTTCGAGGCGCTCGCCGAGGCCCAGATCAACCTCGACATGATCGTGCAGAACGTCTCCGCGGCCGCCACGAACCTCACCGACATCTCCTTCACGCTGCCCCGCGCCGACGGCCAGACCGCCATGACCGCGCTGACCAGGATCAAGGACGAGGTCGGCTTCGCCGCGCTGCAGTACGACGACCAGGTCGGCAAGGTGTCGCTCATCGGCGCCGGCATGCGCTCCCACCCGGGCATCACCGCGAAGTTCTTCTCCTGCCTGGCCGCGGCCGGCGTGAACATCGGGATGATCTCGACCTCCGAGATCCGCATCTCGGTCGTCGTCGAGGAGTCGCAGGTCGACGACGCAGTGACCGCCACGCACTCCGCGTTCGACCTCGACTCCGACGAGGTCGAGGCCGTCGTCTACGGCGGGACCGGCCGATGAGCCGCGACCGCCGTCCGCTGCGCATCGGGGTCGTCGGCGCGACCGGCCAGGTTGGCGTGGCGATGCGCCAGATCCTGCTCGAGCGGGGCTTCCCCGTCGAGGAGGTGCGCTTCTTCGCCTCGGCCCGCTCCGCGGGCAGCGTACTGCCCTTCGGTGACCGCGAGGTGACCGTCGAGGACGCCGCGACCGCCGACCCCACCGGTCTCGACGTCGCGCTCTTCTCGGCCGGTGCGACGACCTCGCGCGCCCTGGCGCCCCGGTTCGCCGAGGCCGGCGTCGTGGTGGTCGACAACTCCAGCGCCTTCCGCAAGGACCCCGACATCCCGCTGGTGGTCTCCGAGGTCAACCCCGGTGCCATCGACCTGGCCTTCACCGGCGAGAAGCAGCGGATCATCGCCAACCCGAACTGCACCACGATGGCGGCGATGCCGGTCCTCAAGCCGCTGCACGACGAGGCCGGCCTGGTCCGCCTGGTCGCCTCGACGTACCAGGCCGTCTCCGGCTCCGGTGTCGCCGGCGTCTCCGAGCTCGCCGACCAGATCACCGCGGCCGGCGACAAGGCTCGCGAGCTGGCCTACGACGGCAGTGCCGTCGAGCTCGGCGAGCCCGGCGTCTACCAGCGCAACATCGCCTACAACGTGCTTCCTCTCGCCGGGAACCTCGTGGACGACGGCCTCCACGAGACCGACGAGGAGCAGAAGCTGCGCAACGAGTCGCGCAAGATCCTCGGCATCCCCGAGTTGCGCGTCTCCGGCATCTGCGTCCGCGTCCCCGTCTTCACCGGCCACTCGCTGGCGATCAACGCCGAGTTCTCCTCCGCGCTGAGCGTCGAGCGGGCCACCGAGCTGCTGCGCGCCGCTCCCGGCGTCGAGCTCAGCGACATCCCCACGCCCCTGCAGGCCGCCGGCAAGGACCCGTCGTACGTCGGGCGGATCCGTCAGGACGAGGGCGTCGACGGCCAGCGCGGCCTCGCACTGTTCGTCTCGAACGACAACCTCCGCAAGGGCGCTGCGCTCAACACCGTGCAGATCGCCGAGCTCCTCGCCGCCCGCCTCTGACCGGCGTCAGCGCCAGGAGTCGACGGGTTCGTCGACGAACTGGGTGGTGACCCACCACGAGCCGAAGAACGCCAGGGCTCCGACCACGGGCACGACGAGGAACATCCACGGCGAGAAGATCACGCCGGTGAGGAAGAGGATCACCACGACGGTGGTGAGGCCGACGCCGAGCACGCTCGCGCTGGTGGCGCCCTCGATCTGCCAGACGCTGAAGAGCACCGATCCGAGCAGGACCAGGATCACCAGGATCGCGAAGAGCAGGATGAAGCCCGGTGCGCCGCAGGTGCTGGTGCCGCGCACCGACGAGCAGCCCTGCAGGCCTGCGTAGGTCAGCGCTGTGCCCGCCAGGCCGACGACCGCGCCGGTGACGAGGGCGGCGATGTGGCCGGGGAGCATCGGGATGAGGTCGACGCGCTGCCGCCACGGGGCGGGGCCGTCCTCCTCGTCGGTGGGGTGGTCGGCAGGCGGCTGCGCCGCGGGCTGCTGGGCCGCAGGGACCTCCAGCAGCACGGCGGTGTCCTCTGCGCCGGAGTCCAGGGGCGGGGCCGCGTCGGGTACCGGCTCCGGCGGTGCCTCGGCAGCAGGAGCGTCGACGGGCGGTGCCGGGTCGGCCGGTGCCTCGGCGGTCGGTGCTGGTGCGTCGGTGGGCGTCTCGGGGGGCTCGGCGGCGCGCTTGCGTCGCCGACGCCTCAGGGACGGCATCGACAGGGAGAGCTTCTCCTCGGTCGGGTCCAGCTTGTCGGCCATGGGGCGAGTCTGCCAGAGGGTCACGCGTCAGCGGCGGCACGCAGCACGTCGGCGCGCAGGCGGTGTTGCACGAGCAGCAGCAGGGCCACCCCGCCACGGTAGCCAGGCGTGCACACCCTCGGCAGACGAAGAAGGGTCCGGGACCCTCGCGGATCCCGGACCCTCACGACGTCGGGCTGACAGGATTTGAACCTGCGGCCTCCTCGTCCCGAACGAGGCGCGCTACCAAGCTGCGCCACAGCCCGAACACCCTGCTCGCGCAGGGCGCTGCGGAGTCTATACGAGCCCTGGAGCGTGCCCTAAATCGCCTCGGACGCCGGCTGGACGGTACCGGCGGACGGACGGCTCAGGCCTGCGGAAGCAGGGTGAGCAGGGTCGCCTCGGGGCGGCAGCAGAACCGCAACGGGACGTACGGCGAGGTCCCCAGCCCCGCGGAGACGTGCAGCCAGGAGCTCCCGGCGTCGCCGGGCGCGGAGTCCGCGGGGTGTCGGTGCAGGCCCTTGGCCCGGGCCGCGTCGAGGTCGCAGTTCGTGACGAGCGCGCCCTTCCATGGCAGGCACAGCTGCCCGCCGTGGGTGTGCCCGGCGAAGACCAGGTCGTAGCCGTCGTCGGCGTACTGGTCCAGCACCCGCAGGTACGGCGCGTGCGCGACGCCCACCCGCAGGTCCGCCGTCGGGTCGGCGGGCCCGGCGACCGCGGCGAGGTCGTCGTACCCCAGGTGGGGGTCGTCGACGCCGGCGAACGCGACGGTCGTGCCGCGGACCGTCAGGGTGTCGAACCGGTTGGTGAGGTCGCGCCAGCCGCGGGCGAGGAAGCCGTCGCGGAGGTCGGGCCAGGGGAGTCGGGCGGTGCCGGTGTATCGCGTCCCGTCGTCGGGGAGCAGGTACTTCGCCGGGTTGCGCCCCGAGGGGGCGAAGTAGTCGTTGGACCCGAAGACGAAGACGCCGGGGACGTCGAGCAGGCCGTCGAGCGCCTCGAGCACCGGGCCGACGGCATTCGGGTGGGCCAGGAAGTCGCCGGTGCCGACCACCAGGTCCGGCTCGAGAGCCGCCAGCCCGGCTACCCACGCCCGCTTGCGCTGCTGACGCGGGGTGAGGTGGAGGTCGGAGAGGTGCAGGACGCGTAGCGGCGTGTGACCGGGCGGCAGTACCGCGGCCTCGGCGTGCCGCAGCACGAACGCGCGGACCTCCCACCCGGCCGCGTAGGCCAGGGTGCCGGCGCCGACGAGCGCCCCGGCGCCCACTCCCCAAGCGGCGGCGCGGGCGGCCCGGCGGGCGGGGGCGGCGGCGTGGGGATCCATGGCGTCAGGCTGCCACAATGGCTGGCATGAGCGACCTCAAGGACCGACTGCGCGCAGACCTGACCACGGCCATCAAGGCACGTGACGACGTGCGGTCCTCCACGCTGCGGATGGTGCTCACCGCCATCACCAACGCGGAGGTGGCCGGCAAGGAGCAGCGCGAGCTTTCCGACGACGACGTGGTCGGAGTGCTCACCTCGGAGGCGAAGAAGCGACGCGAGGCGGCCCAGGCCTTCGACGACGGCGGTCGTGTCGAGATGGCCGCCAAGGAGCGCGCCGAGGCGGCCGTGCTGGCCGACTACCTGCCGGAGCAGCTCGACGAGGACACCGTGCGCGCCCTGGTCACCGAGACGATCGCGGCCACCGGTGCCGCCGACGAGGGCATGCGTGCCATGGGCAAGGTCATGGGCGCCCTCCAGCCGAAGGTGAAGGGTCGCGCGGACGGCGCGTTCGTCGCCGCAGAGGTCAAGCGACAGCTCGCCGGCTGACCCCAGGGCCGCCCGCAGAGCCACGCGGCCCTGGCGGGGGAGCCGGCTCAGTCGCCGCCGTTGTTCCCGCCACCACGGCCGTTGCCGCCGCCGTTGTTCCCGCCGCCGCCGCCGCCGTCGCCGCCGCCGTCGCCGCCGCCGCCGCCGCCGTCGCCGCCGTCACCGTCATCACCGCCGCTGTCGTTGTCGGAGGGCGGAGGCGGTGGGGGAGGCGACGGCGAACCGTTGGAGACGTAGATCGTCACCGTGCTCCCGGTGCCGATCTGGCTTCCCGAGCCGGGTGAGGTGAACGCCACCGTGCCGGAGGGGTAGCTGGAGTTGGTGCTCGGGCCGACCCGGGGGAAGAAGCCCGCCTGCTCGAGGCGTCGGCTGGCCTCGCTCACCGACAGCCCCCCGAGCGAGGGCACGGCCTTCTGGTCGCCCTGCACCACGCCCTGCGTAGGGGACACGAAGTCCTTGTCGGGGAGGAACTGCGAGATCGCCTGCATCGCGCGACCCCACATCGGCCCGGCGAGGGTCGACCCGGCTGCACCGAAGACGGTGCGACCGTTGATGACCGTGCCGTTGAGCGAGGAGGGCTGGCCCTGCTGGTTGGCGCCGGCGACCATGGCCGCGGTGGACAGGTTAGGGGTGTAGCCGACGAACCACACGGCGCGGTTGCTGTTCGTCGTACCGGTCTTGCCGGCCGAGGGCTGGTCCAGCGCGAAGCCCGAGCCAAAGCCGCCCTCCATGACGCCACGGAGGATGTCGTTCACCGCGTCGGCGACCGGCTTGCGCATCACGCGCTTGCAGTCGCGCGGGTACTCCTTGAACAGCTCCCCGCTGGCGGTACGGATCTCCTGGATGGGGCGGTTCTGGCAGGCAACGCCCCGGGCGGCGAACGTCGCGTAGGCGCCCGCCATCTCGAGGGGGCTCACGTCGGCCACGCCCAGGGTGAAGGAGGGCACCCGCTCGGTAGCGGGGCTGTCGAGCCGCACGCCCATGTCCCGGGCCAGTTTGAAGGGCTTGCACAACCCGGTGCGCAGCAGCAGTTGGGCGAAGAACGTGTTCACCGACTGCTGGGTGCCGGTGTAGAGGTCGAAGGTGCCCGAACCGGTCGAGTTGCTGGGCTCCCACACGGTGGTGCTGGCGTAGGGGCCGTTGCAGTCCCGGTACTCGCGCTCGGGGATCGAGACGGTCTCGGGGGCGGCGATCTGGGTGGTCAGCGAGACGCCCTGCATGATCGCCGAGGCCAGGGTGAAGACCTTGAACGTTGAGCCTGCCTGGAATCCGTTCGAGTCGCCGAACTCGCTGTCGACGATGTAGTTCAGGAAGCTCTGGCCGCGCTTGCGGTCGCGCCCCATCGGACGGGACTGGGAGAGCGCCTTTACCGCGCCGGTCCTCGGCTGGACGAGTGCCAGCGCCCCGATGGCCTGGGCGGTGGCGTCGACGGCCTCGGTGGTGGCCCTGTCGGCCGCCCGCTGCATCCGCAGGTCGATGGTCGTGGTGATCGTCAGGCCCGCGGTGTTGAGTAGCTGGGCGCGCTCCTCCTTGGTCTCGCCGAGGGCCTGATCGGCGAGCAGGTAGCGACGGGCGTAGTCGCAGAAGAACGGCGCCGCGGAGGAGATGCACCCGTCGCGCGCCGCGGAGACCTTGAGACCGAGGGGGCGCTCGAGGGCCTGCTGGGCGTCCTCGTCGCTGACGACTCCCAGCTGGGCCATGCGGTTGAGCACCACGTCGCGGCGGGTGCGCGCCGCCTCGCGGTTGTTGGTGGGGTCGAAGCGGGAGGGGTTCTGGACCAGCCCGGCCAGCATCGCGGACTCGCGCAGGTTCAGCTTGCTGGCCGGTTTCGAGAAGTACGTGCGGGCCGCGGCCTGGACGCCGTAGGCGCCGGCGCCGAAGTAGGCGAGGTTGAGGTAGCGCTCGAGGATCCAGTCCTTGGAGTACTGCTCCTCGAAGGCGACCGCGTAGCGCAGCTCGTTGAACTTGCGCTCGTAGGTCTCCTCGATCGCCGCCCGGCGCTCCTCGGCGGTCTCCGCCTGCGCGACGAGGGTCAGCTTGACCATCTGCTGGGTGATCGAGGACCCGCCCTGGACGACGTCGTCGCTGGCGGTGTTGGTGAGGAAGGCGCGCAGCGTCCCGCGGAGGTCGAGGGCGCCGTGCTCGTAGAAGCGGTAGTCCTCGATCGCGATCATCGCCTGCTTCATGATCGGCGCGACGTCCTCGAGCGGGATGTTGACGCGGTTCTCGTCGTAGAACGTGGCCAGGAGCCGGCCCTCGGAGTCGAGGACGCGGGTGCGCTCCGGCAGCGGCTCGGCCTCCAGCTCGGCGGGGAGCTGGTCGAGGCTCTCGGCTGCGGTGCGGGCCCCGAGCCCCGCGACGCCGGCGAACGGGATCGTCAGTCCGGCGACGAGGACGCCCAGCACGGCGGAGACCGCGACCATGACCCCGAGATGGGACAGGACGGTCTTGGAGTTGAGACGTGCGCCAGGCATGAGCACCAGCGTACGGGAGCCGTCCCACCCGATTAGCGGACCGCCGTAGTCACAATTGACTAGGACAAATCCATCCGGTCGTGCCTGTCAGCCGAAGCCGAAATTCTTTACCTTTTTCTCATCAACCGTGTTCTCGGCGGGTCCGCACTGCGGATCCCTCTCCCGGCGAGGGGACTCTCCACATGACTTGGAACGACGACTGGGCAGCCGCAGCGGCCTGCAACGATGCGGGACCCGACGAGCTCTTCGTCCGTGGTGCCGAGCAGAACCGCGCCAAGCAGCGCTGCGCGAGCTGTCTCGTGCGAACCGAGTGCCTGGCCGAGGCCCTCGACAACCAGATCGAGTGGGGTGTCTGGGGCGGCATGACCGAGCGCGAGCGCCGGGCTCTCCTGCGGCGCCGGCCCAACGTCACGTCCTGGCGGCGACTCCTCGAGACCGCCAAGGCCGACCACGTCGCCATTCACGACGTGACGGACGACCAGGTCCGCTCCGCCTGACCCGGCGGGTCCTCAGCCGCCCAGCAGGACGCCGATCCGGCGCAGGCCGTCGAGGTCGTGCACGTCGGTCGACAGCGCCGGGACGACTGCGGTGGGGACCTCCGGGTGTGCTGTCGCGAACCGCTGCCGCAGTCGGGTCTCCCGCGCGACCACACGCTGCCGCTCCGCCAGGAGCCGCAGCAGCCCGGACGCCACCTCCGAGGACGGTCTGTCCTCGCCCGCTGCGTCGAGGCGCTCCGCGGCGGCGACCGCCTGCTCGGCCGAGAGTCCGGCCGACGGATCGACGCTCGCCCGGTTGACGACGAGCCCGGCCAGCGGCATCCGCTCCTCCGAGAGCCGCTCGACGAAGTACGCCGCCTCCCGCAGTGCGTCGGGCTCGGGCGCGGCCACCACGAGGAAGGCTGTGCCCGGGGCCTGGAGCAGCTCGAAGGTGTGCTGTGCCCGCTGCCGGAACCCGCCGAAGAGCGTGTCGAAGGCCGCTACGAACGTCTGCATGTCCCGCAGCACGTGGGTGCCGAGAATCCTGTTGAGCGCTCCGGTGACCACGCCCAGACCGGCGGTCATCAGCCGCGCCGGCCCCTTCGCAGGAGCCAGCAACAGCCGGATGAACCGGCCGTCGAGGAAGGACGAGAGCCGCTCGGGGGCGTCCAGGAAGTCCAGCGCGGACCGTGACGGCGGGGTGTCCACCACGACGAGGTCCCACCGACCGGTGCGCTGGGCGTCCTTGTGGAGCTGGCCGAGCTTCTCCATCGCCATGTACTCCTGGGTGCCGGCGAAGGAGCTCGAGAGTGCGATGTAGAAGGGGTTCTCCAGGATCTGCTTCGCCTTCTCCGGAGTGGCCTGGTTCTCGACCACCTCGTCGAAGGTGCGCTTCATGTCCAGCATCATCGCGTCCAGCGAGCCGCCCGCTGCTGTCCCCGAGCCGGGCACCGGGCGGGGGACGTTGTCGAGCACCTCGATCCCCATCGACTGCGCCAGGCGCCGGGCCGGGTCGATGGTGAGGACGACGACCTTGCGGCCGCGCTCGGCCGCACGCAGGGCCAGCGCGGCCGAGGTGGTGGTCTTGCCGACGCCGCCGGAGCCGCAGCAGACGATGATCCGGGTCGCGGGGTCGTCGAGCAGGCCGTCCACGTCGAGCGCGGGCGGGGCGTGGCCGTGACCGGCCAACGGTCCGACGCGCGGGGTGCTCCTGCTCATGCCATCCCCTGCTCGCGCAGCTGGGCTGCCAGCTCGTAGAGGCCGCCGAGGTCCACCCCGTCCGGCAACCGCGTCAGCTCGTACGACGGCACATCGAGCGCCCCGACCAGGGCACGCTGGGTGTCCTCGAGCCGTCGACGCTCTGCGTGGTCGCGGCCTTCGGCCCCGAGCGCGTCCAGCAGCGCGGTGTCGGCGGGGAGACCGACCCGCTCCAGGGCGGCGCCGACCTCCGCCAGGGGCAGCGCATCGGCGAGGGCGGCCTCCCGGGCATCGCCGTCGAGCACCTGGGGGCGCGTCAGGTTCATCACGACGCCCCCCACGGGGAGACCCACCCGGCGCAGCTCGGTGATGCCATCGGCGGTCTCCTGCACGGGCATCTCCTCGAGCACGGTGACCAGGTGGACCGCCGTCCGCGGCGAGCGCAGCAGCGTCATGATGGCGTCGGCCTGTGTCTTGATCGGACCGACCTTGGCGAGCCCGGCGAGCTCGTCGTTGACGTTGAGGAACTGGGAGATGCGTCCGGTGGGCGGCGCGTCGAGAACGACCGCGTCGTAGTGCCGCGCGTCCTTGGAGCGCTTGTTGCGCTGCGCTGCCTCGTAGACCTTCCCGGTCAGCAGCACGTCGCGCACGCCGGGAGCGATCGTGGTGGCGAAGTCGATGACGCCGAACTTGTCGAGCGCCTTCCCTGCCCGGCCGAGGCGGTAGTACATCGAGAGGTACTCCAGGAGCGCGGACTCCGGGTCGATGGCCAGGGCGAAGACCTCCCCGCCCGGCTCGCCGTCGTGGCCGGGGCCGTGGGCCAGCGGGCGCTCCTCGTAGGGCAGCGGCGGGACGTCGAACATCTGGGCGATGCCCTGGCGGCCTTCGACCTCGCACAGCAGGACCTGCTTGCCGCGGGAGGCGAGCGCGAGCGCGAGCGCCGCTGCCACCGTGGACTTGCCGGTTCCGCCCTTGCCGGTTACGACGTGGACCTGCACCTGCGACCAGTCCGACCCGGGACGGCCTCTGCGTCGCGGCTTCTCGTTCTGAGGGCTCACGTCAATGATCGTAGAGTGGTGACCCAGATCACCGGGGCGACCACAGGCCGATCACGGCCGGAGCCGACGAGGAGAACGCGTGGACAAGACGGTCGCGAGTGCTGTGGAGGCGGTCGCCGATATCGGTGACGGGGCGAGGTTGGCGGTTGGGGGGTTCGGGTTGTGTGGGATCCCGTCGGTGTTGATCGGGGCTTTGTTGGAGCAGGGCACGCGCGAGTTGGAGGCGGTGTCGAACAACGCCGGGGTCGATGACTGGGGTCTGGGGTTGTTGCTGGGTGCGGGGCGGTTGCGGCGGATGGTGGCCTCGTATGTGGGGGAGAACCGGGAGTTCGCGCGGCAGTACCTGGCCGGGGAGTTGGAGGTGGAGCTGACCCCGCAGGGGACGTTGGCGGAGCGGATGCGGGCCGGGGGGATGGGGATCCCGGCGTTCTTCACCGCGACCGGTGGTGGCACGCAGGTTGCGGAGGGTGGGTTGCCGTGGCGTTATGACGATGCGGGGGGTGTGGCGGTGGCCTCGCCGCCGAAGGAGACCCGGCGGTTCCCGACTGCTGATGGTGAGCGGGAGTTCGTGCTGGAGGAGGCGATCGTGGCGGACTTCGGGTTGGTGCGGGCCTGGCGCGGCGATCGGCACGGCAACCTGGTGTTTCGTGATGCCGCGCGGAACTTCAACCCGTTGGCGGCGATGTGTGGGCGGGTGTCCATCGCGGAGGTCGAGGAGTTGGTGGAGCCCGGGGAGATCGAGCCGAACGACGTGCACCTGCCGGGGGTGTTCGTGCACCGGGTGGTGGCGTTGACCCCGGAGCAGGCGGCGGACAAGCGGATTGAGAAGCGCACCGTCCGTCCGGGCGGGGAGGAGTCGGCATGAGCTGGTCGCGTGAGGAGATGGCCGCGCGGGCGGCCGCGGAGTTGGTCGACGGCTCGTACGTGAACCTGGGCATCGGGTTGCCGACGCTGGTGCCGAACTACGTGCCTGAGGACGTGGAGCTGGTGCTGCAGTCGGAGAACGGGATCCTCGGGGTCGGGCCCTATCCGGTTGAGGGCACCGAGCATCCGGACCTGATCAATGCCGGCAAGGAGACGGTGACGGTGCGGCGCGGGGCGTCGTTCTTCGACTCCGCGACGAGCTTCGGGATGATCCGCGGCGGGAAGATCGATGCCGCGATCCTGGGGGCGATGCAGGTCTCGGCGGCTGGGGACATCGCGAACTGGATGATCCCGGGGAAGATGGTCAAGGGCATGGGCGGGGCGATGGACCTGGTCCATGGTGCGAAGAAGGTCATTGTGCTGATGGAGCACGTGGCCCGTGACGGGTCGTACAAGATCGTGGACGAGTGCTCGCTGCCCTACACCGGGCGTGGGGTGGTGCAGCGGATCATCACCGACCTCGCGGTCATCGACGTCGCTCCCGACGGCAGCGGCCTCACGCTGGTCGAGCTCGCCCCCGACGTCACCGCGGATGAGGTCCGCACCAAGACAGAGCCGGAGCTGCGGAGCGCCTGAGGCCTGGAGGCGGGTGAGGATCGTCACGGTGCCCCCGGCGACCGTTTGTCCCGACATGCGGTCGGGCAGGCTCCAGCGTCACCCCTTCCCTCCGTCGGGGTGCACCCTGTCTATCCGGAGGTACCCGTGACCACAGACGCCCAATCTCCGCCGGACGTGGACGACGATCCGCGTCCCCCCAGCGCCCGACCCGGCTTCATCCGCTCCCCCAGGGTCTTCGTGCCGGCGGCCGTCCTCCTGGTGGCGTTCGTGGTCGTCGCAGCGGTCTTCCCCGACCAGCTCGGCGAGACCCTGAGCGCTGCGAACGCGACGGTCGTCACCGACCTGGCCTGGTGGTACGTCCTGATCGTCACCGGCTTCGTCGGGTTCTCGCTGTGGCTGGCGTTCTCCCCGATGGGGTCGATCGTCCTCGGCAAGGACGACGAGGACCCGGAGTTCGGGATGAAGCC
The DNA here is from genome assembly GCA_030698375.1 of Nocardioides sp. GTDB lineage: Bacteria > Actinomycetota > Actinomycetes > Propionibacteriales > Nocardioidaceae > Nocardioides_A. The sequence continues at coordinate 24,283 of JAUYLL010000008.1, read as the reverse complement.
CTGGTTCGCGATGCTCTTCGCGGCCGGCATGGGCATCGGCCTGGTGTTCTGGGGTGTCGCCGAGCCGCTGAACCACTACGTCTCGCCGCCGCCGGGCACCGGCGACGACCCGGCGACCGTGGCCCGCACCGCGTTTGACGTGACCTTCCTGCACTGGGGCCTGCACGCCTGGGCGATCTACGTCGTCGTCGGCCTCGCCATCGCCTACTCCGTGCACCGGAAGGGCCGACCGGTCTCCATCCGCTGGGCCCTCGAGCCACTGCTCGGCGACAAGGTCAAGGGCTGGGTCGGCGACGTCATCGACGTCATCGCGATCGTCGGCACGCTCTTCGGCGTCGCCACCTCACTCGGCTTCGGCGTGAGCCAGATCGGCGCGGGCCTGTCCTTCCTCGGGGTCGTCGGTGAGGTCGGCGACATCCTGCTGGTCACGCTGGTCGCCGTCATCACCGCGATCGCGCTCATCTCGGTGCTCAGCGGCATCGACAGGGGCATCAAGTGGCTCTCCAGCATGAACATGGTGATGGCCGGTGTGCTGCTCGCCGCGGTCCTCGTCCTGGGGCCGACCGTCTTCCTGCTCGGCGACTTCGTGCAGCAGATCGGCTCCTACCTGCAGAACTTCCTGCGGCTCTCCTTCAACACGTACTCCTTCCACCCCGAGGAGGGGGAGACGTTCCTCAGCGCCTGGACGACCTATTACTGGGGCTGGTGGATGAGCTGGGCGCCGTTCGTCGGCATCTTCATCGCCCGGATCTCGCGGGGGCGCACCGTCCGCGAGTTCATCTTCGGCGTCCTGCTCGTCCCGACTCTCGTCACCATGCTGTGGTTCTCGATCATGGGCGGCACAGCGGTGTACGCCGAGATGTTCGGCGACGGCGGCATCGTTGGCGAGGACGGCGCGGTCACCACCGACACCGCGCTCTTCCAGATGCTCGACACCCTGCCGCTGGGCTCCGTGCTCAGCGTGATCGCGCTGTTCGTCATCGTGGTCTTCTTCGTGACCAGCTCCGACTCGGGCTCCTTCGTGGTCGACATGCTGGCCACCGGCGGAGACCCGAACCCGCCCCGGGCCAGCCGTGCCTTCTGGGCGGTGCTCGAGGGAGCGATCGCGGTCGTGCTGCTGCTCGCGGGCGGGCTGGCTGCCCTGCAGACCATGGCCATCCTCGTGGCGCTGCCGTTCAGCATCGTGATGGTGCTCATCGCGGTGTCCACAGGGAAGGCCCTGCTGGCCGAGAACCGCGCCTCCAGGCGCCGCCAGCGCGCGCTCCTGGTGCAGGACGTGGCTGACCACGTGCAGGACACCAGCGACGACTTGTCGAGGCACCCGGGCCGGTCCCCGTTCCGGGCAGGGTCCCCCTCGCGTTTCCCCGACTGAGTCGCGTACGACGACACGTGGGCCCCGCTCCTGGCAGCCAGGAGCGGGGCCCACACGCGTCCTCGCGAGCTCCGTCCCGGTCGTTCAAACGACGGCGTCCGCGCGCGCGGCGGCGAGGACGACCGGCCAGGCCTCGCTGCCCGGGTCGATGACGTCGAAGTGGTCGGCGCCCTCGATCCGGGTCAGCAGGATCCAGGGGTGGCGCGCCTCGAGCCCGAGCGTGTTGGCCAGGCCGACGTGCTCGTCGGCCTCGCCGTGGACGACGACCACCTCCGCGCGCGGACGGGAGTCCAGGCGCAGTGCGGGGTCGGCCGCCGCGTAGTGGCTCGGCACGTCGGCCGGCTCACCGCCGAGGAAGCCCTGCACCGCGCCGTTACCCATGCGCTCGGCCGCGGCGGCGCACAGGTCACCGACCGGGGCGAGCCCGACGACCCGGTCCAGGCGCGGGCCGTCCCCCTCGTCGGCTCGGGTGGCCAGCCAGAGGACGAGATGCCCGCCGGCGGAGTGCCCGAGCGCGGTGAGTCGACCGATGCGTACGCCGAGCTCCGAGAGCAGGCCGGGGAGCGCGTCGTACGCCGTCGCGACGTCCTCGGCCGTTGTCGGCCAGCCGCCGGCCAGGTCCCCGCGGCCCCCGACCCTGCGGTACTCCGGGGTGACGACCACGAGGCCGGCGTCGGCCAGGGCGCGGGCCATCGGCCGGGTGTGGGTGCGGTCGTGCTCGACCCGCCAGAACCCGCCGTGGACCAGGAACAGCACCGCGGCGGCGTCCGTCCCGCCGTCGCCGGCGTCGTACGACGGGGGGAGGTGGACGTCGAGGATCCCCTCGTCGTGCGCGGCGTAGCGCAGCACGGCGTCGGGTGTGGTCCGGTCGGGGTCCAGGTCAGCCATCGGGCCACCCTAGGACCGGGAGTAGGGTCGCGGGCATGACCAAGTGGGAGTACCTGACAGCGCCCGTGCTCGTGCACGCGACCAAGCAGATCCTCGACAACTTCGGCGAGGACGGCTGGGAGCTCGTGCAGATCGTGCCGGGCATGAACCCCGAGAACCTGGTCGCCTACTTCAAGCGGCCCAAGCCGGCATGACCGGCCCGGCGCTGACCCCCGAGGAGCGATTGCTCGACCTCGGGCTGCAGGTGCCGCCGGTGGCGGCGCCGGTGGCGGCGTACGTCCCCGCGGTGCGCAGCGGTGACCACGTCTTCACCTCCGGTCAGCTCCCGATGGCCGACGGCGAGCTGCTGCGGGTCGGCAAGGTCGGGGGCGAGGTGTCGGCCGAGGAGGCCTACGACTGCGCCCGGCAGTGCGCGCTCAACGCGATCGCCGCGGTACGCGCCGAGATCGGTGAGCTCGCCCAGGTCAAGCGCATCGTCAAGGTGACCGTCTTCGTCGCCTCCACGCCCGACTTCACCGGCCAGCCCCAGGTTGCCAACGGCGTCTCCGAGCTGCTCGGGGAGGTGTTCGCCGACGCCGGCCGGCACGCCCGCTCGGCTGTCGGCGTCCCGGTCCTGCCGCTCGACGCCCCCGTCGAGGTCGAGATGGTGGTGGAGGTCTGATGCGCATCCCGCTCCCGCCGGTGCCGCTCCCGGACCACCTCGTCGAGGCCGTCCAGGCGTACGCCGACGGGACGCGCGAGCCGGCCGAGCCGCGCAACGCCGCCACCGTCGTGCTGCTGCGGCAGGGCGACGACCCCGCGGACGGGCCCGCGGCGTACCTGCTGCGGCGCCAGGTCTCCATGAACTTCGCCGGCGGGATGGCGGTCTTCCCCGGGGGTGGCGTCGACTCCCGTGACTTCGACGCCACGGTGGCCTGGGCTGGTCCGACGCCGCGGGAGTGGGCCGAGCGGCTCGGGTGCGACGACGAGGAGATCGCCCGCGCCCTGGTGTGTGCGGCGGTCCGCGAGACCTTCGAGGAGTCCGGGGTGCTGCTGGCCGGCACCACCGACGCCGTCGTCGCCGACACGACCGGGGACGACTGGGAGGCCGACCGCGTCGCGCTGGAGTCGCGCGAGCTGGCGATGACCGAGTTCCTCACCCGGCGCGGGCTGGTGCTGCGCACCGACCTGCTCGGTGTGTGGGACGCCTGGCTGACGCCGGTCTTCGAGCCCCGCCGCTTCCGGACCTGGTTCTTCGTGGCCCGGATGCCGGAGGGGCAGATCACCCGCGACGTCTCCACGGAGTCCTCCGAGGTGGTCTGGCTGCCCACGGGTGCCGCCGCGGCGCAGGCCGACGCCGGCAGCCTCGCGATGCTCCCGCCGACCTACCTCACCTGCCTGGAGATCAGCCAGTACGGCGATCCCGACGCGGTCCTGGCCGAGGCCAGCTGCCGGCGCGCGGAGATGTTCACGCCGACCGCCGAGCCGCTCGGGGACGGCTGGACCATGTCGATGCCCGACCGGCTGCGGCCGCTGGTGGCGCGCCGGCGGCCCGCGGGGACGTCGTGAGCTGGGCCGGGGGCGCCTTCGGGGAGCGTGGCAGCTGCGTGCTCGCGCCGAACGCGAACCACATGACCCTCGACGGCACCAACACGTGGGTGCTCCGCGAGCCGGACGCCCGCCGCTCGGTCGTCGTCGACCCGGGCCCGGAGGTGCTCGCGCACCTCGACGCCGTTGCCGAGGCCGCCGGTGAGGTGGCGGTGGTGTTGCTGACCCACCACCACGCCGACCACTCCGAGTCGGCCCGGACCTTCGCGGAGCGGATGGGCTGCGGCGTGCGTGCGCTCGACCCCGCCCACCGGCTCGGCGGCGAGGGCCTCGCCGACGGGGACGTGGTCGCCGTCGACGGGCTCGAGGTCCACGTCGTCGGCACCCCCGGTCACACCGCCGACTCGCTGTCCTTCCTGCTGCCCGCCGAGCGGGTCGTGCTCACCGGTGACACCGTGCTCGGCCGCGGCACGACCGTCGTCGCCCACCCCGACGGCGAGCTGGGGGCCTACCTCGACTCGCTGGACCGCTTGCACGCCCTGGCCGAGGCGCAGGAGGCGAGCGCCATCTGGCCCGGCCACGGCCCCGTCATCTCGGATGCGCTGGCGGTGCTCGACTACTACCGCAGCCATCGTGCCGAACGGTTGGAGCAGGTGCGGGAGGCGGTGCGCGACCTGGGGGTCCCTGTCGCCGAGGCCGACCCGCGCCAGGTCGTCGAGACCGTCTACGCCGACGTGGACCCGGTCCTGTGGGGCGCCGCGGAGCTCAGCGTCCGCGCCCAGCTGGAGCACCTGGCCTGATGAGCACGTCCGGTACGCCGGTGGCCCGATCCTCGCCCGCTCCGCCCGCTCCGTCGGCTCCTCCCGCGCCGTCGCGGGGGCTGGCCTGGCTGCTCCTGGTCGCGGGCCTGGTCGGCCTGGTGGCCTCCGCCGCGCTGCTCATCGAGCGCATCGTTCTCGCCGGGGACCCGTCGTACGTCCCGTCGTGCAGCTTCAACCCGGTGCTCAGCTGCGGGTCGGTGATGACCAGCGAGCAGGCGGCGCTCCTCGGCTTCCCGAACCCCGTCATCGGGGTCGCCGCCTTCCCGGTGGTGGTGGCCACCGGTGCCGGGCTGCTCGCCGGGGCGCGGTACGCCCGCTGGTACTGGCTGGGGCTGCTGGCCGGCGTCACGCTGGCCGCGGTCTTCGTCGGCTGGCTGGTCTTCCAGAGCCTCTACCGGATCGGGGCGCTCTGCCCGTACTGCATGGTCGTCTGGGCGGCGGTGCTGCCGCTGTCCTGGTACGTCGCCAGGCACTGCCTGGAGTCCGGCGTGCTGGGGGAGCGGATGGCCGAGAGCGGGTTCATCCGGACCCTGCGCGCGTACTCGTTCGTGGTGCCCGCACTCGTCGTGATCCTCGTCGCCGGGCTCGCGCTGGCGCGGTTCTGGGACTACTGGGTCACGCTGCTCTGACGCTGACCCCGAAGCGCCATCGGGGAATCCGCCAGTCAACTGGTGACTGCGAGACTCCCCGATGAGAGGGATCGATCAGACGGATGACGTCGTTCCCAGCGAGACGATGCTGGTGGCGGCGAGGGTGCTCAACACACTCGCAGCCGCCTGCCTGGCCGTGGCGATCGCCGCGCTGGGCGTCATGTTCATCGCGTGGCTGGGGTCCGCCGACCAGTCGGAGTACCGGGAATGGCCCGACGGCATCGCGGGGTGGCTCGTGTGCGTCCCCGCCCTCGCGGCGGCCACGACGCTGGCGGTCGCCGCCCTCGGGATGCGGAACCCCGTGTTCTGGGACTGAGGGGTCAGCGGGCGCGGCGGCCCAGGCGCTCGATGTCCATGATGACCACCGAGCGCGGCTCGAGACGGACCCAGCCGCGGGAGGCGAAGTCGGCCAACGCCTTGTTGACCGTCTCGCGGGAGGCGCCCACTAGCTGGGCGAGCTCCTCCTGGGTGAGGTCGTGGTGGACGTGCACGCCGTCGTCGGCGGTGCGGCCGAACCGCTCGGCCAGGTCGAGCAGGGCCTTGGCCACGCGGCCGGGGACGTCGGAGAACACCAGGTCGGCGACGACGTCGTTGGCCTTGCGCAGCCGGCCGGCGAGCTGGGTGAGCAGACCACGAGCGACGTCGGGCCGGCCCTCGAGCCAGCGAAGCAGGTCCTCGTGGGAGAGCGAGGTGAAGGTCGTGTCGGTGACCGCGGTGACGGTGGCCGAGCGGGGACCGGGGTCGAAGAGCGACAGCTCGCCGAACATCTGGCCCGGGCCGAGGATCGCCAGCAGGTTCTCGCGACCGTCGGCGGAGGTGCGGCCCAGCTTCACCTTGCCGTCGGCGACCACGTAGAGCTTGTCGCCGGAGTCGCCCTCGTGAAAGAGCACCTCCCCACGGCGCAGGCGGGTCTCGGACATCGAGGAGCGCAGCGCGGCCGCGGCCTCGTCGTCCAGGGCACTGAAGAGCGGTGCCTGACGGAGCACGTCGTTGTCCACGGTGATCATCCTCTCGTTGTCCGCGCGCACTCTATCGGAGAACCCGTGCTCCACCTCACACGCGTGGGCGGGCGGCACGTCGCGACGTAGGGTGACCGGCGTGCCAGCCCCCGCCTCGCGGCCCCCGGCCGACCGTCCCGACACCGTGCTGGTCCGCCGGGCGCGGAAGATGCACCGGGTCCTCGCCGAGACCTACCCCGAGGCGCGCTGCGAGCTCGACTTCGCCGACGCCTTCGAGCTGCTCGTCGTGACCGTGCTGTCGGCGCAGACCACCGACCGGCGGGTCAACGCCGTCCGCCCGGCCCTGTTCGCCGCCTACCCCGATGCGCTCGCGATGGCGGCCGCCGACCGGGAGCGGCTCGAGCAGATCATCCAGCCGACCGGGTTCTTCCGCGCCAAGACCGAGTCGCTGCTGAGGCTCTCCCAGACCCTCGTCGAGCAGCACGGGGGGCAGGTGCCCGGCCGGCTGGAGGACCTCGTCGCCCTGCCCGGGGTGGGCCGCAAGACCGCCAACGTGGTGCTCGGCAACGCCTTCGACGTCCCGGGGATCACCGTGGACACCCATTTCGGTCGGCTGGTCCGGCGTTTCGGGTGGACCGCGGAGACCGACCCGGTCAAGGTCGAGCACGCGATCGGTGCGCTGTTCCCGGCGAAGGACTGGACGATGCTCAGCCACCGGCTGATCTGGCACGGCCGGCGGCGCTGCCACGCGCGCACCCCCGCCTGCGGGGCCTGCCCGGTCGCCCGGTGGTGCCCGGCGTACGGCGAGGGGCCGACCGACCCGGACGAGGCCGCCGCCCTGGTGCGCACCGAGGGACGCGCCTGAGGACGCCCGGGCCGGCGTCGCCGGGTGCGCCGTACCCTGGCCCCGTGGCTGACCCGACCCCCTCCGGCGTGCGCGTGTGGCGCTCGTTCCTCGGGGCCTTGGCCCTCGTGCTGGTGGTGGGTGGCCTCGCCGCGTGGGCGCTGACGGGCGCCGATGACGGGGAGGACGGCGGGACCGGCCAGCGCACCTTCACCAGCCGGGTGGTGCTCGACACCCCGGCCCTGCGGGACGCGAAGAACGACGCCGGGATCGAGCCCTGCGTCCCCGGAGCGGCTGCCGAGAGTGCCGACGGCTTGCCCGACCTCAGCCTGCCGTGCCTGGGCGGTGGGCCCGCCGTCGACCTCGCCCGGTTGGACGGCCCCCTGGTGCTCAACCTCTGGGCGCAGTGGTGCGCCCCCTGCCGCGAGGAGCTCCCGATCTACCAGGAGTTCCACGAGCGGTACGGCGACCAGGTCGCAGTGTGGGGCGTGAACTGGAACGACACCCAGCCGGCCCGGGCGATCGACCTCCTGGCCGAGACCGGGGCGACGTACCCCCAGGTGGTGGACCTGGACCTCCAACTGGGGGCTCCGCTGCGGGTGCGAGGGCTGCCGATGCTCGTCCTCGTCGACGGTGACGGCCACGTGCGCTACGCCCAGGGGCTGGAGATCACCAGCCTGGGCCAGCTCGAGGGCCTCGTAGAGGAGCACCTGGGGGTGCGGCTGTGAGCACCCACCCGTTGCCCTCGTGGCTGCTGCCGGTGCACGAGGCATTGGACTCCATCACCGGCCACGACCTGACCCGCTTCGTGCCGCCGCCGGACTCCGGTGCGCGGTCGAGCGCGGTGCTCATGCTCTTCGGCGACGGCGCCCAGGGGCCCGACCTGCTGCTCACCGAGCGCGCCCACCACATGCGCTCCCACCCCGGCCAGGTCTCCTTCCCCGGCGGCACGATGGACCCCGGGGACGCTTCGGTGGTCGCGACCGCGCTGCGCGAGGCCGAGGAGGAGGTCGGGGTCGACCCGGCCGGCGTGCAGGTGCTCGGGCAGCTGCCGGAGCTGTGGCTGCCGCCGAGCAACTTCGCGGTCACCCCGGTCATCGCCTGGTGGCGCGAGGAGTGCCCGGTCTCGGTGGTCGACCCCGACGAGGTGCACGCCGTGCTGCGTGTGCCGATCGAGGAGCTGCTCGACCCGACTCACCGGATCCACGTCCGCCACCCCTCGGGCTGGCTCGGCCCGGCGTTCCTCATCGGCGACGCCAAGGAGCTGATCCTCTGGGGCTTCACCGCCGGCGTGATCGCGCGGCTCTTCGACTTCATCGGCATGACCCGCCCGTGGGAGGACACCGCCGACGTCCGTGACCTGCCGGACCATATGCTCATCGTGCCCGACGAGGCGACCGACCGGATGCGGAAGGCCGAGGACATGCTGCGGGAGGACCTGTCGTGAACGCACTGGACTGGGTGCTCGTCGTCGTCGTCCTGCTCTACGCCCTCTCGGGGTACTGGCAGGGCTTCATCTCGGGGGCCTTCGCCACGGCCGGCCTCCTCCTCGGAGGCCTCTTCGGCATCTGGCTCGCGCCACAGCTGCTCGGGGGCGCCGCCCCCGCGGTCTGGGTCTCCCTCGGGGCGCTGTTCGTGGTGCTCATCTGCGCCTCCCTCGGCCAGGCGGTTCTGCAGTACGCCGGGGGCCGGCTGCGCGACCAGGTCACCTGGCAACCGGCTCGCTCCCTCGACGCCGTCGGGGGAGCGGCCCTGAGCGCGGTGGCGGTCCTGCTGGTCTCGTGGGCCCTCGGCGTCGCGGTCAGCGGGTCGAAGATCCCGACCGTCAGCCCGCTGGTGCGCTCCTCCGCCGTGCTCGCCCAGGTCGACCAGGTGGTGCCCCAGCCGGTCCACCAGGGCCTGCAGGCGTTCAACGACGTGGTGGGCTCCAGCTTCTTCCCGCGCTACCTCGAGCCGTTCGCGCCCGAGCGCATCGTCGACGTCGGGCCACCGCCCGGTCGGATCGGCCGCCAGCCGGGCGTCCAGGCCGCCGAGCAGAGCGTGCTGAAGATCCGGGGCCAGAACAACTGTGGTCGGGGTGTCGAGGGCACCGGCTTCCTCTACTCCTCGAACAGGGTCATGACCAACGCCCACGTGGTGGCCGGCGTCGACCGGCCGACGGTGCTGGTGGGTGACAAGCAGGTTGAGGCCACGGTGGTCCACTACGACCCCGACATCGACGTGGCGGTGCTCGCCGTCGGGAACACCGGCCGGCCGTTCCTCCGCTTCCAGCGCGATGCCAGCCCGCGCGACCCCACGGCCGTGCTCGGCTACCCCAACGACGGGCCCTACAACGTCCAGGCGGCGCGGATCCGCGGCGAGCAACGGCTGCGGTCCCCCGACATCTACGGCGGCGGGGTCGTGGTGCGCGAGGTCTACGCCCTGCGTGGGCTGGTCCGCCCCGGCAACTCCGGAGGCCCGCTGGTCGACCGACGCGGGGAGGTCGTCGGCGTCATCTTCGCGGCGTCGGTCAGCGACCCGGACACGGGCTACGCGCTCACCGCCGACCAGGTGGCCGCGGCCGCGGCGAACGGGCTGGGTTCCGACGCCCAGGTGAGCACCCAGGACTGCGCCTGAGCTCTCGAGGTCGCCTCACACCTGCTCGGTCGGGCGCGGTCAGAGGCTGCTGAGCCACCCGCGCAGCGCCGCGGTGGTCTCCTCGGGCGCCTCCTCGGGCACGAAGTGCCCGGCGCCCGGGATCGTCACCCGGGTGTGCGGGCCGGTGAGGATGCGGTCCAGCGATCCGTCCCGCGGGACGGGCACCGCGGGGTCGCGGCCGCCGTACACCTCCAGGACAGGGACGTCCACGGGGCGGCGCAGGGCGTCGCGGAAGGCGCGTCCGTCGGCGCGCAGCCGGGAACGCGCCAGCCAGCGGTGGTACTCCAGGGCGCAGTGCGAGGAGGGCCAGAGGGCGAGCGCCTCCTGGTAGGTGCTCAGTGTCGCCGAGTCGGGGTAGGACGTGGCCGACCAGGCCACCAGGTGCTCGGCGAGCATGCCGCTCGTGGGGTCGGCGAGCCGCCGCTCGGGCAGGAACGGCACCTGCATCCGAAGCAAGTGGGCCAGTGCCCGGCGCCCGGCGGGACGGCGCAGCCCGCGGAACATGAGCGTGGGGTGCGGTGCGGCGACCGTGGCCAGGGCGCTGACCTGCGCGGGACGGAGGGCGGCGGTCGCCCAGGCGACGTAGCCGCCCCAGCCGTGGCCGACCAGTACCGCGTCGGGGGCGCCGAGCGCCTTGACCACCCCGGCGACGTCGGCGGCCAGCGTGGTGGGGTCGTAGCCGTCCGGGGTCTTGTCCGACCCGCCGTAACCCCGCATGTCGAGGGCGGCCACCCGGTACCCGGCGGCCGCCAGGGCGGGCAGCTGGTGGCGCCAGGACCACCAGAATTGGGGGAAGCCGTGCAGGAGCAGGACGAGCGGCGCGGGCCGGGGGCCGTGGCCGGGCGTGGGCGGAGGACGGTGCTCCGGCTCGCAGACGGCGACGTGGAACCGGGCGCCGTTCGCCGCCACCCGCTGGTGGCGCCAGGGCCCCGGGAGGTCGACCGCGGCGGTCACGGCCGCCCGCCGCGGACGGTCACGTCTTGCGGGTGAGGACGCGCTTGGTCTCGTTCGCCTGCTTCATCGCGCGCCGCGGCGGACCGATCTTCTTGATCTTCCGGTAGCCGACGAAGGCCAGCAGCAGGGCCTTCAGGACGTAGACACCGAAGACGATGAGGAAGCACCACGCCAGGTGCAGCCCGGTCATGGAGATGAAGTAGGCGATCGCCACCGACAGGAAGATCACGCTGAGCAGGAGGATGAAGCCCGCCAGCACGAAGAGCGCGGCCGCGATCCCGCCGCTCGTCACGCTGACCTTGAGCTCGGACTTCGCCAGCTGGATCTCGGACTGGATCAGCGACGAGATGTCCCGGGTCGCGTCGGCGACGAGACGCCCGATGGTCGGGTCGTCGTCGGGGGTGCGGACGGGCTGGGGGTCGATCGTCGGATCAGCGGGTGCCATGGGTCCCTTCCTGGTTCTCACGCTCCGGTCGTGCGGCGCGCGATGACGTCTGGTCGGAGCCTAGGGCATCCAGGGCGCGGCGCTCACGGGTGCAGGTTCCCTCTCCAGGGGGGTTTCCACACCTCGGGTCCGACCCTCCAGCCGGTGCGGGGGCCCTTGCTAGAGTCACCGGCGGTGTGCCGGGAAGTCTGGTCGGCGATTCCCGCGACGACCCCGAAGGACGACTCTGCTGTGCACCTCGCCCTGATCGCCGCCGCCGCGGCTCTGGTGCCGTTGGTCGCGTGGCCGCTGACCCGCGTGCTCGGTCCGCGGGCCGGCTGGCCGCTCGCGGCGCTGCTGGCGAGCCTCGGGGCATGGACCCTGGCCGTGTACGACGGCACGCGCGCCCCGACGCAGGTGCGGCTGGACTGGGTCCCGACGATCGACGTGGCCCTCGCGCTGCGGCTCGACGGGCTGGGGCTTCTCTTCGCCCTGGTCGTGCTGCTTATCGGTGCGGTGGTGATGGCCTACTCGGCGTCCTACGTGACCTCGGGCTCGACCGGCTTCTTCGTGCTCATGACGGCCTTCGCCGCGGCGATGCTGCTGCTGGTGCTCGCCGACGACCTCGTGCTGCTCTTCGTGGCGTGGGAGCTGACCACGCTCTGCTCCTACCTGCTGATCCTGCGCTCCGGTCCCACCGCCGGCCCGCCGGCGACGCGGACCCTGCTCGTCACGGCGATGGGCGGCCTGTGCCTGCTCGGTGCGGTCGCCGCGACGATCGCCGTCACCGGGACCACCCGACTCAGCGAGGCGCTGCAGTCCCCGGCGTGGGCCGAGCGCCCAGGCTTCGCCACCTCCGTGGCGATCCTCGTCGCGGTCGCGGCGCTGACGAAGTCCGCGCAGTTCCCCTTCCACTCCTGGCTGCCCGACGCGATGGTCGCCCCGGCACCCGTGAGCGCCTACCTGCACGCCGCGGCGATGGTGAAGGCCGGCATCTACCTGCTCATGCGGTTCTCGCCGGCCGCCTCCGAGAGCCCGGTGTGGGGGGTCCTGCTGGTCTCGGTGGGCCTGTTCACCGCGCTCATGGGGGCGCTGTTCGCCCTCCAGCGCACGGACCTCAAGGAGCTCCTGGCCTACTCCACCGTCAGCCAGCTGGGCCTGCTGGTGGCCGTCATCGGCATCGGCACCCCGACCGCGCTGCGCGCCGCAGCGGTGCACGTCGTCGCGCACGCCCTCTTCAAGTCCTCCGGGTTCATGCTGGTCGGCCTGCTGGAGCGCAGGGTCGGGACCCGTGACATCCGAGAGCTCGGGGGCCTGGGCAGGGCGATGCCCTGGACCACCGGGGCGGCCGTCCTCGCCGCCGCGAGCATGGCGGGCATCCCACCCCTGGTCGGCTTCATCTCCAAGGAGCAGATCCTCGAGGCGGTCGCCGAGCCTCCTGCGGGCCACACCGTCGGCTGGCTGTTGCTGGTCGTCACCACCGTCGGGGCGGTGCTCACCGTGGCCTACAGCGCGCGCCTGGTGATCGGGCTGCTCACCGGTCCCCGCTCCGAGCCCTCGTCGGCCGCCGGGGCGCGGTCGATGATCGCCATGGTCGGCCTGACCGCCGTCCTGGGCCTCGTGCTCGGTCCCGCCGTGCTGCTGGTGGACCCGCTGGTGCGGGACGCTCAGCTGTCGACGGTGGGCGGTACGCCGTACGCCCTCGCGCTGTGGCACGGCGTCAACGTCCCGTTGGTCGCCTCGACCCTCGCGATCCTCACCGGTCTCCTGCTCGCCTGGCAGCGCGCCCGGGTGGACCGGCTGATCGAGGGGCGCGCGCTGCTGCCGTGGACCGGTGTCGGGGTGGTGTCCCGGCTGCAGGAGCTGACCATTGCCGGCGGGCGGCGGGTCGGCGACCTGACGCGCAGCGACGCGCCGGCAGCCCACCTCGTCGTCCCGGTCACCGTCCTAGCGGGGCTCGGCGTCGCCGGGCTGGTCTCGGGTGCGGTGCCGGTCGCGCTCGGCGAGGTCCTGGCCCTCGACCTGGCGCTCTTCCTCGTCGTGGCGGTGGGCACCGTCGCGACGGTGCGTGCCTCGAGCCGGCTCGGCGCGGTGGTCGCCGCCGGGGTCGTGGGCTTCACCGTCGGGATCTTCTTCCTCTCCCTCGGCGCCGTCGACGTGGCGCTGACCCAGCTCCTGGTCGAGATCCTCACCGTGGTCGTGCTGGTCTTCGTCCTCGCCCGGCTCCCACGCACGTTCCGGCCCGCCTCGGCGGCCCGGCGGCGCAGCGCCGGCGTGGTGGCCGTGTTCGCCGGCCTGGCGGCGACGGTCGGCACCCTGGTCTTCACCGGCCGACGGCCGCTGTCGCCGGCGGGCGAGTACTACATCACCACCACCCAGGACGAGACCGGCGCCGACAACGTCGTCAACAGCATCCTCGTGGACTTCCGGGCGCTGGACACCCTGGGTGAGCTCGTGGTGCTCGCGGTCGCGGCACTGTCGATCCTCGCGCTGGTCCGTGCGCGACCCGTGGCGCGCCCGCGCACCACGAGCCGTCCGGTCCGGGCCGGGGTGGTCCCGGAGTCGCGCGGCGTCACCGTGTGGGACGACCTGGCCGAGCCGGGCTCGAACGCCCTGTTCATCGCGGTGCTCGCGCGCGTCGGGATCCCGTTGATGCTCTTCGGGTCGCTCTACCTGCTCCTGCGCGGCCACAACGCCCCCGGCGGTGGCTTCATCGGAGCCCTGGTGGGCGCCTCGGCGTTCGCGCTCGCCTACCTCGCGGCTCCCAGCGACGAGCAGGGCCGGCCCCGGTGGCCGTACCTGCGCGTGGCGGGCGCCGGCATCGTCGTCGCCGTCCTGACCGGGTTCGTCGGCCTGCTCGACGGTTCGTTCCTGCGCCCGCTGGACGGTTACGTCCTCGGGGTGCACGTCACCACCGCCCTCGTGTTCGACGTCGGCGTCTACCTCGCGGTGCTGGGCGTGATCCTGGCGGCCCTGGGTCTTCTCGGTGCCCCGGCCGACGGCCCCGACGACGACTACGACGGGGTGGTTGAGGCCGACGACGTCCGGGCCTTCGCCGAGGACGTGCCCGAGGGGCGGGACCTGCGCCCGCGCCCGCCGGCTCCGCCGGTCGCGATCGGTCCGTTGCACCCCGCCCGCGGGGACGAGCGCGCGAAGGGGGTCGGCCGATGATGGTCCTGGCGCTCACGATCGGCGTGCTCGTCGCCGGGGCGACGTACCTGGTGCTGCAGCGGGAGATGGTGCGCATCGCGCTCGGCTTCCTGCTGCTCAGCCACGCCGTGAACCTCCTCATCATCACCGCGGGGGGTCCGGAGCGTCGGGGTGAGGCCCTCGGGTCGGTCCTCGACCCCGGTTCGACGGCCGACCCGCTGCCCGCGGCGTTCGTCCTCACCGCGATCGTGATCGCGTTCGCGATCACGATCTACCTGCTGGTGCTGGCCGTCGCGGGGCGCAGGGGCGACGACCTGACCGACGACCTGAGCGGAGAGGAGGTGCCCGATGACGACGTCCACCGCTGAGGCGCTGCTGCCGTTCCTCGTCGCCGTCCCCCTGGTGGTGGCCGGACTCGTGGCCGCGGCCCGCGGCACCTCGCTGGTCGCCCGTGCCCTGCTGGTGGCCACGCTGGGGGCGCAGGTGGTGGCGTCCGCGGCCCTCGTCGCGGCCACCGCCGATGGCAGCGTGCTGGCCCACGGCGTGGCCGGCTGGCCCGCCGGCATCGCCATCCCGTTCGTGGCGGACACCTTCTCCGGGCTGATGCTGCTCGTCACCGGGTTCCTCACCCTGGTGTGCGTGGCGTTCGCGTTCGCCGCCGGCACCGGAGCGCGACCGCTCTTCCCTGCACTGGTCCTCGTGCTCACCGCCGGCGTCAACGGCGCCCTGCTCACCGCGGACCTGTTCAACCTGTTCGTGTTCATCGAGGTGATGCTGCTCCCGTCGTACGGCCTGCTGGTGCTGGCCCGCCGCGGCCGGGGCACGGGCCGCTCGGTGACCGGGTCGCGGATCTACGTCGCGTTCAACCTGTTCGTCTCGACCGTCTTCCTGGCCGGCGTGGCGCTCGTCTACGGCACCGCCGGGACGGTCAACCTCGCCGAGCTCGCCGGCGCCGGCAAGGAGTCTGGCCTCACCGCCGCCGCGCTGGGCGTCTGCCTGTTCGCGCTGTCCATGAAGGCGGCCGCGGTGCCGGCGTACGGGTGGCTCGCGCGCACCTACCCCACCACCTCGCCGGCGGTCACGGCGCTGTTCTCGGCGCTGCACACCAAGGTCGCGATCTACGCGATCTACCGCATCTACGCGGTCGCGTTCGACGGGGACAGCCGCTACCTGTGGGTCGGGGTGGTGGCCTTCAGCCTGACCATGCTGCTCGGGGTGCTCGGCGCGGTCGGCGAGGAGACGATGCGCTCGATCCTCGCGTTCCACATGGTCAGCCAGATCGGTTACATCCTGCTCGGCGTGGCGCTCTTCACCGGCGCGGGCCTGGCCGCCGGCATCTTCTACCTGCTCCACCACATGATCGTGAAGGCCTCGCTGTTCCTGTCGGTCGGAGCGATCGAGGTCCGCCACGGGACCGACCGGCTCGACAGCGTGTCCGGGGTCGCCCGCCGCGAGCCCGTCCTCGCGGTCGCGTTCGCCGTCGCGGCGCTGTCCCTGGCCGGTCTCCCGCCGTTCTCCGGCTTCATGGCCAAGCTGACGCTCGTGGTCGCGGCCGTCGACGCCCAGCAGATCGCGGCCGCGGTGGTCGCGCTGGTGGTCAGCCTGGTCACGCTGATGTCGATGCTGAAGATCTGGAACGCCGTGTTCGTCTCCCGGGATCCCGAGCCGGAGCCGGAGCCGGAGTCTGCGACCGGGCCCGGGTCGGCGGGCCAGGTCCGGACCGCAGTCGCGACACAGGCCCCGCCCCGCATCGGGTGGGCGCTCACCGCTCCCGCTGCGGTGCTGGCCCTCACCACCCTGGGCCTGGGCGTGGGCGCCGAGGGCCTGCTGGCCCTGACGACGGTCGCGGCCGAGGGCCTGCTGGACCCCTCGGCGTACGTGCAGGCGGTGCTGCGATGAGCACCTGGAGCCTGCCGTGGAGGTTCGTCCGCTTCGCCGCCTGGTACCTCCTCGAGGTGGTCCGGTCCTCGTGGTCGGTGCTCAGCGACGTGCTGACGACCGGTCACCGCTCCACCCCCCGAGTGGTGCGGCTGCCGCTGGAGAGCATCCGGGACGGCCACGCCGCGCTGATCGGGGTGCTCATCACCCTGACGCCGGGGACCCTGGCCCTCGGCGTCGTCCACGCGGCCGACGGTCGGCGGGAGCTCCTGGTGCACTCGATGTACCACTTCGACGAGCCCAGCGCGCTCGAGGACCTGATCGACATGGAGGCTCGGATGCTGCGCGGCACCACGCTGCACGGGGTCCCCGATCCGTCGAAGGGAGCAGAGCCGTGATCGGCGTCGAGATCGCGATGGTGGGCGTCGGGCTGACGATCCTGCTCTCGGTGGTGCGGATCGTCATCGGCCCCACCGAGGGCGACCGTGCCATCGGCGCGGACCTCCTCGCGTTCTCGATCATCGCGATGATCGCGCTGGTCGGCGTGCGGGCGGGCAGCGAGGGTGTCTTCGACCTGGTGCTGGTGGCCACCCTGGTGGCGTTCCTCGCTGCGCTGGCGCTGGCACGGCTGCTGAACAGGGGTGCGCGATGAGCTGGGTCGACCTCACCGGCCAGGCGCTGTGCGTCCTTGGGGCGCTGGTCTTCGTCGCCGCCGGTGTCGGTCTGCTGCGCCTCCCCGACATCTACACCCGCGCCTCGGCGGTCGCCACCGCGGCCGGCATTGGCGTGGCGCTGGTGGTCGCCGGGGCCGCCCTGGTGCAGCCGGGCTGGGATCCGACGATCCGCGCGGTGGTGGCGATCGTCTTCCAGGTGGCCACCTCGGCCGTGGGCGCGATCGCGATCGCGCGGGCGGCCGTGCTCTCACGGCACCGGTTCAGCCCCGAGACCGACGACTCCGTCCTCGCGGAGGAGCTGGACTGACCCGGAGTCTGTCGGGTCGTGGGCCCGAGGACGCGCTCCAGCGCTCCCTCGGACCCACGACCGCAGGTCACTCCTTGGTGCCGGTCATCCCCTTCGAGATCATGTCCATGATCGAGGAGTCGGCCAGGGTCGTCACGTCGCCGACCTCGCGGTTCTCGGCGACGTCGCGCAGCAGTCGGCGCATGATCTTGCCGGAGCGCGTCTTCGGGAGCTCGGGCACGATCATCACCTGACGCGGCTTGGCGATCGCGCCGATCTCCTTGGCCACGTGCTTGCGCAGCTCCTCGACGATGTCGTCGCCGCCGTCGCCCGCGTTCTCACGGAGGATGACGAAGGCGCACGGGGCCTGGCCGGTGGTCGGGTCGCTGGCACCCACGACGGCCGCCTCGGCGACCTTGGGGTGCGAGACCAGCGCGGACTCGATCTCGGTGGTCGAGAGGCGGTGGCCGGAGACGTTCATGACGTCGTCGACGCGGCCCAGCAGCCAGATGTGGCCGTCCTCGTCCTTCTTGGCGCCGTCGCCGGCGAAGTAGTAGCCCTGGGACTTGAAGCGGGACCAGTAGGTGTCGACGTACCGGTCGTCGTCGCCCCAGATCGTGCGCAGCATCGCGGGCCACGGCTTCGTGATGACGAGGAAGCCGCCCTCGCCGTTGCCGACCGGCTCGCCCTGGTCGTCGACGACCTCCGCCGCGATGCCGGGGAAGGCGACCATCGCCGAACCCGGCTTGCCGGCGGTCACCCCGGGGAGTGGGGTGATCATGTGGGCGCCGGTCTCGGTCTGCCACCAGGTGTCGACGATCGGGGTGCGGTCGCCACCGATGACCTCGCGGTACCAGGTGTAGGCCTCGGGGTTGATGGACTCGCCGACCGAGCCGAGGACCCGCAGGCTGGAGAGGTCGTGCTCGTCGGGGATCTCCCGGCCCCACTTCATGAAGGTCCGGATAGCGGTGGGCGCGGTGTAGAAGATCGTCACGCCGTACTCGGCGATGATCTCCCACCAGCGGCCCTTGTGGGGGCTGTCCGGGGTGCCCTCGTAGAGGACCTGGGTGGCCCCGGCCGCGGTCGGCCCGTAGGCGGCGTAGGAGTGGCCGGTGACCCAGCCGACGTCGGCGGTGCACCAGAAGACGTCGTCCTCCTTGTGGTCGAACGTCGCCCAGAAGGTGTAGGCCACCTGCGTCAGGTAGCCAGCCGAGGTGTGCAGGATGCCCTTCGGCTTCCCGGTGGTGCCGGAGGTGTACATCACGTAGAGCGGGTGCTCGGCGTCGAACATCTCGGCCTTGTGCTCGGTCGAGGCCGAGCCGACGACGTCGTGCCACCAGACGTCGCGGCCCTCGGTCCAGGCGACCTCCTCGCCCGTCCGGCGTACGACGAGCACCGAGCGGACGCCGTCGGCCTTCTGCAGGGCCTCGTCGACCGCGGGCTTCAGCGCCGAGGGTGCCCCGCGGCGGTAGCCGCCGTCGGAGGTGATGACGACCTCGGCGCCGCAGTCGGTGACCCGGCTGGCCAGGGCGTCGGAGGAGAAGCCGCCGAAGACGACGGTGTGGGGTGCGCCGAGCCGGGCGCAGGCGAGCATCGCGACGATCGTCTCGGGGATCATCGGCATGTAGATCGCGACCCGGTCGCCCGACTTCACACCGAGCTCGGTGAGCGCGTTGGCGGCCTGGCAGACCTCGTCCTTGAGGTCGGCGTAGGTGATGGTGCGGGTGTCGCCGGGCTCGCCGACGAAGTGGAAGGCGACCCGGTCGCCGTGGCCGGCCTCGACGTGCCGGTCGACGCAGTTGTGGGCCACGTTGAGCTTGCCGTCGGCGAACCACTTCGCGAACGGGGGGTTCGACCAGTCGAGCACCTCGGTGAACGGGGTGCCCCAGTCGAGCCGGCGGGCGGCCTCGGCCCAGAACTCCTGGGGGTCGGCAGCGGCACGGTCGTAGACGTCGGCCGTGACGTTGGCGGAGGCGGCCAACGCCGCGGGGGGCTCGAAGGTGCGCTCCTCGTGCAGCAGGTTGGACAGCTTCTCGTCGCTCACGGCTTCATCCCTCTCGTCCGACATCGGGCACGGCACACCCCTACCCACTCGTGTGTTCCCGGTCACCCTACGCACGCTCGGAGGGGGGTCCCCACGGTGAGTACGCCCAGCGGTGACGGGGGCGCGACGAGCGGTCGCACGACTCCCAAGGAGCGGTTGTGAGGCCGTGAGGACAAGTTGACCCCCGTGACACGGCGGGGCACCGCGGGCGAAACCGCGGCTGGCGAGCATCGCTCCACCCCCTCGCACAGGAGATCCCGATGGCCTCGACCCGCACCCTCCCGGACCTCGCTCCCGCCGGCGTCGTGCCGCCGCACCGCCCACGGCGTACCGGCCGCTGGATCGACGACTGGCACCCCGAGGACCCTGCGTTCTGGGAGGAGACCGGCCGGCAGGTCGCGCGCCGCAACCTGGTCTGGTCGATCTTCGCCGAGCACCTCGGCTTCTCGGTCTGGCTGATCTGGAGCGTCTCCTCGGCGTTCCTGCTCGCCCAGGGCTTCGACTTCAGCGCCCAGCAGCTCTTCCTGCTGGTGGCCATCCCGAACCTGGTCGGCTCGCTGCTCCGGCTGCCCTACACGCTGGCGGTGCCGAAGTTCGGCGGCCGCAACTGGACCGCCATCAGCGCGGCCCTGCTGCTGATTCCCACCCTCCTCTTCGCGGTCGCCGTGCAGAACCCCGACACCCCGTTCTGGGTCTTCTGCCTGATCGCCGCGACGGCGGGCTTCGGCGGGGGCAACTTCGCCTCGTCGATGGCGAACATCAACTTCTTCGACCCCGCGGCCAAGAAGGGCGCGGCCCTCGGCCTCAATGCCGCGGGCGGCAACCTCGGCGTCTCGCTGATCCAGCTGCTGCTGCCGGTGATCGTGGGTGGCGCCGGGATCTTCGGCATCGTGAAGGCCAGCGAAGGGGGCATCCATCTCGAGCGCGCCGCCTACGTGTACGCCAGCCTGGCCGTCGTGGCGACGTTCGCGGCGTGGAGGCGGATGGACAACCTGGGCACCGCGGTCTCCCGGCCCCGGGAGCAGCTGCGGGTGGTCCGACGCCCGCACACCTGGATCATGTCGCTGCTCTACATCGGCACCTTCGGGTCGTTCATCGGCTACTCCGCGGCGATGCCGCTGCTGATCAAACTGAACTTCTGGGTGCCGGCGCCGTCGCCGCTGGGCACCGGGATCTACTTCGCCTACTACGCGTTCCTCGGCGCCGGCATCGGCTCGCTGACCCGCCCGTTCGGCGGCTGGCTCGCCGACCGGCTGGGCGGTGCCCGCGTCACCCTGGCGGCCTTCGCCGGGCTGATCGTCTCCACCCTGGCCGTGCTCGCGACCGTGGTGCAGCTGACCCCGAACCCTGCACAGGACCCGACGATCGCCACCGAGAACCAGTCGCTCTTCCCGTGGTTCCTCGCCGCCTTCCTGGTGGTCTTCGCCTGCACCGGCGTCGGGAACGGGTCGACGTACAAGATGATCCCGTCGATCTGGCGCGCGGAGGTCGAGCGCACCACCGAGGCGGGCACGCCCGAGCGCGACGCCGCCCTCGCGGCCGCCACCAAGGAGTCTTCGGCCGGCCTCGGCGTGATCGGTGCGGTGGGCGCGATCGGCGGGTTCCTCATCCCGCTCGCCTTCGCCGCCCCGTGGGTGGCCGACCCGCGCACCGCGACCCAGGGCGCGTTCTGTGTCTTCACCGCCTTCTACGCGGTCTGCGCCGTGGTGACCTGGGTGTTCTACATCCGCGGGCGGGCCCTCGGTGCCGCGACGCCGAGCCTGGCCGGGAAGCGGATCTGATCCCCGATGCCCGCTCTCTCGATGCCTGGTGTGCAGACCCACTGCCCCTACTGCTCGCTCCAGTGCGGCATGCGACTGACCCGGTCCGGTCGCGCGCTGGAGGTGCAGGCGTGGGAGGAGTTCCCGGTCAACGAGGGAGCCCTCTGCCGCAAGGGGTGGACCGCCGCGGGTCTGCGCGGGCACCGGGAGCGGCTGACCACCCCGCTGCTGCGGGAGGTTCGCGAGGACGGCAGCCGCGGTGAGCTGCGGCCCGCCAGCTGGGAGGAGGCCCTCGGGTTCGTCACCGACCGGCTCTCCGCGCTCCGGAGCGCCCACGGTGCCGACGCCATCGGGGTCTTCGGGGGCGGCGGGCTGACCAACGAGAAGGCCTACCAGCTCGGCAAGCTGGCACGCGTCGCGATCGGGACCAGCCAGATCGACTACAACGGCCGCTGGTGCATGTCGTCGGCCGCCTCCGCCGGCAGCCGCGCGCTCGGCATGGACCGGGGCCTGCCGTTCCCGCTCGCCGACGTCGAGGAGACCGACGTCCTCGTGCTCGCCGGGTCGAACCTGGCCGAGACGATGCCCCCCGCGGCGCGGCACCTCGACCGGCTCCGCGAGCGCGGTGGCACGGTCGTGGTCGTCGACCCGCGGCGGACCCCGACGGCCGACCGGGCTGATCTCCTCCTCCAGCCGGTCCCGGGCACCGACCTGGCGCTCGCCCTGGGCGTCCTGCACCTGCTGGTCGCCGCGGGCGCGGTGGACGAGGAGTACGTCGCGGCGCGCACCATCGGGTTCGACGCCGTACGCCGGTCGGTGGCGCCGTGGTGGCCCGAGCGCGTCGAGCGGGTCACCGGGATCGAGGCTGAGCAGGTCCGGGCGCTGGCGGACCTCCTCGCGCGCACCACCGCGCGGGGTGGCCGGGTGCTGGTGCTCACCGCTCGCGGGGTGGAGCAGCACTCCCAGGGATCGGACACCGTGCTGGCCTGGATGTACGTCGCCCTCGCGCTCGGCCAGCCCGGCCGCCGCGGCGCCGGGTACGGGTGCCTCACCGGCCAGGGGAACGGCCAGGGCGGGCGCGAGCACGGCCAGAAGGCCGACCAGCTGCCCGGCTACCGGATGATCGACGACCCCGAGGCCCGCGCGCACGTGGCCCGGGTGTGGGGGGTGGACCCGGACTCGCTCCCGGGGAAGGGGCGCTCGGCGTACGAGCTGCTCGACGCGCTCGGCACCGAGACCGGTCCCCGCGCGTTGCTGGTATTCGGCTCCAACATCGTGGTCTCCGCCCCCAACGCCACCCACGTGACCGAGCGGCTCGCCGCTCTCGACCTGCTCGTCGTCGCCGACATGGTGCTCTCGGAGACCGCCGCGATGGCCGACGTCGTCCTGCCCGTCACCCAGTGGGCGGAGGAAACCGGCACGATGACCAACCTCGAGGGCCGGGTGATCCTGCGGCAGGCGGCCGTCACCCCACCGGAGGGCGTGCGCTCGGACCTCGACGTGATCGCGGCGCTGGCCGCCGGGATGGCGTCGCCGGTGGAGTTCGCGACCGACCCGGAGGAGGTGTTCGCCGAGCTTGCGCGGGCGTCGTCCGGGGGCAAGGCCGACTACGCCGGCATCGACTACTCGCGCATCCGGGAGGAGCACGGGGTCTTCTGGCCGTGCCCCGAGGTCGGGCACCCGGGCACACCGCGGCTGTTCGCCGACTCCTTCGCCCACCCCGACGGCCGCGCACGCTTCCTGGTGACCGACCACCGGGGCGCCGCCGAGCAGCCCGATGCGGAGTACCCGCTGCACCTGACCACGGGGCGGGTGCTGGGCCAGTACCAGTCCGGCGCACAGACCCGGCGGATCAAGGACCTGCCCGACGACGGCCCGTTCGTCGAGATGCACCCGATGCTCGCCCGCCGGCTCGGCACGACCGACGGCGAGCCGGTCAGCGTCCGGACCCGTCGCGGCAGCATGCGCGCCCCCGCCCGCGTCGTGGAGACGATCCGGCCCGACACCGTCTTCGTGCCGTTCCACTGGGTCGGCGCCAACCGCCTCACCAACGACGCCCTGGACCCCGCGAGCCGGATGCCGGAGTTCAAGGTCTGCGCCGCGGAGGTCACGGCATGAGCGCCGCGGACAGCGGTCCCGGCCGCGCCGGGCGCGGCCACGTCGTGGTCGTGGGTCACGGGATGGTGGCCGTGCGCCTGGTCGAGCTGCTGGTCGCCGGCGGCTGGGTCACCGACGGCGGCAGCGTGACCGTCATCGGCGAGGAGGAGGGGCCGGCGTACAACCGGATCCTGCTCTCCGCGGTCCTCGAGGGCACCCACGACGTCGACGCCATCGCACTGCGCGCCCCGTCCTGGTACGCCGAACACGGGGTCGAGCTGCGCACCGGCATTCGGGTCCAGGACGTCGACCGCGCGACCCGCGAGGTCGAGCTGGGTGACGGGAGCCGGCTGCCCTACGACCACCTGGTCCTCGCCACCGGCTCGATCCCGACCCTCCCGCCGATCCGCGGCCTGGTCCAGGCCGACGGCCAACTCGACCCGCGCGTGCACGCCTTCCGCAACCTGCCCGACTGCCTGCGCCTGCGCGCCGCCGTCACCGACCGGGAGGTCCCGGTGCGCCGCGCGGTCGTCGTCGGGGGCGGTCTCCTGGGACTGCAGGTGGCCCGCGCCCTCGGTGCGCACGCCGTGGTCACCGAGGTCGTGGAGGGGGCCGGGCACCTGCTCTCCCGCCAGCTGGGTGCTGCCGGCGCCGGGGTCCTCGCCCGCGATCTCGCCCGGCTGGGCACCCCGGTCTACACCGGCGCCCGCGCCGTCCGCCTGGTCGACGCTCCCGACGGCGAGCACGCGGTCGGCGTCCGGCTCGACAACGGCCACGTGCTCTTCACCGACCTCGTCGTCCTCACCGCGGGCGGTCGCCCGTCGACCGCGCTGGCCCGTCGCTGCGGGCTGGAGGTCCGCCGAGGCGTCGTCGTCGACGACCACCTCGCCTCGGTCTCCGATCCCCGCGCGCACGCGCTCGGCGACTGCGCCCAGCACCGCGACCGGGTCGCCGGCTTCGTCGCGCCGGGGTGGGAGCAGGCCGAGGTGCTCGCCCGCCGGCTCCTCGGCGACGACGTCACCTACACCGGCGTCCGGGAGGTCGCCCGGCTCCGCGCGACCGACCTGGAGGTGGCGGTGCTCGGTGACCCCGAGCGGGCCGAGGGCGACGTCGTGGAGATGACCAACCCGCTGGTCGGGTCCCACCGCAAGCTCGTCGTCCGTGACGGGGTGATCGTGGCCGCCGCGCTCGTGGGCGACCTCTCCCGCGTCGGCCTGCTCACCCAGTACGTCGACCGCGGCACCGTCCTGGGCCCCCGCGAGCCCGGCGAGCTGCTGCTCCCCGAGCGCTCGGCCACTCCCGTCGGCCCGGCCACGCT
>JAUYLL010000125.1 GCA_030698375.1 Nocardioides sp. | reverse complement strand
GGGTCTCGGGATCGCGCCGCGCATCCAGCGCCATCCGGATCGCGCGATCGCGCAACTCCACGCTGTACTTCCTCGGTGCTGCCATGACTCTCATCATCCTTCCCAGGATTGAGAGCCTCCATCAGACCCGGGGCGATTCAGACTGTCGCGCCTGCGACCACTGGGCACATCAACGCTGGGCCAAGTGGAACCACGCCAAGCACGGTGGTCACGTATCACAACTTTACGGCTGGCTCGAGCGAGTCAAACACCGCGATCATCGCCCTGGGCGCAGATGGCAAGATTCAGCTTCGGGCTAGTGCGGCGACGAACCTCGTCGTGGACGTGCAGGGCTACTACAGCGAGGGTGCACCGGCGGCCGGTGGGTTCAACACCGTCGCGCCGGCACGCTTGGTAGACACGCGGATCGGACTGGGGCTTCCAACGGGCAAGATCAACGCGGCTACGGTAAAGAAGATCCAGATCGGTGGGAACGCCGACGTGCCTTCCAACGCAAGCGCTGTTGCCGTCAATTTCACAATCGTTGAGCCGACGGCCGCAGGTAGCTTTAAGGCCTACCCGTCCGGAGCACCCATTCCGACCGGGGGTGACCTGGCGAATTCAACTGGTCGTCGCAACACCTTGATCACGGAGGTGTGTGGTGGCGAGTTCGAGGAAGCCGTGGCCGGAGCGACCGGCGGGCGCGCGGCGGCAGTGGGCCGCCGACAGGGCGCTGCGGCCGGCGATGCGGTCGCCGGGCCGTCCGGAGCCGTCGCGGGCTGTGCAGCGTGACTTCTGGCGTCTGATCGCGACCGGGATCACGACAGTCGAGGCCGCGGGCGAGGTCGGAGTGTCGTGGCCTGTCACGAGCCGCTGGTTTCGCCACGCTGGCGGGATGGCGCCGCTGAGTCTGGATGAGCCCGCTGGGCGGTATCTGTCGTTCGCCGAGCGTGAGGAGATCGCGCTGCTCAACGCCCAGGGCAGGGGCGTGCGTGAGATCGCTCGCGAGATTGGCCGCGACCCGGGGACGGTGTCACGCGAGTTGCGGCGCAATGCGGCGACCCGGAGCGGCAAGCAGGTCTACCGGGCCGTGGTGGCGCAGTGGAAGGCGCAGCAGGCCGCGAAGCGGCCGAAGACCGCGAAGCTCGTCAACAACGACCAGTTGCGTGAGTACGTCCAGGACCGGCTCGCAGGGAACGTCCGCCGTCCCGACGGCACGATCGTGTCGGGTCCGACGCCGCCGCCGTGGAAGGGGCTGAACAAGCCCCATCGTCAGGACCGTCGGTGGTCGACGGCGTGGAGTCCGGAGCAGATCGCGCAGCGCCTGAAGGTCGAGTTCCCCGATGATGAGTCCATGCGCATCAGCCACGAGGCGATCTACCAGTCGCTGTTCATCGAGGGCCGTGGTGCGCTCAAGCGCGAGCTGGTCACCTGTCTGCGCACGGGCCGCGCGCTGCGGGAGCCGCGGGCCCGGTCCAGGAACAAGGCGCAGGGTCACGTGACCGCGGATGTCGTCCTCAGCGAGCGCCCCGCTGAGGCTGAGGACCGTGCCATCCCCGGGCACTGGGAGGGCGATCTGATCATCGGCACCGGCAGGTCTGCGATCGGCACTCTCGTCGAGCGCAGCAGTCGCTCGACGCTCCTGGTGCACCTGCCGCGGATGGAGGGCTGGGGCGAGAAGCCGTACGTGAAGAACGGGCCGTCGCTGGGCGGCTACGGAGCGGTCGCGATGAACGCCGCGCTGACGGCGTCGATGACAAAACTGCCTGAGCAGCTGCGCAAGACGCTGACCTGGGATCGCGGCAAGGAACTCTCGGGTCACGCGCTGTTCGCGTTGCAGACTGGGACGCGGGTGTTCTTCGCCGACCCGCACTCGCCGTGGCAGCGGCCGAGCAACGAGAACACCAACGGGCTGCTGCGGCAGTACTTCCCCAAGGGCACGGACCTGTCGCGCTGGTCGGCCGAGGACCTCGAGGCGGTCGCTCACGCGCTCAACAACCGGCCCCGCAAGATCCTCGGGTGGAAGACGCCCGCTGAGGTCTTCGAGGACCAACTACGCTCCCTTCAACAACCCGGTGTTGCATCGACCGGTTGAACTCGCCCCTGCTCTTCCGAGGGGTTGCGGCAGAGTCCATGGGTGCGATCGTGCCTCTGGCCACTTCGGGCAGCGGCTCTGGCGCGTTCGATATCCGACTTGGCAGCGCGAACGCGCACTTGGTTGTCGACGTAGTGGGCTACTTCGCGTCTGGCTCAACTGCGGGAACGTTCCATCCGCTTCAGGGGCGCGCGTTTGACACACGGGTGCCTCCGGCGACAGCCATTCCCGCTGGTCAATCGCTCAAGGTCCCGATGGGCGGCGTAGCCGGCCTGCCCGAAGCAGATCTGGCTGCGACACAGGTCAACATCGCCGTGGTCAACACTGCGTCAACGTCAGGGCTGATCAAGGTTTGGGCCGACGGGACTCCGGAGCCCGGAACTGCGGCCCTGAACTTCACTTCGAGTTCCACCACGTCCAACAGTGTGACGACGGCAATTGATGCCAGCGGCGCGATCCGCATCAAGAACTCTTCGTCGTCGCCGATTGATGTCGTGGTCGACGTCGAAGGCTGGTACGCCATGGGAGATTTCGACTACTTCGCCGACGTCACGGAGTTCGAGGATGGTTCGAGGTTCATCAAGCGACGCGACACCGGTGCGGAGCGGGTTCAGCCGGCTGACGATGGCTCCGGTGGCACCGCACTCAGGTACTTGAACGAGGGCTACACGCAGGGCGAGGAGACCGTCAACGTGTGGGGACAGGTCCGTTCCAACCCGACATTGTTCTCGCCCGCAGACTACGACGGCGATGGCGTCATTGATCCACCTGCGGACAATGACGATTGGATCCCAGACGGGACGGTCGACACGGGGCAGATCCCCGTTCCGCAACCGGCTACTACCCCCCGAGGGTTTAAGCTCTACGGTGGGGATGAATCGAACGTCACCCCATACGGCTACGTGTACACGTCGGACAAGATTTACGTAGGCCTTCTCAAATGCAAGTCGAGTGGACATTGCGTCGGGTACGCCCGAGTGAGAATTCAGATGAAGGAGACTTTGAACGGCGGAGACTCGCACTACTGGGCGATCAGAGCCAACACCTGGTGGGTCTACGGTCCGTCCTACGACGCCGACGCTACCTATTGGTGCGGCGTGAACATTCCCAATGGCACGGACTTCACTTGCAAGACCGGCGATGAGACAGCTAGTTCATCTGCCGTCGCGCAGGTGATCGCAACCGCTTCTCAGGGTAACGGTAAAACAACCTTCAATAAATCATTCGGGACCTACTACTATAGGTATGCGAAGTTCCCGATGATTCGTTTCGACGTCGATTGGATTTGCATTTGCGGCGTCGGCTCCGAGTATCGAAACTTCCGCGGTTGGGACATCAAGGAATACAATGACGTCCGAAAGATGGCGCCTGAGTCGGGAACCGGCAATTAGGAGGGCCCGTGGTGCGTGAACATAGGTCCCGACGCGGACCGGCGGACGAGAACGTTCAGTTCATCGCGTACTGGGAAGTTGAGGCGGAGAACACGCCACTCGACGACGTCGAAGTTGATTCGTGTCAGCTCTGCCTTGGTCCGAGTCCGCTGAGCCAGCTCCACATCGATGAGCCATTTCACGTCAGGCAGGGCAAGCCCTACATGTTCGCCCAGTCCTGGAAGGTCTGCTCAGAGTGCCGCGACTTGGTGGAACGAGATGACCGCACCAGCCTCCTTGCGCGCACGTGGGACAAGGGTGATCACGCCGCCCAACTAGTTGATGCGATGTGTGCCAAGGCGCACTTTGTGATCGAATAGCTCAGCGCCAACCGCAGGGGTGGGCGCGGCCCGCTCGGGGAAGCCCGCAGCAGCCGCCCCACCCTCCGGACGTGAACTCGCATGAGAGTGGCTGCCTGGGGCTCATGGTCTTCGTCTGAGCTCGTGTAGTCCGTTGGCGCCCTCGGAGGCGTCCTATTTGCTAGGAGGCCCTTGTGGAACCAAGCGCAGACGAGCAAGCGTTCAAGGAGTTTTTTGTCGCGAGGTCGGCGGCTATGCGGCGCACCGCGTACGTGATGGTCGGCGACTGGCAGGTGGCGGAGGACCTGACGCAGCAGGCAATGGTCAAGATTCACGCGACGTGGCGCAAGCGAGACATCGTCACTCGGGGCGCGTACGCGCAGCGGATCTTGATCAATGAATGCTTGTCGTACCTGAGGAAGCGGCGGCCTGAGATACCCGTGACCGACGTACCGGACACCGCTATCCACGTCGACGTCAGCGGTGGCTTGGAGCCGTACCTACGTGAGCTGACGCCACGTCAGCGCGCTGTTATTGCGCTTCGTTTGGGGGAAGACCTAGCCGTGCATGACGTCGCCGACCTCCTCAGCATGGCCCCCAGCACCGTGAAGAGCCACACTGCCCGCGCCCTGTCGACCATACGACGAGGATTGGAAGCCGCAATAGAGGGGCCACGCTCATGACCGACATACAGCTCGAAGAAGTGCGCAACAGGATCCGTGCTACTGAGCCGCCGATGGCTCTAGACCTAGTGACTGTCCTGGAGAAGTCGCGGCTCGTGCGTCGGCGACGACGTTTGGGGACTGTCGCCGGCGTTCTCCTCGCCGCCGTGGTTGTCGGTGCGAGCCTGGCCGTGTTGACAGGTGCGATCGGTGAGGACGAGGCAGCGTCACCTCTTGCCAGTGACCCTGGTGCCGAATCTTCGCAGTTCCCTTCTGAGTTCCCGACGCCACTCGCAACCAGCGATTTTCCAACGAACGCTCATGGTCTGACTTACGGTTCAGACGCGGAAGCGGACAGCCTGGCCGAGACTCCGGACCTCGTCGGAGTCACGGCAGACAATGGAGCTGCTGGCTTTGTGTACAAAGAGGACCTAGCGTTTGTGCCGTATTTCGAGGATCCGCCCAACACACCAGAGCCGCGCATCCTCGATGTGTACGAAGTAGAGGGTCAGCGAGTGATCGGCAAGTTCACGGTTCCAATCGACCAAATCCAGCACCCGTAGGGTCCAATTCCCCGAAGTCACTGACGACCGCATGACGCGGTGCTGGACTGCGCGAAGCGTTGCGGCAGGAGGCTCGGCTAGCCGTATCGAACGTTTAACGGTCGCCAACCTACAGAGGTTTTCGTCACTGCGGTCAAGGTGCGGAAGCCTCCTGCAACTAGGCAACGTGAGTTGCCAATGCGGCAACAGCGCTAGCATTTGCCTCGCTTGGACACGCCCTCGGTAACCGGACATTCGAGCAGACGGATCTGACCCGTTCTGCTCCGGGACGTCGCGGGTCTCGGCTGCAGAATCGGGCAACGGGCAGGGGTACGGCGGTGACTTACCGCGCTGCAGATTCAGCGTTGGTCCAGGTGGCTGCGCGGTACGTTTCGAGGCGCGCAAGAATGTCTGCTGCCGCGTGCTCCTCGATCTCGTCACCCGTGAGGTCCGTGAGCCAGTCGACGAATCGCCGGCCGGCGACGAATTCCACGTCGTCGACGCGCGCGCCGTCCGGGACCGCATGTTGGGCAGCGCCCCACAGCACGACCACGGGGGTGACGGGCAGGGAACTGGCGCGAGCGCGGTGCCGGGCGCGTCGTTCGCTCTTTAGGAGACTCTGGGCCAACCCCTCGGCTCGAAGGCGCGCCTTCGTTGCAGCTCTTGCCATCTCGCCAGTGTCGGTGGCCAGATGGCGCCACTTCGAGTCGACCGCGACCAACCCGCCCTTCCGCGTGACGACTAGGTGGTCGAGATCCCCTGTCCGAAGGGTGATGCTGTCAACCCATCCCCAGATCAGGCCCTTGCGCCTTGCACGATGGAGCTCGGTCCGAGTGTTCTCCTCGCCCCAGGCGCCCCGGAGGTGCCCGATGGCTTCGCGATCGTGGGCGAGAAACGCCGCGTTGAGAAGGTTCAGACAGGTCGCAGCTAGCGAAACCTGAACCACCCCGAGGGTCCACCACATGAAAGCTGTGTGAGGGAAGGCCGTCGTGAACACGAGAGTCACAAGCGCGATCAGTCCGGCCATGCCGCTCGCCAGAAGGACTACGACTTTCAGATTCTGACGAACCCATTGGGTGTACCGGCGACGCAGCATGCGGCGTGAGTAGGGCCGGTACTTGGTCATCCACACCTCCCTGGTGCCTGCCGGCGGCGTCGACTCCTGCTGGTGTAGGGCCCTGCTGGGCGGTTCTCGCCGGGAGTTGCAAGTGGACCTTGTGGGGGCGGTGTCGATGGCTGTGGTGCCATCGAGTCAACGTGTCCCTGTCGTGTGAGCTCGGCGCCGCCGAAAATGTCAGTCACCTGAAGCGCGCTCCTCAGCGCCGTGGCCGCTCATGTATCCGTCGGCTGCTGGAGCTGCGACCAGGTGATCGGGCGGCCTCGGCGCCACATCGGGCTGGGATGCGTCCGACGGTGACGGGTGGGTTGTGATCTCGCGATCGTCGTCGTCCTGGATGGCATCCTGCGAGGAGTAGTCGGCCGATGTGAGCGTTAAGGGGATCTCCTCATCGACGTCAGGCGGGGTCGGGTGCGCCTCGCGCAACTTTGGCGGCGCCGCGGACCACGCGCGGAGGGACCCCAGAACGTCGGCGTAGAAGCAATCCACGGTGGTCAGAACCGAGTCGATGAATGCGCCACGGCCACGGCCACGCTTGGCGCCAAGGGTTGCCGAGGCCGCGACCCGGAAGGTCCGGAGCTCCTTGCTGGCGTCGGCGACGAGCGTGGCGGGAGTCTCGCGCACGGTGCTCAGCAGTTCTGCCGCGGACGAGCCACGTGCGTGGCTGGCGAACGCCTCGATGCGCGTGTCGCCGGGGGCCTTCTTGAGCTGGCGGACCAACCAGTTCACCCGGGTGGTGGGTCTGCCTTCGCGAGGTGCGTCGACGTCCACGTGACAGGTCACCTGCGAAGCTCGTAGGTCGGCGGTGACCACGAGGTGCCCGGCGGTGTCGGGAATCCGGATGGTTCCGGCGAGAGTGCCGCTCCTGCAAAGCGACTCCGTAAGCGCCTGGATGCGGAGCCTCGGGTCCGCGGTCTCCTTCCGGGAGAGCACCGGTACGACCTCCGTTCCGAGCTTTCGGCCCAGTTGGAGGCTCGTGTACCGCAGCAGCGCATCGAAGCGCGCGGCGATCTCCGCGATGCCCTTGTCGGTGCGCCGTAGGGTGCCGGCGGCGACCGCCTCACGGATCGACACCCAGGACTCGCCCATGTCCTCAAACTCAAGCGCCCCGGACTTCCGGTGTTCCAGGTAACGGATCAGCTCCCCGAGGATCCATGCCTGTTCCGGATCGGCGACGCCGCGGAACTCCTTCTGCAGTACCGCGTCCGCCAGGACCTTGCTCCACGAAACGTGATGGAGCGTGACCTTCCTGAGCTTGCGCTTGTCGACCGTTGTGGGGTGCTGGCCAGATACCGCAGGGATCTCGTTCGAGATCGTGATCACGGCATCGAAACCCTCGTTGCGGGCGATGTCCAGGTAGTTCTCCAGTTGCTCAGCGGCGAGCTTGTTCGGGCCAGTCTTCACCTCAACCAGTGCGGTCCATGACTTTGAGCCACGTTCCACCCGTATCAGACCATCGGGGTAGAGACGCTGCTCCCCAAGGAGGAACGGCACCTCAATGAAGCACGCAATCGACCCAGCGGGCGCACCGAACGGTTTGACGAACGCGCGACCGTACTCCTTGACTGCACTGAGTACGGCCAATAGTGCGGAGGTAGCCCGTCGCTCCTGCTCCTCGGCCCCATTGATGCCCGAGGTAGGGATGAGCCTCGCCTCGTGCCACGACTCCTCCATAACACCTGCTCCCGCCTTGACCCGTGTGCGTACAGGAGCCGCCTCCCATGGCCCCGAATGACCGTAGCCCGGTTCTTTGCATGCCGGGCGGCGTCTGCAGAATCCGTGACTAACGCCCTTTCGATGCGAGGCTGACACACCCCGAGACCCCTGCGCCAGAAATGCCAACGCGGTCGTATGGCGCGCGTGAGCGCGATGGTGCCCGTGCCGATGCGCTGAGGGCTGCGATGTCGCCGCCCGGAGGCTGCGTGTTATGTAGCCAGCGGCTCCTTCATGAACACGTCACAGTGCATCCCCGCTTGGGTGTCCGACGGCCGCGCCAACATCAGAGACGAGGAAGTGGCCTGCGCGCAACGGCCATCAAGTGGGCTTGCCCTCAATAGGGTCAGGAAACATGCCGGCGAGCCACCCGAAGTCGGAGCAGAGTCGCTTGCTCAGGCCCTGAACATCCGGATACACGGTCGCCGTCGTCATTCCGTATGCGCTCTCCAGCAACGACCTGATGTCCGCCTTTGCCGCTGCCTTGATTCGGAAGGTAAATAGCGGTGCGACGTTCGACTTGACTGGACGTAGAGGCTTCCTCGGGTGGACGGGTCGAGCGTAGATCGACATCGACGCCGCGATGTCAGCAGTGCCCCAGCGTTTACGGTCAGGCTTCTTGAACAACCGCAGAGTCTCTTTCGTGAACATCGGGACGCCCTCCAGGAGGAACGCAGCATTCTGCGATGCAATCCGGGGGTCGTAGACGGGCGGCACCCAGACGCGGCGTAGTGCACCTGTACCCCAGTCCGCCTCGCGTCGGTCACTCGAATCTTGAAGGAACCAGAACGGGTACCGCCCTCCGGTCATGGCCTCGTTAAGCACCGGCTCGCCAGGCGACGACGAGTCTCCGCCGGGTGGGGTCGTCGCTAAGGCGAATAGGCGGGCATCGTGGTCGATCGTCTTCGGGTTGGCCTCAACGGCAAACCACGCGGCGACGAATGGGCTTCTCGTGACGTCCAGCAGCCGCGACGGGCCGCCTTGGTGTTGCAGCCGCGCGAAAAGTTCCAGCCCAGGCTGGTCTGACATCCGCCACTCGGCCGCCTCAGCCAGAATGGCGTCCTCCGCGCGGACCATGGCGTCCTCGTCGGGAAAGGTCTGACGCTCCCGGCTCCCCGCCTCGCCGGGCAATTTGATGCCGCGTTCGATCATGAGCCGTCGATACAAGCTGCTGTGCAGTCCCCAAGCTGCGTCCTGGTGGCCGCGCCACACGAACCGCATTCCGGGGCTCTTCGAGGCCAAGGCTGAAATCTCGGCCGTGAGGGACTCGAACGAGTCAATAACCACTTCGTGGGCGGAGAAGAACGAGTCAGGCCCCCTAAACTCATTGGAGTATTTGCCCTCGGTGGCCACAACGTCCGGCTTCGGCTCGGATTCGACTCGGCGATCCTCAACTGTTGCGATGCCTTGCTGGCGCAGCATCACCGCGAGCGCCGGGTCCTGGGCTGCTTCACCAAGTCGAGCGGTCTGCTGCCGGACAGCACGGGCGATGGATTCCTGAGCGTCGGAAGTAAGGACTGCGTCCTTCACAGCCTCGTCAAGAACTCTCGCCACGGCTTGGCTGAGAGCGGGCGCCGTGAACCCGGGAACCACGCCTAGAAGCTGCGAATCAAGGGCGCGCACAAGTGTGGCCCGAGTGCTGGGCTGCCGCATCGCGTCCCGCACACTTTCCTCGAGCTGACGACCGACGGCCGCGCGTATTGCTGGCGTGGTGAGCCCAACACCAAAACCGAAACCATTGAGTTCCTGATCTACCGCCTTCTCGACCGTCATCCGCGTGCCCGGCGCTTCCAGGACGTCCTTGACGACATCTTGCAGCTGTGTCGCAACGGCGTCCCGAACCGCTGGCACGGTCATTCCGTACCCGAGACCGGTCAGTTGGTCGGTGATGGAACTCTCGACACGCATCCTGACGCTTGGTGACTCCATCGCCTCCTTCACGATCCCTTCGAGCGCGGATCGCACCGCCGCGCCCACTGCGGGGGACGCGGTTCCACCGAAGACTCCCAGACCGCGGACCCCACTAGGGCTGTCCAATTGCTCCCGAACGGCAGACTCGAGCGCTCGTCGCATGTCCGGTGACTCCAATAACTCCCGCACGGCGTCGCGCAGCGCAGTCGCGACCGCCGCTTGGAGTTCAGGGGACAAGGTGCCAGCGGACCCTAGTGGTCGTCCTCGAACAACGTCGTCGAGACGACCCCGAATACCCGGATCCGACAACGCATCCCGTGCCATCTCCCCGAGCGCGGTCAGGTCACTACCAACTTCACTGGGTCTTTCGCGCGAGTCAGGCCCATCGCTCATGGCGCCACGCTAGTCATTACCTCCGCCAATCCGCGGTACGCCGAGGTTTGCGTGGATGTCTACGGCCCGCCGCATTCACCAGGCATTGACCTGGCCATTGTGGGCCGATGTGACGCTGGGCTCGCGTCCGACGCGGAGTCTCAGTGCGTAGGTTAAGCCTGCAGTGGTTTTCTTCACTGCGGTCAACATCCGCAAGTTCGTGGTCAAGGCCGCGCGCCTGGACGAGCTGGTCTCCCTGGGAAGCCTCACCGACCACGCGGCCCGGTTCCTCGTCGCCAGTGTCCGCGCCGGGCTCAACGTCCTCGTCGCCGGAGGAACGCAGGCCGGGAAGACCACGATGTTGAACTGCTTGGCCGCTGCCATCCCCGGGACCGACCGCGTGGTGAGCGCGGAGGAGGTCTTCGAGCTGCGCTTCCCGCACCCGGACTGGGTCGCGATGCAGACCCGGCAGGGTGGCCTCGAGGGGACCGGCGAGGTAGTCCTGCGCGACCTGGTCAAGGAGTCGCTCCGGATGCGTCCCAGCCGCATCATCGTCGGCGAGGTCCGCGCAGCCGAGTGCCTCGACCTGCTCCTCGCGCTGAACAGTGGGCTGCCGGGCATGGCGAGCCTGCACGCCAACAGCGCGCGGGAGGCCCTGACCAAGATGTGCACGCTGCCGCTCCTGGCCGGCGAGAACATCGCGGCCGCCTTCGTGGTCCCCACCGTCGCGGCGTCCGTCGACCTCGTCGTCCACCTCGCGATGGAGCCCGACGGGACCCGGCGGGTCCAGGAGGTCGTCGCCGTGCCCGGCCGCGTCGAGGGCGACGTGATCGAGACCGAGCCCGTGTTCACCCGCGTCGGGGGCGAGCTGCGCCGCGCCGGGGGAGTCCCGTCGCGTGTCGACCGGTACGCCGCCCATGGCATCGACGTGCACGCACTGCTGGCCGGAGGCGGCTGATGGGTGTGGTCGTCGGGCTCGCGTTCGGGGTCGGCCTGCTGCTGGTCGGCAGCGCCTTCGTGCTGCCGCGCGACCGCACCCCCGCGCCCCCGCGCGCCGGACGGGTACGCCGGTCCCTCGACGCCGCGGGCATGTCCGGCGTACGCGTCGGCTCGTTCGTCTCCCTGTGCGTGGCCTGCGGGGTCGCAGCGTTCGTGCTGGTCCTGCTCGTGTCGCGGACCCCGCCGGTCGCCCTGGCCTTCGCCGCGATCGCCGGCTACCTCCCCACCACCGTCGTCGCGGGGCGGGCACGCCGTCGCCACCGCGAGCTCGCCGAGGTGTGGCCCGAGGCCGTCGACAACCTGGCCTCTGGCGTCCGCGCGGGGCTAGCGCTTCCCGATGCCCTGGCTGGGCTGGCGATTCGCGGACCGGAGCCGCTGCGCGAGGCGTTCGCCGCGTTCGCCGACGACTACCAGACCACGGGCCGCTTCGCAGACTGCATGGACCGGCTCAAGGATCGGCTCGCCGACCCGGTCGGGGACCGGGTCGTGGAGGCGCTGCGCGTCGCCCGCGAGGTCGGCGGCGGTGACCTCGGGCGGCTGCTGCGCTCGCTGTCGGCGTACCTGCGCGACGACATGCGCACGCGCGCCGAGCTCGAGGCGCGCCAGGCCTGGGCGGTCAGCGGTGCCCGCCTGGCTGTGGCCGCACCGTGGGTCGTGCTGCTCCTCCTCTCCTTCCAGCGCGAGGTGATCGGTCGCTACGCCTCGGTCGCCGGGGTGGTGGTGCTCGCCGGCGGTGCACTGGCCTGCGTCGTGGCGTACCGGCTCATGCTGCGGATCGGTCGGCTCCCGCAGGAGCGGCGGGTGCTCGCATGAGCCTGGTGTGGTGGGGTGCGCTCCTCGGCGGGTCCGCGGGTTTCTCGCTCTGGGCCGTCGTGGACCGCGCGCTCGCGCTCCGGCGTCCGCGCCTGGAGGACCGGGTGGTGCCCTACCTGCGCGACCTCCCGGCCTACGCCCGGGACACGATGATCGAGGTGGACCGACCGGTCTCGGCCACCCGAGGGGTCTTCGGGCCCTGGTTGCGTGCCGCCGCTGACCTCGTCGACCGGGTGCTCGGCGGGGCGTCGTCGATCCGCCGTCGCATGGACCGGGCCGCGCTGCCCGGCAGTGTCCAGGACTTCCGGGTCGAGCAGGTGCTGTGGGGTCTCGCCGCCCTGGGTGCCGCCACGGCCGTCGCCGTCGTCGTCTCGGTGCGCTCTCCGGAGCGGACGGTGCCGCTGCTGCTTCTCTGTGCGGTCGCGTTCGCCCTGGGGGTGCTGCTGCGCGAGAACCGCCTCACCGCGCAGGCAGCAACGCGGGAGCAGCGCATCCTCGAGGAGTTCCCGACCGTGGTCGAGCTCCTCGCGCTCGCCGTCGCGGCGGGGGAGGGTCCCGTGCAGGCGATCGACCGCGTCTGCACCCGCAGCAACGGCGAGATGTCTCGCGAGCTCGGACGCGTGCTCGCGGAGACCCGCACCGGCACGCCCGTCACCCGGGCCCTCGACGACCTCGCCGCCCGATCCGGTCTGCCGGTTGTCGCCCGCTTCGCCGAGGGGCTGGCCGTCGCCATCGAGCGCGGGACGCCGCTGTCCGACGTGCTGCACGCCCAGGCCGCCGATGTCCGCGAGGCCCGCCGCCGCGCCCTCATCGAGTCAGGCGCGAGGCGCGAGGTTCTGATGATGGCGCCCGTGGTCTTCCTCGTGTTGCCCACCGTCGTGTTCTTCGTCTTCTTCCCTGGCGTGGTCGGTCTGCGCCTGTTCACCCCGTGACCCGAGAGAAAGGCATCGACGTGTCGAAGGTCCTGCTCCAGTTGGCGACCCTGCTCGCTCGCCTCGCGCCGTCCCGTCCCCGCGACGAACGAGGGGACGTCCCCGGGTGGGTGATGGTCACCTTGATGACCGCCGGACTGGTCACCGCGATCTGGGCGATCGCCGGCGACGAGCTCGGGCGGATGCTCACGGATGCGTTGCGCTCCGTCTCGACCTGAGCGCGGCTCGGCGGTCGTCGACTTCGTCCTTGCCCTGGTCGTGCTCGTGCCGCTGGTGCTCGGCATCGTCCAGGTCGGCCTCGTGCTGCACGTCCGCAACACCCTGACGAACGCGGCCTCCGAGGGTGCCCGGTACGCCGCCACGCTCGACCGTGGTCCGGCCGACGGGGTCGCGCGGACCCGGCAGCAGGTCGCGGGTGCGATCTCGGCACGCTTCGCTCAGGACGTCTCCGCGACGACCGTCGCGGTGGGGGGCGTCCCTGGCATCCGGGTGACGGTGGCGGCCGAGGTGCCGCCCCTCGGCCTCTGGGGTCCCGGCGTCCGCCTCGAGGTCGTCGGTCACGCCGTCTCCGAGGAGCTCCCGTGAGGCGGGAGCGCGGCTCGGCGCTCATCGAGGTCACCTGGCTCTCGATCCTCCTGCTGCTGCCCCTGCTCTACATCGTGCTCGCTGTCTTCGCGGTCCAGCGCACGGCGTACGGCGTCACCGCGGCCGCCGCGGCCGCGGGCCGGGCGTTCACCCTGGCTCCCGACGAGTCCAGCGCCCCGGCGCGGGGCCGGGGCGCGGCGATGCTGGCGCTCGCCGACCACGGGGTCGACATCGGTCCTGAGCACGTGCGCTTCGTCTGCGCCCCCGATCCCGCGAACTGCCTCGCTCCCGGCTCGGTCGTGACCGTCCTGGTCGACGCGGCCGTCGACCTCCCGCTGATGCCCGACGCGCTCGGTAGGTCGACTCCCTCGATCTCCGTCGACGCGGAGCAGCGCATCCCCTACGGGACGTTTCGGGAGGACCGATGAGGCGCCGGCCCGACGACGGTCAGACGACGGTGCTGATCCTCGGGTTCTTCGTCGTCGCGCTGATGCTGGTCGCGGTCGTGGTCGACTCCTCGGCGGCGTACCTCCAGCGGCAGAGGTTGAACACCCTGGCCGACGGCGCCGCGCTGGCGGCGGTCGACGGGGTCCAGGGCCGGATGGTCTACGAGGGCGGGCTGCGGCCCGGCCGTGCTGCCATCGACCCGCAGGCCGCCCGTGCCTACGTCGCCGACCACCTCGCCGCGCTCGGCGCGACCAGCAGCCACCCCGGGCTGCGCTGGAGCGTCACCACCCGCGACGACGCGGTCGTCGTTGAGCTCCGCGCCCCGCTCGACCTCCCGCTGGGCATCCCCGGGGTCGGCGGGTCGACAGTGATCAGCGGGTCGGCCTCGGCGATCGTCGTCGTGGAGTGACGCCGATGCCCCTCGAGCAGGTCCTCGGACCTCGGTAACCGACAGGAAGCCGCTGTGCCGCTCGCCCAGGTAGACGTCCGTCCCGGTCGGGGTCCACTCCTGTCAGCAGTGGCGGCCAATGCGGCGGCGGGAACCCTGTTCGCCTGGAGCGTGCTGGTCCCGGGCGTCAGCGCGGAGTTCGGTCGGCCGGCCGTCGAGCTCGGATCGGTCTTCTCCAGCAGCATGGTCGCCTTCGCCGTTGCGGTCCTGGGTGGCGGGTCCACTGTCGACAGGAACGGACCGCGCCGTGCGGTGGCGATGGGTGGCCTCCTCTCTGCAGGGGGAATCGCCGTGGGCGCTGCGGCAGGGAACGTGCTGGTCCTCCATCTCGGCGTCGGGGTCCTCTTCGGTCTCGGCAGCGGCCTCACCTACCTCAGCGTGGTCTCCTGGGCAACCACTCGGGCCGGGCTGTGGGCGGCAGGGGTCGTGGTAGCGGCATACGCCGCGGGTCCAATAGTGACCGCACCGCTCGGCAGCCTTGGGGTCGATCGGTGGGGATGGCGCGCGACGCTCCTCGTCGCCGCAGTCACGGTCGGGGCCGTCATCGTCCTGGCGAGCCGGTGGTTGCCCGGCCCGCCCGAGCCGTCTCCGGCTCTCGCCGGGGAGACGGAGGAGTCGATGGGTGACGCGCCCGCGCTTGTAGCCTTGTGGTGGTACTCGCTCGCGGCGTTCGCGCCGGGGCTGCTCGCCTTCGCGCACGCCGCTCACATCGCGACCGAGCGGGGCGTGTCACCCCGCGGTGCCGGCGTCGCGGTCGCGGTGATGGCGGCCGCCAACCTCGCCGGTCGGCTCTGCGCCGCACCACTGGTCCTCAGGATCGGGTTGAGCTGGGCGCTGGCAGCAGATCTCGGCACCCTCGCGCTGTCGTTGTCGGTGTTGGCCTGGCTCCCGGGGACCGCCGCGGTGGTCGTGGGGCTGGCTCTGCTCGGCGTCCTGTACGGCCTGCTAGGGCCTGCGCTCGGCGCCGCGCTGTACGACGAGTCGAGCGGTTACTCCCGCAGCTTCGCGGCGTCTCTCGGGGGTGTTGCGATCGCAGTCCTGGCGCTCGTCGTCTACCGACACCGGCGGGGGTCAGATCGCGACCCTGACACCGCCTCGGGTCACTGACCGGGCTGCTCGGTCAGGGCGTGTAAGCCCCGTGGCCGAGGTCCGCGGCAGCCAGGACGACCTCCCTGCAGATGTGCGAGGGGACGTCGTCGTCACGCATCGCGACCACCACGGCCCAAGTCGGCTCCTCGCCCCGGGCCGGCGGCACCAGGGCGGCGGCGCAGGCGACCCCGTCGCGGAACTCGCCGTGCTCGACGACGGGGGCGCCGGGGCGCACGGAGCTCAACTCGTCCTCGAGCCGGTCCAGATCCGTCTGCGTGTTGGCCGTGAACGGACGAAGGCCGTGCTCGAGCAGGAGGTCGTGCCTCGTCCGAGGCGGTAGCGCGGCCAGCAGTGCCTTGCCCAACGCGGTCGCGTGCGCCGAGATGTCCAGCCCGACCTCGAAGTCCTCGA
The DNA here is from genome assembly GCA_030698375.1 of Nocardioides sp. Taxonomy (GTDB): domain Bacteria; phylum Actinomycetota; class Actinomycetes; order Propionibacteriales; family Nocardioidaceae; genus Nocardioides_A. The sequence goes on along the minus strand of JAUYLL010000125.1, from coordinate 128,273 downwards.
GGTACGGCGAACCGGGGCTCTCCGCGACCTCTACGACGGTCACCCGCTCGTCCCGGAGCAGACCGAGGTAGGCGCTGAGTCCGATACGTTCGGTGAGCTGGTGCAGGACCACCGCGGCCTCCGGGGGCCGCTCGAGAGTGGCCACGAGGTCGTGGAAGCGACGGGCCACCGCGTCCCCGATGACGTACGTGCCATTTGACAGGCGTACGAGGTAGCCCTCGTACGCGAGGGTTCGGACCAGGTGGTAGGTCGTCGAGAGGTTCAAAGAACAACGACGCGCGATCGCCTTGACCGGGAGCCCGGGTCGGCGCCCGACCACCTCGAGGATCAGCATCGCGCGCCCGACGCTCTGCACGAAGTCGGCCGGTAGCGGACCCGCCCCTGGCTCCATTGCGGCTCCTCGCTCCGCCCGTCGGGCCACCATCGTAGTCAGCGGCGGACCGGCGTCCAACGTTTCGTGATGGGAAATCACGGGGGTACCCGGCGTCCGGCTGCGGGGCGAAACTGGCATACAGACATTCAGACGCCGAGTGCGAGGGAGACCTCGATGACCGTCCACCAGACGGAGCGGGTCGATGAGTCGGTGCGTGACGTCCTCAGTGGTGTCTTCGACCCCTGCTGCCGGGACAAGGGCATCTCGGTGGTCGACATGGGTCTCCTGCATCGCGCCGAGATCCACGACGGGCAGGCGCGCATCGAGCTGATGTTGACCTCGGGGTGGTGCCCCTTCGCCGTCAACGTGCTCACCGATGTCGAGACCGCCGTGCTGTCGCTCCCCGGCGTGGACACCGCTCAGGTCGACCTGGTCTGGGATGAGGCGTGGACGCCGGAACGGCTCTCGGACGGTGCGCGTACCAAGCTGAGGTTCCTCCCGGATCCTTCGACGGTGCGCGATCCAGCGGCGTATGTCGCTGCCAACTGGCCATCACCCACCACCACGGAGGACCTCTCATGATCGGCGACGCACTGGTGTTCGACGGGGTGGCGCACCCGTTGAACTTCGAGCCGGAGAACGCCTACGGCCCAGCGGGAGAGATGTTCTCCAACCACCTCTACGCCTTCCACGCCACGCTGACCCCCGAGGGCGAGCCGGTGATGAGCGCGGAGGAGTTCCTGCACAAGTGGAGCATCGACGAGATCCGCGAGATGGTCTACGAGAAGTCGCAGACCGACATGCTGATCGCGATGCCGCTCCCGCTGACCGACCTCTACAAGGACGGGCTGTCACCGTGGCAGGAGTGCTCGAAGCTGGCACAGCGCGATCCGGACCGGACCGTCCTCTGGGGAACGGTCAACCCGCTTGAGGGCAAGAAGGCGCTCGACGACGTGACGCGGCAGGTGGAGGAGCACGGTGCGCGCGCGTTCAAGTTCTACAACGTGCGCTACGAGGACGGCGGCCAGGTGCCGTGGCGGATGGACGACCCGAAGGTCGCCTTCCCGGTCTTCGAGCGCATCCAGGATCTCGGGGTCAACCTGATCGGCGTGCACAAGGGCGTCCCGCTCGGGCCGCAGATGATCGAGCACACCCAGACCTGGGACATGGACGGCGCCGCTGACAACTTCCCGGGCATCAACTTCGTGATCTACCACGTGGGGCTGCCGTTCATCGACGAAACCTGCTGGCAGCTCATCCGCTACCCCAACCTGCACGCCTCCCTCGCCGCCTCGATCAACTTCATCGTCCGGGCACCACGACTCTTCGCCGAGCTGCTGGGCAAGCTGTTGTTCTGGTGCGGGGAGGACAAGATCGTCTACGGCTCCGAGGCGCCGATCTGGCAGCCACAGTGGGCGCTGGAGGCGTTCTGGAACTTCGAGATCCCGCAGGACCTCACCGACGGCTACGGCTACCCCCAGCTGACCGAACAGGCCAAGAAGAAGATCCTGGGGGAGAACCTGTTGCGCCTGCACGGCATGGACGTCGCGGAGACGAGGGCGCGCCTCGGCGGGAGTTGATCGTCACCTCCGGCGGGGAGACGGCCCGCCCACCAGGCGGAGCGTCATAAGTCAGCACTCCGGTCGATGCCGTCGAGCAACGTGGCGAGGCCGGCGGGGCGCGCGCCCTCGGGCAACCCCTCGAGGATCCCGACGAACGCGGAGAGCGCGAGGTCGCGGACCTCCTCGCGGCTGACCGCCGGCTCGTCGATCCAGTCGTGCGCGGTGTTGCGGAGGAAGACGATCCAGTTGCGGACCGCGATCCGCAGCAGCGGGGGAGGGGTGCCGCCGGCGAGGGCATCCAGGATCCGGTCGCCCTGGAGCCGCTCGCTCCACGCGATGACCTCGGTCATCTCCGCATCCGCACTGGCCAGCGCGCGCTGCATCGTCTTGGTGCCGAGCGGGTGCCGGCGGACGTGGTCGAGGAACACCTCGACGCCGTGGGCCAGCTGCTCGTAGGGCGGGAGCCCCGGGTCCGGCTCGGTCGCGCGGGCCAGTGCCTCGACGTGCCGGCGCACCAGCGCGGCGAAGAACGCCCGCTTGCCCGGGAAGTAGTGGTACATCAGCCCGCGCGAGACCCCGGCCATCTCGGCCACCTTCTCGATGTGCACGTCGTCGTAGGGGGTGGTGGCGAAGAGCTGCTCGCCGAGGTCGAGCAGCTGCGCGGAGCGCTGCTCGGGGGACAGGCGAGTGCGGGACACGGTCCACATCCTATCCCTACTACTTGACACAGGTTCAACAGTTGTCTCTACTGAACCCATGCGCAACGACTGGGATGGGCAGCGCCTGCCGCACCCGCCCCGGATCCCGCTCGTCGGTGACTTCCACGGGGTCGACCGCCGTCGCCCCCTGCAGAGCTTCCTGCGCGACGCCCGCACGCTCGGCCCGCTCTCGTCGCGCAAGATCTTCGGCCAGCAGTTCGTCTTCGCCACCACGGTCGAGCTCGCCGCCGAGCTCTGCGACGAGAAGCGCTTCGAGAAGGGCTTCACCCCCGCGGTCGTGGCCCTGCGCGACTACGCCGGCGACGGGCTGTTCACCGCCTACCGCCACGAGCCCGCCTGGCAGCTGGCCCACGACCTGCTGATGCCGGCGTTCACGCGCCCCGCGATGGAGCGCTACCACCAGGTCTTCGTCCAGGCCACGCACGAGCTGCTGGACTCCTGGGACCAGGCCGACGGGCCCGTCGACGTCGCGGCGGGGATGACCAAGCTGACGATGGAGTCGATCAGCCGCGCGGCGTTCAGCCGCGACTTCGGCTCCTTCACCACCGACGAGCCGCACCCCTTTGTCGCCGCGATGGTCGCCGCGCTGCGCGGCGGGCAGCGCCAGGGCGTGCTCGAGGCGATGCCGGGCGGCCAGCGCGCGATCCGGCGGCTCAAGGCGCGCAACGCCCACCACCTCGCCTACGTCGAGGAGCTGCTCGACGAGGTGATCAGCACCCGCCGCCGCGACGGCGGGGACCAGCAGGACCTGCTGGGGATCATGCTCGAGCAGGCACACCCCGAGACCGGCGAGCGGCTCAGCGACACCGCGATCCGCTACCAGATGCTCACCTTCCTGGTGGCCGGCCACGAGACGACGTCGGGGGCGCTCTCCTTCGCACTCCACTACCTCACCCGTGACCCCGCCGCGCTGGCGCGGGCCCAGGCGGAGACCGACGAGGTGCTCGGGCCCGACCCGGACGCCGTACCGACGTTCGAGCAGGTCCCGAAGTTCCGCTACCTGCGCCGCTGCCTCGACGAGGGCCTGCGGCTGTGGCCAACCGTCCCGGGCTTCGCCCGCACCCCGCGCGAGCCCACCACGCTGAGCACGGGTCACCGGATGCGGCCGGGCGACTGGGCGCTGGTGTTGCTCCCGCTCGTGCACCGCGATCCCGAGGTCTGGGGCGAGGACGCCGACGTCTTCGACCCCGACCGGTTCCTGCCCGAGCGCAGCCGGGGCCGGCCCGCTCACAGCTACAAGCCGTTCGGGACCGGCGAGCGTGCCTGCATCGGTCGCCAGTTCGCCCTCCACGAGGCGCTCCTGGTGCTGGCGATGCTGCTGCACCGCTACGACCTGCGCCCCGACTCCTCCTACGAGCTTCAGATCGAGGAGAGACTGACCCTCATGCCCGAGCACCTGCGCGTCGACCTGACCCCCCGGGTCCCGACCAGCCCCACCGGCAGCCCCGAGAGGATCCTCTGATGACCCCTGACCTCGACGTCCTGATCGTGGGCGCCGGCCTCTCCGGTGTCGGCGCGGCCTACCGCCTGCAGGAGATGAGCCCCGGGAAGCGCTACGCCATCCTCGAGTCCCGCGACGCCATCGGCGGCACCTGGGACCTCTTCCGCTACCCAGGCATCCGCTCCGACTCCGACATGTACACGCTGAGCTACCCGTTCAAGCCGTGGACGCACGAGAAGGCGATCGCCGACGGCGAGGACATCCGGACCTACATCGAGGACACCGCGCGGGAGAACGGCATCCTCGAGAACATCCGGTTCGGCCACCGCGTCGTCCGCGCGTCCTGGTCCACCGAGGACGCCTGCTGGACGGTCGTGAGCAACGTCGACGGCGGCTCGGGGGAGGAGACGGTCACGCTGACCGCGCGTTTCCTCTACCTGTGCAGCGGCTACTACGACTACGACCGCGGCTTCGCCCCCGAGTTCCCCGGGATCGAGGACTACGAGGGCCAGGTCGTCCACCCGCAGTTCTGGCCCGACGACCTCGACTACGCCGACAAGCGGGTGGTGGTCATCGGCAGCGGTGCCACCGCCATCACGCTGATCCCGTCGATGGCCGACGAGGCCGGTCACGTCACCATGCTCCAGCGCTCGCCGACGTACATCACCGCGCTCCCGCAGTTGGACCAGCAGGCCGCACTCCTGCGCAAGGTCCTGCCTGCTGGGGTGGCGCACCGCATCACCCGGCTCAAGCACGCCGGGCTCGCACTGGCCTTCTACCAGTTCTGCCGCAAGCTTCCCGGCCCTGCGCGGAAGGTGCTGCTTAAGCAGGCCACGGCGCAGCTGCCCGAGGACTTCGACGTCAAGCACCTGACCCCCCGCTACAACCCATGGGACCAGCGGCTGTGCATCGTGCCCGACGGTGACCTCTTCCGGACCATCAAGGCAGGCAAGGCCTCGATCGTCACCGACCAGATCGAGACCTTCACACCCAAGGGCATCGCGCTGCGCGGTGGTGAGCACCTCGACGCCGACGTCGTCGTCACCGCGACGGGTCTCCAGGTTGTCTCCTTCGGGAAGATCGCGCTCGAGGTCGACGGCCGGGAGATCGACCCGCACGACCTGTTCGTCTACAAGGGCCTGATGTTCTCGGGCGTCCCGAACCTCGCCTGGTGCATCGGCTACACGAATGCCTCCTGGACGCTGCGCGCCGACCTTTCCAACCAGTACGTCGCCCGGTTCCTCAACCACCTCGACGAGCACGGCTACGCGTTCGGGATGCCCGACCCGGAGGGTTCGCGCGGGGAGGAGGCCCCGATCCTCGACCTGCAGGCGGGCTACGTGAAGCGGGTCGAGAGCACCCTGCCCAAGCAGGGCCGGCACCGTCCGTGGACGGTCCGGCAGAACTGGGTCCTCGACCACATCGACCACAAGCGCACCGACCTCGACGAGGAGATGGTGTTCCGACCGGTGTGAGGGGGTTTGGGCCCACCGGACGCGGGGGATGGTGAGGTCTGGGTGCGCCGCTGGTTCACTCAACCGAGAGTGGTCAAACAGCGTGCCACCCCCGATCGCGACGCAACCCAAGGGGCCCACGCGATGAGTTCCGCTCTTCTCGAAGCACCTACCGACGACCACACCGCCGTCGTCGACGTACCGACCGATGACCGCACCGCCGTCGCCGAGGCGCCGACCGACGACCGTTCCACCCGTACCCGTGACCTGCTCCAGCAGCTGCACGCGTGTGCCGACGACGGGTCCGAGGCAGCTCGGCGCGAGTTCCTCGCCGAGGAGGTCGTCCGCGTCAACATGCCGGTCGCCGAAGGCGTGGCCCGGCGCTACCGCAACCGTGGCATCGACGAGGACGACCTGCGTCAGGTCGCCTACCTCGGCCTGGTGAAGGCGGTCCGCGGCTTCGACCCGTCGTACGGGCGTGACTTCCTCTCCTTCGCCGTGCCGACGGTCTCCGGCGAGGTCAAGCGACACTTCCGCGACCACGGCTGGATGGTGCGACCCACCCGCCGGGTCCAGGAGCTCCTCCCGCGCATCGGGGCCGCCCGCGAGGATCTGCAGCAGCGTCTCGGACGCGGGGCCCGCCCCACCGAGATCGCCGCGGAGCTGATGGTCGACGTCGAGGAGGTCATCGAGGCGCTGTCGGCCGACGGCTGCTTTACCCCGACCTCGCTCGAGGCTCCCGCCGGCGCGACGGGCACCGTCGCGGACCGGCTCTGGGTCGAGGACACCGACCTCGAGCGCGCGGAGGCGCGCATCCTGCTCGACCAGGCGATGGGTCAGCTCTCCGAGCGGGACCGGCGCATCGTTGAGCTCCGCTTCGTCAAGGGGCTCACCCAGGAGCAGGTCGGCGCCGAGATCGGTGTCAGTCAGATGCAGGTCTCGCGCCTGCTGCGCCGGATCCTCGGTGACCTACGCCGGGAGCTCGTTGCCTGACAGCGGGTCGGTGAGCGTCCTGCCGGCGACCACCTGCTCGGCGATCGTGCGGAGCTTGGTGTTCGAGACCTGGGAGTAGCGCCGCATCACCTCGAACGCCCGATCGGCGTCGACGTCGTAGCGCTCCATGAGGATGCCCTGCGCCTGGCCCACCAGGTGGCGCGCGTCGACCGCCCTGCGGAGGTTGTCCTCCTGCCGGGTCGCGGCCAGCGCCACCGAGGCGTGGGTGGCGTAGATGTGCGCCACCGCGACGTCGTCGGCGTCGAAGCGGCGCGGTGTGCTCGCGTAGAGGTTGAGCGCGCCGTGGGTCTGGCCGCTGGTGAACAGCCGCACCGCCAGGATGCTGCGCAGACCCAGCTCGGCGGCGGCCGGGCCCCACCGGGGCCAGCGCTCGTCGGTGGCCATGTCCTCGACCACGAACGTGTCGTGGCTCCAGATCGCCTGGAGGCAGGGACCCTCGCCGAGCTCGTACTGCAGTGCGTCGGCCCGCTCGATGACCTCGGCGCTCGCGGCCGCGGTCTCGACGTGCTTGCGGGCGTGGAGCAGGCTGATGCCGGCGTGGTCGCAGACGATCGCCTGCTGGGCCAGCGTCGAGATTTGGTCGAGCGTGGCCTGGGTGCCGGGCTCCGCCTCGAGGAGCCGGGCGATGTGGGCGAAGACGGACGGGTCTGCGGCCGCCATGGTCGGCCCTCCTTGGGACGGGACAGGGCTGCCCATTATTCCACCTACCCCCGGTCGAGCGCCTTCTCGAGGTCGGATTTCGACATCGACGAGCGCCCTCGCACGCCCTTCTTCCGGGCCTCGGCGTACAGCTGGTCCTTGGTGCGGCCGCCGGCGCCCTGGTGCGCGCGCTTGCCGCCCCGACGCCCGGAGGAGATGTCCTGGGTGGAGGTCCTGCTGGCCTGGTCGGACTCCCCGGAGCGGGCCCGCTCCTTGTTGACCGTGCGAGCGGCGATCTCCTTCGCCGTCTCCTCGCTGCGGCCGCGGTCCTCGAGCCCGTCCTTGACGTGCTCGTACTGGCGCTCGCGCTTCGCGCTCCACTCCTTCGGGGCCATCGTGTCCTCCTCCGTCCGGTCGGTCGGGACGCCGGATGCTCCCAGGAGGCGTACCCCCTGGTCCGGCGCGTAACCTTCGCGGTGTGGCTGGCCCCGACTTCGAAACCAAGATCAAGAACCTCCAGGCGACGATGCACACCGTGGAGCAGGTCCTCGACCTCGAGGCCATGCGACGCGAGATGGCAGACCTCGGGGAGCAGGTGGCCGCGCCCGACCTCTGGGACGACCAGCCCAACGCCCAGCGGGTGACCGGACGGCTCTCCGCGCTGCAGGGCGAGCTGGACCGCTTCACCTCGCTGCAGGATCGCCTCGACGACCTCTCCGTCCTCGCCGAGCTCGCAAAGGAGGAGTCCGACGCCGACACGATGGCCGAGGCCGAGGCCGATCTGGTGAAGATCACGAAGGCGGTCGAGCTGCTGGAGGTCCGCACCCTCCTCTCCGGCGAGTACGACGCCCGCGAGGCGCTGGTCATCATCCGCGCCGGCGCCGGCGGGGTCGACGCCGCCGACTTCGCCGAGATGCTGATGCGGATGTACACGCGCTGGGCCGAGCGCAACCGCTACCCCGTCGAGGTCTTCGACACGTCGTACGCCGAGGAGGCCGGGCTGAAGTCCGCGACCTTCGCCGTCCATGCGCCGTACGCCTACGGCACGCTCTCGGTCGAGTCCGGTACCCACCGGCTGGTGCGGATCAGCCCCTTCGACAACCAGGGGCGCCGCCAGACCTCCTTCGCCGCCGTCGAGGTGGTGCCGGTGCTGGAGCAGACCGACGAGATCGACATCCCCGACGAGGACGTCCGCACCGACGTCTACCGCTCCGGCGGCCCCGGCGGGCAGTCGGTCAACACCACCGACTCGGCCGTGCGGCTGACCCACATCCCGACCGGCGTCGTGGTCTCGTGCCAGAACGAGAAGTCACAGCTGCAGAACAAGGCGAGTGCCATGGTGGTGCTCAAGGCCAAGCTGCTGGCGATGAAGAAGGCCGAGGAGAAGGCGCACCTCGACGACCTCAAGGGCGACGTGCAGGCCAGCTGGGGCGACCAGATGCGCAACTACGTGCTGCACCCCTACCAGCTGGTCAAGGACCTGCGGACCGAGTTCGAGTCCGGCAACCCGCAGGCAGTCTTCGACGGCGACATCGACGCGTTCCTCGAGGCCGGCATCCGCTGGCGCCGTGGAGCCGACAAGGCGGAGGTCTGAGCGTGCAGACGATCGGGATCATCGGGGGCATGGGCTGGGAGAGCAGCCTGCACTACTACGAGCAGCTCAACCGTGGCGTCGAGGACCGTCTCGGGGGCCTGCACTCCGCCCGCACCGTCATGAGCTCGGTGGAGTTCGCCGAGGTGAGCGCGCTCCAGGCCGAGGAGCGGTGGGACGAGATCGCCGAGATCCTCGCCCGTTCGGCCCGCGGTGTCGAGGCCGCGGGGGCCGACTTCCTGCTGCTGGCGACGACCGCCTTCCACCGGGTCGCCGACCAGGTCGCCGACGCCGTGGACATCCCGTTACTGCACCTCGCCGACGTCCTCGCGGCCAGCATCGAGGAGAAGGGGCTGACCACCGTGGGGCTGCTCGGCACCTCCTTCACCATGGGGCGGCAGTTCTTCAGCGACCGCCTCGGCTCGCACGGGCTGAAGGTCGTCGTCCCCCACCCCGAGCGGCACGCGGACCTGAACCGGATCATCTACGACGAGCTCGTGCACGGCCACGTCGTGAACGCCTCGCGCAAGCGGGTCGTCTCGGTGATCGACGAGCTGTGGGATGCCGGCGCCCAGGGCGTGGTGCTCGGGTGCGCCGAGCTGGAGATGCTGGTCCACCAGGCCGACGCCGAGCTGCCCCTCTTCGGAAGCTCGGCCCTGCATGTCGCTGCCGCTCTCGACCGCGCGCTCGCCTAGAGTCGAACCCCGTGATCCGCTTCGAGAACGTGACCAAGAGCTATGCCGGGCAGGGCCGTGCTGCCCTCGACTCGGTGACGGTCGAGGTCGCGAAGGGCGAGTTCGTCTTCCTGGTCGGTGCCTCCGGCTCCGGCAAGTCGACCTTCCTGCGCCTGGTGCTCCGTGAGGCCCGTCCCACGAGCGGCAAGGTCTACGTCGCCGGCAAGGAGATCAACAGGCTCGCCGGCTGGAAGGTCCCCGGCCTGCGCCGCCAGATCGGCACCGTCTTCCAGGACTTCCGCCTGCTGCCCAACAAGACCGTCTCCGAGAACGTTGCGTTCGCCCTGCAGGTGATCGGCAAGCCTCGGGCCCACATCAACAAGGTGGTCCCGGAGACGCTGGAGCTGGTGGGCCTGGAGGGCAAGGGCGGCCGGATGCCCGACGAGCTCTCCGGTGGCGAGCAGCAGCGCGTCGCGGTGGCGCGGGCGTTCGTGAACCGGCCGATGATCCTCATCGCCGACGAGCCCACGGGCAACCTGGACCCCAACACCTCGGTCGGCATCATGAAGCTGCTCGACCGGATCAATCGCACCGGCACCACCGTGGTGATGGCCACCCACGACGCCGGGATCGTCGACCAGATGCGCAAGCGGGTGATCGAGCTCGAGGAGGGTCACGTCATTCGCGACCAGTCGCGCGGCGTCTACGGCTACCAGCAGTGAGGACCCCATGCAGCTGACCTACGTGTTCTCCGAGCTCGGGACCGGGCTCCGGCGGAACATCTCGATGACCGTTGCGGTCGTCGTGACCATCTTCGTCTCGCTCACCCTCGTCGGGATGGGCCTGTTGCTGAACGCGCAGGCCGACAAGGCCGAGGAGTACTGGGGCGGCAAGCTCCAGATCACCGTCTTCCTCTGCAACGAGAACTCCCGAGGCCCCAACTGCGTCGAGGGCGAGGTCACCGACAGCCAGAAGGAGCAGGTCGAGAGCGTCATCGAGAGCCACCCCGAGGTGGCCTCCTGGTACGCCGAGTCCAAGGAGGACGCGTACCAGAAGTGGCGGCGTGTCTACCGCTCCGACGACGAGGACCAGCAGGCGGTCTACGACTCGGTGCGTCCTGACGACATGCAGGAGTCCTACTGGATCCAGCTGGAGAACCCCCAGCAGTACGAGGGTGTGCGCTCGGCCGTCCAGGGCCTCGCCGGTGTCGCGACGGTCCGGGACCTCCGCGAGGTGCTCGACCCGATCTACGCAGCGATCAACGCGATGAAGTGGGGCGCGGTCGGGGTGGCCGGCTTCCTGGTCATCGCGGCGATCGCCCAGGTCGGCAACACCATCAGGCTGGCTGCGTTCGCGCGTCGCCGCGAGATCGGCATCATGCGCCTGGTGGGCGCCTCCAGCCTCTACATCCAGCTGCCGTTCCTGCTCGAGGCGCTCTTCGCCGCCCTGGTGGGGGTGGGGTTGGCCTGTCTGACGCTGACCGGGTTCCTGTGGTTCGTGGTCGAGGAACGATTGCGGCCCAACACCCGCATCGTGGAGTGGGTGGACTGGTCCGACGGGTTCGTCGCGATGGGCGCGATCGGCCTGCTGGGGCTCGCCCTCACGGTGCTGCCGACGCTCGTGCTGACCCGCCGCTACCTGAAGGTCTGAGTCCGAACACGCCCCGCAAATCCCCGGATCCCGCAGCGGCCGGCACTACGGTCGGTTCGTTCGACTTCCCCCGAACGAAGGCAAAATGGTGGCCAGCACTCTTCCCCGTGCTTCCCGCCGCCGCGTGACCGCCGTGCTTGCGGCGATCGCCGTGGCGGTCGGTGTCGTCGTCGTCCCGCTCGCAGCGGCCGACGAGTTGAAGGACCGTCAAGGCAAGGTCCAGCGTGAGCTGCGACAGCAGCGCAACGACGCCCAGCACTCCAGCGAGGCCGCGCGCCGCGCCAGCCGCGCGCTGTCGGCGGCGGAGAACAAGCTGGGCCGGGCACAGAGCCGGCTCGCGACGACCCGAGGCGAGCTCACCGCGGCCCGCATCCTCGACACGCAGATGCAGGACAAGCTCGACCTGGCCGTGCGGCAGCTGGCCGAGGCCCGGCGTGAGCTGCGCATCGGCAAGCGGAAGGTGGTCCGCCAGGAGGTCCAGATCAGCCGGTTCGCGGCGACGTCGTACCAGTCGGGGGACCCGGGTCTCGTCGGGCTCGCCATGGTCCTGCGCTCGGAGGACCCCAACGACCTCACCACCCAGCTCAACGCCGTCGGCAACCTCATGGACCGCGAGGCCACCGCCCTCGACCGGCTCGTCGCCGCGCGGGTCGCGCTGGAGAAGCAGGAGCAGGAGGTCTCCTCGCTCAAGGACTCCGTGGAGATCCAGCGCGCGCAGGCCGCGGCGAACCTGGAGCGGCGTACGGCCCTCGAGCAGCAGGCCTCGCGTGCGGCGGTCCAGGTCGCCGGTCTGGTCAGCCAGCGGGAGTCGGCCTTCACCTCGGCCGAGGCCACGAAGCAGGCCGACATGCGCGAGCTCCGACGTCTCGAGGCCGAGCAGCAGCGCATCTCCGCGGTGCTCAAGCGTCGCGCCGAGCAGGCCCGCCTGAAGGCGCTGCGGCAGCAGCGGCGCGAGGAGCGCGCGCAGCGGCAGAAGGAGCGTCGTGCGCAGCGCACCGGCAAGCCGGCGCCGGCGCGCCCACCGGCGAAGCCCACGACGTCCGGGGGCTTCCTCAGCAAGCCGGTGAACGGATACGTCACCTCGGGCTTCGGCTACCGCACCCACCCGATCTACGGGTACCGCTCGCTGCACGACGGCGTCGACTTCGGTGCCGGCTGTGGCCAGCCCCTCTTCGCGCCGGCCTCGGGCCGCGTGGTCTCCCGCTACTACCAGTCGGCCTGGGGCAACCGCCTCATCCTCGACCACGGCTACCAGCGCGGCAGGGGCCTGGCGACCATCTTCAACCACGCCACCCGCTACACGGTCGGTGTCGGCCAGCGGGTCAGCCGCGGCCAGGTCGTCGGGTACGTCGGCACCACCGGCTGGTCGACCGGCTGCCACCTGCACTTCACGGTGATGGCCAACGGCCGCGCGGTGAACCCGATGAACTGGCTCTGAGACACTGGCCGCATGGCCAAGGAACCCGGTCGCACGCTGATCGCCCAGAACAAGAAGGCGCGGCACGACTTCCACATCGAGGACACCTTCGAGGCCGGTCTCGTCCTGACCGGCACGGAGGTGAAGTCGCTGCGCCAAGGCAGGGCCTCGCTCGTCGACGGGTTCGCCGACGTCGACGGCGACGAGATGTGGCTGCATAACGTGCACATCCCGGAGTACACCCAGGGCACCTGGACCAACCACGCCGCTCGTCGCAAGCGGAAGCTGCTGCTGCACCGCCACGAGATCGACAAGATCGCCGACCGCGTCCACCAGAAGGGCCTGACGGTCGTCCCGCTCGCGCTCTACTTCAAGGACGGGCGGGTGAAGGTCGAGATCGGCCTGGCCAAGGGCAAGAAGACCTGGGACAAGCGCCAGACGCTCGCCACCCGCACCGCGGAGCGGGAGAAGGAACAGGCCCTGGGCCGTCGGCTCAAGGGCATGGATGACTGAGTCGCACGCCTCGGTCGCGAGCGAGCTGGTCGAGACCCTCGGTCTGCCTGGCCTCTTCGACGTGCACTGCCACTTCCTGCCGCCGCGGGTGATGGCGAAGGTGTGGGAGCAGTTCGACACCGCCGGCCCCCTCATCGGCCGCCCGTGGCCGATCGTCTACCGCGGGACCGACGAGGAGCGGGTGGAGGTGCTCCGGGGGCTCGGCGTCCGGAAGTTCTCGGCACTGCCCTACGCCCACCGGCCCGGCATCGCGGAGTTCCTCAACGACTGGGCAGCCGGCTTCGCCGACCGCACCCCGGAGGCCCTGCGCTGCGCGACCTTCTTCCCCGAGCCCGAGGCGACGGCGTACGTCGGGGCGCGCATCGAGGCCGGCACCGAGCTGTTCAAGGTGCACGTCCAGGTCGGCAACTTCGACCTGCGCGACCCACTCCTCGAGGACGTCTGGGCGCAGCTGGAGGAGGCCGGGACGCCGATCGTCGTGCACGCCGGGTCCGGCCCCGTCGGCAACGAGCACACCGGCCCGGGCCCGCTGCGCGGGGTGCTCGAGCGGTACCCGCGGCTCTGCGCGGTCGTCGCGCACCTCGGCGCCCCGGAGTACGAGGGCTTCCTCGACCTGCTCGAGGTCGGGGAGCGGGTGCACCTCGACACCACGATGGCGTTCACCGACTTCTTCGAGGACATGGGCGGTGAGTTCCCGCCCACTCTGCTGCCACGGCTGCAGGAGGTGGGGGAGCGGGTGCTGCTCGGGTCTGACTTCCCGAACATCCCCTACCCCTACGAGCACCAGCTGGAGTCCCTGGTGAAGCTCGACCTGGGCGACGACTGGATGCGCGGTGTGCTCTGGGAGAACGCGGTGCGGCTCTTCGGGCAGTCTCCGGGCTAGAACGGCACCCAGGTGCCGGCCAGTCCGCTCGCACCCGTGCGGCCCGAGACGCCTCGGCAGAACTCCACGGCGTCCGCCTCGATCTGCTCGACGCCGTCACCTGCCCTGTCCCACTCGCCGCCGGCGGGGCCGGTCAGGACGAGGTGGTATGGCCGACCGTGCCGGGCCGCCCACTCGGCCACGACGTCGGCGACGATCGCACCGTCGTGCCCCGGGGTCAGGTGCAGCGGTCGTCCGGTCGCCACGGCGATGTCCGTGCGGTGCATCCACGGGTCCCGGGTCAGGATGGTGTCGACGAGGAAGCCCATCCGCCACGTCTCCGCTGCGGTGCCGTCGCCCTCGTCCGGAATCGTCATCCACCGCATCGGTCCGCGCACGCGCCGGCGCCCGCGAACCGCCCTCGGCCCGACGTCGGCCATGCGCTCCACTAGCTCCCGGGGCGTGAGGTGGGCGTTCTCCCTGACCTGGATCGCGGTCAGCGCGTCGACCAGCGCCACCCCGTCACGCTTGGCCTCGCGGCCGGCCAGCCGCTGCTGGCGCATGGTCTCGCGCACCGTGGTCATCATCGTCGCCATGCCGAGGCAGTGCCCGGCCATGGCCCGTACGTCCCACCCCGCGCAGCACGTGGGCGCTGCCCAGTCCTGCGGCTCGAGGCCGCGCAGCGCCTCGGCGAGCCGCTCGTACTCCTCGGCTGCCCGTGCCATCGCGAACGGGCGCGCCCACCGGCTGACCAGCGGCTTGCTCAGGTAGGACTCCGTCGTCGTGGTGCTCATGGTCGTTCCTCTCCCGTGGCAGGAAGGCCGACGTCGTCGGCGTACATGTGGACGGCTCGGTCGAGCAGTCGTGCGTAGCGGTCGCCCCCGGGGTCGTTGGCGAGCTGGCTGTCGATGAGCCCCCCGACGAGGGCGGCGTAGAGGTCGACGTCGGCGGGGTCCTGCACCCCGATCCCGGCCATCACCTCCACCAGCGCCCGCCAGCACTGCAGTGACGGCGCGTAGGCCTCCTCGGACGGGGTGAAGTCCGGGATCGCGCGCTGGTTCATCAGCTGGAACCGCGCGAGGTCGGCCACCGAGAAGTCGAAGAACCACCGGGCCACCGCCCGGAGCCGCTCGCGCGGGTGTTCCGGGAGCTCCTCGGGGGTGGGCATCGCGGCGACCGCGCGGGCCCAGGCCTGCCCGAACATGGCGTCGTAGATGGCGTTCTTGGAGGGGAAGTGCGTGTACAGCGACGGAGCCTGCATCCCCACGCGGGCAGCGACCGCGCCCAGCGTCACCCCGCCGATGCCGACCTCGCCCGCGACCTCCCAGGCGGCGTCGAGGATCTCGAGACGCACTGCCTCACGACGTTCGGCGACCCTACTGCGCTTCGGAGTTCCTAACACACTTAGGAGTTTCCGCGCGTGGAGGCGCTCCGTCAAGGGGTGGGGGTGGATGGAATAGCGTTAGTGCTGCGGTGGTTATGACCGGTACGATCGAAAGATCACAACTCAAGAGGGGCTGATCGGTTTCGACTGGGGACGTACTTCCCAGGGGAAGCGGGTCGAGGAGCCAGCGTCATCTCGTAAACGACCGCTGGAAAACAACAACTGCCGATTCCAAGCGCAGTAACTTCGCTCTCGCTGCCTGAGCAGTGATCGAAGGGTCGGTCCGGGGGCGCCTCCGCCCCGGTAGCCGGCCTCATTTAGGAGGCTCGCTGATCAACACGCGCCGGGCGTGCTGATCGGGACTTTTTCCCGGCTGAGTCTGTCGGTGACGTGTTCGTGCGAGCACCGGGACTGAGAAAACGACATCACGAACTGCACCCGGAGAAGCCCTGGCTCGGCGCCACAGGACGCGGGTTCGATTCCCGCCAGCTCCACCGAGGCATGTTCCCGAAAGGGACGTGCCGATGTTCCCGAAAGACCCTCTTGTTGAGATGCCCGGGGCCCGCGAGGGCCCCGGGCATCTAGCTGCGCTCAGCCGAGGAGAGTTCGGGTGCTACTCGAGGCCGTGGACATGGCCCGTGTCGGCGTCGGTGCCGATTCACTGCACGGACGCGGGTCTCAGGGCGAAGGGCCCCAGCCGCTGGGCGGTGGGGCTGATGGAGTCGGGCATGTAGTGGTGGGGCCGGGGGCCTGGCCTATGTGCGGAGTAGCCCCACTGTGGGGCCGGGCGTCGGTCGAGCAGCTGCGTCCGACTTGCCTGAGCTGTTCAGCAACTGGCTGAAGGTTCCCTGACGCCGCTTTGCGCGCGTCCGAATCCCGGGCGGCGCCACAGACCGCATCGGCCTCGGCCGAGGACAGCGTGTTGATGAACGTGCCGAGCAGCTCCCCCGACAGGTTGGGGCTTGCCTGGGCCAGCTGTTACTCGAGCAGACGAGCAGGGCCGATGCTGGGGTTGACGGTCATCGTCGCCTCCTTCTCCGAGTCGGTTGTAGGAGATCACTCGAAGATCACGCGGTGGCCGTCGCTGCATCTACAGCGACACGCTCACCGCGAGCCGTACACCACTCTGCTGGACGTCACTTAGCGACTTGTCCAGGCATTGGCGTCATCCCTCCGGTGTCCGGCGCCGCGCTCCCGAGCTCCCACTCTGGCTGAGTCGAGGGACTGCTCCCCGGGGTGGCGCAGTCCCGTCTTGGGAGTCCGGATCGACGTCGACCGAGCGCAGGGTGCGTAGCGCGTCGAGCATGGTGTCGTAGCGGTGCTGCAGCTCACCGAGTTCGCTGAGTGTCCGTTCGTAGCGGCTCCGGTAGACGTCTCGTTCCTCCAACGCCGTGCGGAGCACTTCGAGAGACGCGTGCGGGTCGGCCGGGACAAGGCCGCCGGCTCTGGTCGATCCTGCTGGGAGGGGCGGCAGCACCCGGGATGCGACAGGCTGCCCGGCGCTTTGCGGCGAACCGTTGGCGTGCGTGGCGCCGACGTGTCGCGGCGCATCGTCGACCGGGTCGAGTGAGTCGAGCTCTTCCTCGAACGGGTCAATCGGGTGTGGTTCGAGCGCGACCTTGGGCAGCAGTCGGTCCATCCACCGGGGCATGTACCAGGCGGCCCGGCCCGCGACGGCCATCACCGCGGGGACCAGCACCAGCCGGACGATGGTGGCGTCGATCGCGATCGCGATCGCGAGTCCGAACCCGAACAGGTTGACGACCCGGTCGTCATTGAGCAGGAAGCTGGAGAACACCACCACCATCACCGCCGCGGCCGCGGTGATCACGCGGGCGGTGGCGGCGATCCCGTCGGCGACCGCAGCGCCGGCCTTGCCTGTGCGCAGGTATTCCTCGCGGACGCGGCTGAGTAGGAACACCTCATAGTCCATCGACAGACCGAACAGGACCGCGAACAGCATCATCGGTGCGAACGACTCGATTGGTCCTGGCTGGGCGCCGAAGAGGTCGGAGAGCCAGCCCCACTGGAACACCGCGACCACGGCGCCGTAGGCGGCTCCGACCGAGAGCAGGTTCATTATCGCAGCCTTGATCGGCACGAAGATCGAGCGGAACTCCACCAGCAGGAGCAAGAAGCTGAGCCCGACCACGAAGCTCATGAACCAGAGCATCCGTTCCCCGAGCTTGTTGGCGAGGTCGATGTTCGTGGCGGTGGCGCCGCCGACATGGACGGAGGTGCCGTCGGGTTGATCAGCGAGTACGTCGTCGCGCAGGAGGTGGACGAGATCCTCGGTCTCCTCCGCATCGGGGGAGGTGGTCGGCACCACGGTGAGTACGGCGGTGTCGCCATCCTCGTTGACCACCGGCGGGGCGACCTGCTCGACCCCCTCGACGCCGGCGATCTCGGCGGCCAGGTCGGCGGCTTCCTTCTGCGTCTGCCTGGCAGTGTTGTCGTCGTATTGAGCCGTCACCACCAGGGGGCCGGTCCAACCGGCACCGAAGGACTCCTCGACGAGTTCGTAAGCGGCGCGCTCGGTGCTGTCCTCGGGTGCGGAGCCGTCGTCGGCGGTGCCCAGCCGCAGGTCGAGCAACGGGAGGGCCATCATCACCAGCACCGCGACCGCGGCGACCAGGTAGGGCCAGGGCCGGCGCTGGACGTGGTGAGTCCACCGGTGCCAGCCGCTGACTCGGCCGCCACCGTGGTCCAGGCGGGTCCGCCGTACCCGGAACCGGTCCAGGTTGTCCCCGAAGACTCCGAGCAGGGCGGGCAGCAGTGTGACGGCGGCGAGCAGGGTGGTGGCCACGGTGATGGCGCTGGCCAGGCCCAGCGTGGCGACGAAGGGGATGCCGATGGCGTAGAGGGAGAGGATCGCGATGATCACGGTGGTGCCAGCGACCAGGACGGACCGGCCCGCGGTGGACAGTGCGATGGGAATGGACTCCGTGGCGGGGTGTCCGGTGGCCAGGCCCTCGCGGTGCCTGGTGACCACCAGCAGCGCATAGTCGATGCCGACACCCAAGCCGATCATTGCCGCGACCACCGGGCCGGCGGTTCCGATGGAGACGTACTCGGCGAGCAGGAAGATCACGCCCATGCCTAGGCCGAGCGCCAGCACTGCGGTGATCAGCGGCACCAGCATCGCGAACACGGAGCCGAACGCCAGCAGGAGCACCAGGACCGCCGCGGCCAGGCCGATCGCCTCACTGCCTGAGGGGTGGTTCTCCGCGTCGAGCGCGGCTCCCCCAAACTCCACTTGGACGTCGAGGTCCTCCACTGGGGCGAAGGTGTCCTGGACGGCCTCGATGTGGTCCTTGTCGATGTCGGCGGCGCGGTCGGTGAAGCGGACCGTGGCGACCGCGGTGGTGCCGTCCGCGGAGACCATTCTCTGGCCTGGGCCGTACGGCGAGGACACCGAAGTCACGCCCTCCTGCCCGGCTGCCTCGGCCACCGCCTTGTCGACGGCCTTGCGGATCCTCGCCGGGGTCACGCCGTACTCGTCATGGATAACGACCTGCATGCCGTCACCCGACATCTCGGGGAACTTCTCCGCCAGCGCGTCGTAGGCGGCCTGCGAGTCGGCGTCCTCGATCGAGAGGTCGTTGCTGAACGAGCCCCCGTAGGTCTGCCCAGCAGCGAGGACCCCGCCGACGAGCAACAGCCAGGTCACGATGACCAGCCATCGGCGGCGGACGGAGAAAATGGCTAGTGCGCGCAGCATCACGGCTCCCTGTACTTCGAGGGCGGATTCAGGACCCTGCCCCCGTCGGTTAAAGCGAGACAGAACTGTCTCACTTACGTGACCATACACGACGTCCGAGGGGTGCGATTGGCTAGGCTGGCCCACATGGCGGTCCAGGAGGAGGAGCACACCCGCGCCGACGTCCTGCGCAACCGCGCGGCGCTCCTGGACGCGGCTGCCGACGTGCTTGCGGTGGATCCGGAGGCGTCCCTGTCTGAGGTAGCCACCCGTGCCGGGCTGGGCCGGGCGACGCTCTATCGGCACTTCGAGAGCCGCGACGCGCTGCGGGCCGCGATCCGCGCAGAGGCGTTGGTCCGAGCGTCATCCGCGCTGGCCGGCGCAGGCCTGCCGGACTGCGACACTCGCGAGGGAATCCGTCGGGCAGCGGCAGTGCTGGTTCCCCTGGGCGTGAGATTCCGGATCCTGCTCACCGAGGGGTCCGACACTGACCCGGACTTCCTTGCCGCCCGCAACGAGGCGCTGGAGCCGCTATGGGGGGTCCTGGCGCGGGGTGTTGAGAATGGTGAGCTCTCCCGGAGCGCGAATATCGCGTGGCTCGGGCTGGTCCTCGCCGGAATGCTCATGACCGCGGTCCGGGCGGCCGGGATTGACCTGATCGACCCCGCCGAGGCTGGCGACCTGGTGGCGGACGCATTCGTCAGCGGCTTCGGTAGCAGCTGACACCCCACACTGCGCCTGGTTTCCCCCGAGATGCGGAGAGCTGGGCGGGCATGCGCCTTGCTCGAGCGCCGGATCGCTGCGGCTCTTCAGCACAGCGCCCGCGACAATGCCCGCGCCAGCCGACTTGGCATGGTTCTGACCCGCAAGGTGCGCCCTACGTTGGACGAACTGAGACATGCGTGTCTAGTATCTGCACCCATGACTCGACGTTCTCGCCGCAGGCTCGCCGCCGTCGCGACCCTCACCCTGGCCCTGGCCACGATCACCACCGAACTGACCCTGCCATCGCTCGCGGAGAACCGGATGCGTGACCAGCTCATGTCCTTCGGCTCGGTGACCAACGTTGAGGTCTCGACCTCCCCCGCGCTCAAGATGCTGTTCAGCGGCGTCGAGAGAGCCACCTTCCAGATGTCGTCCGCCACCCTCGACGCAGGCGTCATGGACTCGGATTTGCTGTCCAAGGCCGGCGACGTGGAGGTGCTCGAGGCTTCGATCGAGACACTACGCGCAGGACCGTTCGACGTGGAGTCTGTCGTGCTCAACAAGCGCGGGCAGGCCCTGGACGCCTCGGCGACTCTGGACGTCGACCAGATCGAGAACCTCGTGCCAGGCGCCGAGCTCAAGGTCAACAAGGGAATGCTCCTGTTTGAGCTCTCCGAGCTGCAACTCCCCCTTCCGCTACCAGGCCCGATGCAGCTCCAGATAGACCTTGAGGACGGCAAGGTGGTCGCCCGCCCCCTGGGCGCGGCAGCGGCGCTGCTGCCGACGCAGCCACTGCTCAACCGCCCCGAGCTGTCGGTCACCAGCCTCGACAGCAGCATCGCCGACGGTCAGGTGAGCCTCAGCGCGACTGCCACCCTCAACGACCTTTGAAGCCGTGGCGAGGCCGGGCGCCCAGGGCGCACCGGAGATCATGCGGAGCCCACGGGAGCTTGACCCGCTCTTGAGCGGCTGTGGCGTCTCTTGGCTCGGTGAATGTTCATGATTCGTCAGCGCTCGGCGATATCGACGATTGCCGCCAGCACGACTGCGACCTCTACAACGACAAGAATTCGTTGACGCATCGCGGCCAGCAACCAGCCGTTAGGGGTTCAAGGGCCCGGGCGGGTCGACGGCTCAGAATCATCGCCATACTGGTGAGGGAGCGAAAGGACGGCGCCGATGGCGGAACACGAGCACGGGTTGCACTTCGTCCAGACAGTGCCGTTGTTCGCGGGTCTGCCCGAAGCCACCATGCACCGGATCGCGTCCGCCTCGGTGACGCGCCAGTAGCAGCGCGACGAGCGTATCTACGGCCCTGGGGGACCGCACCGGGCTGTTCATCGTGCACCGCGGACTTGTGAAGGTGCATCGGCTGGCCGAGTCAGGGGCCGAGCAGCTGATCCGGCTGATGTCGCCGGGTGACTTCCTGGGCGAGTCCGCGTTGCTGGCGGACACCACCACAGATCACTTCGCGGTCGCGCTGCAACCGAGTGAACTGTGCATGCTGGACCGGGAGCGCTTCGCCCGGCTACTTGCGCAGCATCCGTCGGTGGCGGTCCAGATGCTCCGGATCGTGTCGGGCAGGCTAGAGATGGCCGAGGAGATGGTGTCGGCGCTCAGCGGGCAGTCGGTGGCGCAGCGGCTGGCCCAGCATCTGTTGCACCTGGCGGACGAGGCCGGCGACCTGAGCTTCCGGTTGCGCACCACCAAGAAGGAACTGGCGCCCTATCTCGGCACCACCCCGGAGACGCTGAGCCGCCGGCTCGGCGCGCTGCAGGAGGCTGGACTTGTCCGGGTCGGGCCCCGGCAGCAGGTTGAGGTCCTGGAGCGGAGAGGGCTGCGGGAGGTCGCCTCGACCGGGTAGGACGATCCCGCGCAAGGCTGTGATTGGGAGATACGGCTGACGCCAGGTGCGGCTGTCGCTCGAACGGGCGCGGTTATCGCCGAGCAGCAGCAGATGGCCGTCTGGGACGTCGAAGCTGCCTGACGGTCCGCCCCACAGGGTGACGTAGGGCTCAGGCAGCCGCCTCCCGTCCACCCGGACCTGGCCGGCCGCGACACTCAGGTGCTCCCCAGGCAGCCCAACCACCCGCTTGACGATCACTCGGCCGAGCTCGAGCGAGCGGACCACCACGATGTCGCCGCGCCGGACCGGCTGCGAGACGCCAGGGCGCCTGGTCAGCAACCGCTGGCCCGGCGTCAGGGTAGGCGCCATGGACTTGGAGTCCACCACGGTTATGAAGCCGAGTCGCCCCCGCGCCGCGAGTCCGACAGCAACGGCGAGCAGCCCGGCGGCAACCGCGATGACGATTGTCTCCATGACGGTCGTGCTCACGATCCGTGGGCGTGCTCGTGGTGGTGCTCGTGACCCTCGGCGAACTTGAAGAAGTTCACGTAGGCCTCGATGTAGGAACGGCCGGCGCCGACGTCATCGGGGTCGTACTCGCGGCGCTCGAGCACCTTCGCGAACCTGCGCTCCAACTCGGGCCAGCGCTCGGGGCTGACTAGGCCGTCCAACGGCCGCAGATCACCTTGTGCGATGCACCTATCGGCGGCAGCGACCTTCTCGTCGACCGCCGCGCCCGCCGGCTGGAGGCCGGTGTAGGCCGCTCCCTCGCCGGCCCGATGGATGCGGACCAGGTTCTCCATAAACCAGCGGTCCGCCACGTCCTGTGCCGCGGCGCCGAGCTCGCGGGCCGCGAGTGCGCGTTCGAAGACCTCACGCAGCTCGGCCTCCTTCTCGGGGACGATCCATTTCAGGGCGTGTGCGAGGTCAGCGGACTCTAGTGCTTTGAGGCCGTCCTGCGCCGTGGGGCCCTCAATGGTGTCGCAGTGGGCGCTGGCTCGTTGCGGCCAGAGCACCACCATGGTCAGGGTCACCGCGAATGCGGCGATGAAGAGCAGTTCGTTCATGACTTTCCTCCTTCTGCTGGGGGATCGAGCGAGTGCTCGACCCGGGGTTCGTTGAGCCGGTCAGAGCTGGGTGCCCACCAGCAGGCCGATGGCATAGGTGATGGTCATCGCGGCGAGTCCTCCGCCGACGGTGCGCGCCACCGCGCGGCACTTGCTCGCGCCGCCCAAGTGCGCCGAGACGGATCCGGTCACCGCGAGGGCAAGGACCACGGCCACGGCCGTGACCGGCACAGCGACAGACATCGGCGCCAGCAGGATCGCGAGCAGCGGCACCAGCCCACCGAACACGAAAGCGGTCATCGAGACCCAGGCCGCACGCCACGGGCTGACCAGCTCGTCCGGGCTGATGCCGAGCTCGAGTCGGGCATGCGCGGCCAGCGCGTCGTTCGCCGTCAGCTGCGCGGCGGTCTGTCGAGCTAGATCGGCATCGATGCCCTGGGCGCGGGTCAGCCCCGTCAGCTGGTCCAGCTCGCCTTCGGGATCGGCCAGCAGGTCGGAGCGCTCCGTGGCCAGCTCGGCCGCCTGTGCGTCACGCTGGCTCGAGACCGAGACGTACTCCCCAACCGCCATCGACATCGCACCGGCGACCACCGCGGCGATACCCGAGGCCAGAAGCGCGGCGCTGCCCACCGCAGCACCGGCCACGCCGACGACCATGCCGGCGGTCGAGACGATGCCGTCGTTGGCACCCATCACCCCGGCCCGAAGCCAGTTCATCCGACTCGCGATCCGGCCGCTCTGCCTGTCCTCCAGGACCTCCTCGACCATCAAAGCGCCCACCTCTTCCTTGTTCGGTCCCAGTTCTCGGCGCTCGACTGGTCAATTCGTCCTGCCCCAACCTCCCACCGAGTCGCCGAGCCGTCCTTGACGCCGGTCAAGAGGTGGCGCGCATCATAAGGATCACTCGTTCATGGCATCACCTTGAACCCCGCTCACCGTGCCCTGGCCCATGTTGATCCGGCATCCGCTGGCGACCAGTCGTTACGGCAGGTGAGCGGGCTTGGAGTCGGCGGCTTGTGCGTGGGGTGCCTGCCCTTCGTCCTGGGCTTCACCTTGGGCTTCGCCTTCGATGTCGATGGTGGGCAGCAGCCGGTCGAGCCAGCCCGGCAGCCACCACGCGCTGTGTCCGAGCAGGCTCATCGCTGCGGGGACCAGGGTCATCCGGACGAGGAACGCATCGATGAGCACCCCGACAGCCAGCGCGAAGCCGAACTGCTTGATGGTCGGGTCGTCGCTGAAGACGAAGCTGGCGAACACCGAGACCATGATGATCGCGGCGGCGGCGACGACGTGGCTGGCGTGCTCGAAGCCGTGCACGATGGCGCGTCGTGGAGGCAGGCCTTGCACATGGGCCTCACGCATGGAGCTGACGAGGAAGACCTGGTAGTCCATGGCGAGCCCGTAGAGAATGCCGGTCACCATGATCGGCAGGAAGCTGAGCAGCGGCCCGCCGGTGTCTAGGCCGACCAGTCCGATGAACCAGCCCCATTGGAACACCGCGGTCGTCACACCGAAGGTCGCCACGACGCTGAGCAGGAAGCCGGCCGTGGCCTTGATCGGGATGACCACGGAGCGGAACACGAGCAGAAGTAGGAGCAGGGACAGGCCGACGATGATCGTGAGGTACTTCGGTACCGCCGCGCTGAGGCGGTCGGTGATGTCGATGTTGATCGCGGTCAGTCCGGTGACGCCGAACGTGGCCTGGGTCTGGGTGGCGAGCGGGTTCGCGGGGTCTCGGAGGGTTTCGACCAGCGCAGCGGTGCGGTCGTCGTCGGGGCCCTGTGCCGGGATGACGGTGAACATGGCCAGGGTGTGGTCGGGGTCGGCGCCCATCAGGCTCGCCGAGGCGACGTCCTCGGTGCCGTTCAGACCGGCGGCGATCTCGCCGAGAGCGGCCTGGTCGAGGGCGCCGCCGTCCTCGGGGTGGGCGACGACGAGGAGTGGGGCGTTGTAGCCCTCGCCGAAGCCGCGGGTGATCGCGTCGTAGCTCTGCCGCGAGGTGCTCTCGTGAGGGGCGGTTCCGCCGGTGGGCATACCGAGGTCCATGCCCGGGGCGGGGATGGCGGCCAGCCCCAGGATGACGACCGCGCTGGCGACTGCGAACCACGGGCGTCGGACGAGGAGCTCGACCCATCGGTTCGTGAGGTTCTTCCCGCTCGGGCGGGTGGCGGCCTGGGTCCCCGCGCGCGCCTTGGGCGAGACGATCTTCTCACCGAGGATCCCGAGCAACGCGGGGAGGAGGGTGAGTGCGATGAGCACGGCCAGGGCCACGGTGCTGGCCGCCACCAAGGCCATCGTGGTGAGGAACCCGATCCCGATGACGGTCATGCCGACCAGCGCGATGACGACGATCGACCCGGCGAAGGTGACGGCGCTGCCTGCCGTGGCGAGGGCGCGCGCCGTTGCCTCACCGGCGGGGAGTCCCTCGGTGAGGATCAGGCGTCGCTGCCGGTGGAGGATGAACAGGGCGTAGTCGATCCCGACCGCGAGCCCGATCATCAGCGCCAGGGCTGGGGTTGCGGTCGTCAAGGTGATGGATGAGGAGAGGGCGAAGGCGCCGCCTACACCGATTCCGACACCGATCAGAGCGGTGAGGATGGGCAGGCCGGCGGCCCACAGCGAGCCGAGGGTGATGAACAAGACGATCAGGGCGATGACGAGTCCGATCGCCTCATGTCCGCCGATCGGCGCGTGCATCGAGTCGAGGGAGTCGCTGGGCAGCACCGTCACCCCAGTGTCGGCGACCGCAGTCTCGGCGAGGTCGACGACCTCCTCGGTCGTCCCGTCGGGCAGGGAGTCGACCTGGGTGGTGAACTGCATCTGGAGCACCGCGACGCTGGCATCAGAGGAGATGAGGACGCCCGGGACGGGTGAGCCGTCGACCAGGAGCGGTCGGGAGCGAGGGGTCGAGTCGCCGGCGCCCTCGCTCGGTTCGTCGCCCTGGGCCGAGTTGGGCGGTGTCGTCGTGGGGGCGGTCCCGTCCGCTGCGTCGGCGGTGAAGGTAGACCGGTCCACGATCTCGGGCAGCGCGGCGATCTCGGTGGCGGCATCGGCGATAGCGCTCGCGCGCCGGCTGGTCTCGAGCGACTCCTCTTCGGGGACGGTGAACACGAGCGCTCCCTGGCCGCCACTGGCGGCCGGAAGGTCCTCGCGTAGTTGGTCCAGGACCCGCTGGCTCGGGGTCCCATCGATGGTCATGCTCGAGGAGATGTGCCCGTCACTAGTGACGGCGAGGCCGAGGACGCTGCCGAGGATAATGAGCCAGGTGAGGACGAAGGCCCAGGGCCGGCGGTAGGCGAGTGCCCCGAGCCGCTGCAAGAAGGTTGACATCAGGACAGCGCCTCTTTCGGGATGGACCGATCGCCGCGGTGATCGAGTGATTGCCGCGTGCCGGACGGTGGATGGGCGGTGGTGGTCGGGGTCAGAAGCCTTCGCGGAGATGGGTGAACGTGAGGTCGACGAAGTCCTCGAGCGTCATCTCGCTTGTGTCCTCGTCCCCGGTGACGTCAATGTCGCTGTGCGGAGTGGGGTCCTGCGCCGGCGTCGCCGGGAGACGGACCGGAATGTGTCCGTCGAGTAGGCAGGTCAGGGCTCCGTAGGCGGCACCGACGAGGAGGTGGGCATAGATCCGGCTCCCGCGTCCGTCGAGACGGGCCAAGACAGCCTCGCGTGCGGTCTCGCGGATGCATCGCTGGACCTCAAGCAGATGGGGCCGTAGCGGTGGGTGGCGCTCGGCGAGGACGCGCAAGTCCCGTAGCTCCATCAGCAGGCCGGCGCTCAACTGCTGCCGGGCCACGGTCTGCAGCCAGTCGACCAGGGGCAGGTCCTCGTCAGGGGGCGTGTCAAGCGCGTGACGAACCCGCTCAGTGGCGACTGCGACGATGGCCTCTTCCTTGCCCGCGTAGTGGTTGGCGAAGGTCCGCCTGGAGTACCCGGCCCGGGCCGCCACCTCATCGATGGTGAAGCCGTCGACACCATGCTCGTGGGCGAGATCGAAGGCGGCCTGCGCCAAGGCGCGGGCAGTGGCACGTCGCTTGGCTTCTCGCAGACTCATCTCGGACACACCGCAAGAATGCCATGTGGGTGCCCAGTGGGCAAACTTGCCGAATGGGTATCGATTGCTAAGGTTGCTGTATGGCATGCGCGATCGATCCCCAGCACATCGGCCATGACCGTCTCCGGTTCGACCTGATGAGCGTGGGGCAGCGAATGTGGGATGCCCGCGAGCGGCCCGAGGGGTTCCCTGAAGCTCGCGACGGCCTGGTGGAGTTCTGCCGTACCGAGCTCCTGTCACACCTGGAGAGCGACGAACGCTGGCTTCTCCAGGCGCAGCGCTGCCCCGAGGGACGCCTCCTGGCCGAGGCGATGCGCGCCGAGATCCGGACGATGACGGCCGCTGTCTACGAGCTCGCCACAACCACTGGCGCGTGCGAGGCGATGGCCTTGACCCGGGTGCTGCACACGTTTCTGGCCGCCCATGACCACCACGAGAGACTGCTGCGGACCACCGCCACGACTGCGTGACGACATGGGACCCCTGGCTGGCTCAATCCCCGAAACCGTGCCGCTGAGGGCGGCCGCGTGGGCCGCGGGCGGAACCGGTGTTCTCTGGGTGTTCGCGAGGGTGATCAGGGGGGCGCTGACCCGACGCTTCGGTCGCCCGGTCCGTCGGGTGTTCGAGGCGGCACGAGTGCCCTCCGATGCGGCCGATGTGCGAATCGTCACCGAGCCCGGCGCCATCCTGCGCGGCTGGCTGCGCGAACCCGTCGCCGCGCGAGAGAGCGGCCGCCCGGGCCCGGTCGCGCTGGTCATCCACGGATGGGGGGCCAGCGCCGCCGACATGGTTCCGCTCTCGCAGCCCCTGCTGGATGCCGGCCTGCGCGTGCTCCTGCTCGATGCCCGTGCCCATGGCCGCAGCGGTGATGTCGGTGTCGCCACCATGCCTACTTTCGCCGAGGACCTCCGCACGGCGCTGGGCTGGCTGCGTCGCCAGCCGGGGATCGACCCTGACCGCATCGTGCTGGTGGGCCACTCGGTTGGAGCCGGGGCTGCACTCTTCGTGGCAGCCGACGATCACGCGATCGCAGGAGTTATCTCAATCTCGTCGATGGCAGCACCACGGGAGTTCATGGCCGAACGTCTGCGAGCCAGGCTTCCCGGCCCAGCGGTCTGGCTCGCGTTGAGGTACGTCGAGCACATCATCGGACATCGGTTCGCCGAGTTCTCGCCCCTGTACACGATCGGCCGATCGACCGCGCCGGTCCTGCTGGTCCACGGCGCCCTCGACAGCACCATCCCCCTCGCCGATGCCGAGCGTCTCCACGCTCGGATCCCCGATCGGAGCACTCTCCTGGTGCTGCCTGAGGCGGATCACGCCGACTTCGGGTCGATCCAGGAAGGCAAGCTGTCGCTGCTGCGGTTCGTTTACGATGCAGGGGTTCACCCGGGCGGCACCACCTGCCCAAGCCCCAAGGGTAGGCCGGATGGCTAGCGCTCGGGCCCCACCGCAGACCTCTCGCGAGACCCCCGCTTCGGCTGATCACGTCAGGGCTGAGCGGGCAGCGGCGCGCCGGAGCACGACCAGCGGCCCGGTGACGACCTGGTCCGATTCCCACCCGTCTGGGACGGACAGGAGGACGCGTTCCTCGACTGGTTCCAACGCTCCAACGACGCCTACCGGGAGTTTCCCGGCTTTGTATCGCGGCGGCTGCTGCGTGCCGCGGACGTCAGTTACGCGGCGGTCGTGGAGCACGAGAGCAAGTCGACGTTCATGGCGATGCACACCTCCCCTGATAGGGAGACGATGTGGGGCGAGGTGGAGCCGCTGATTGAGGGCCGCCCCGAGCCGGCGTTCTTTGAGGTGGTGGAGGAAGCGCGGGCATGACCTTCGAGGAGGGGGCCACGAGCCGCCGGCCACCGGATCGCCTGCGGTGGCCGCCCGCAACGTCCGCGACGAATACGTTGCTTGATGGGCATGAGCACTCGGGAATGGGTGAGGTTTATCAGTGAAGACCTCGGCGTCGGTCTGCCTCCCATCGATGTCGCCTCGGTCGTCATCGAGCGCCAGAACGCTGGCCGCTCGGGCTGGCCATCTTCGCAACCCGTCCTGACCGATGCGGTGCTCGACAGCGCCGAGATCGAGCCGTTCATCCGGGTGACGATGTCCGCCGAACAGGTGGAGCACGGGAGTCCGCCGTCTGACGTCGACGTGGCAGTGCCCCCAGGGCTCGACGTCAGCACCCGCCAATGCGTCGCGGTGGAGGACTCCAGCAACGGGTTGCGCAGCGAGTGCGGCGGGAACTCGCACCACCGCGATCCCCCATCTACGCGATCCGCCGAACGCGGACGCACGCGCGCTGGCCGAGGTCGCGCTCCGTACCCACCGCGCTGACTCCGGAATCGCTCGCGACCTTGGGCTAGCCGCACGGCATACTCGAGGGATCAGTGCGCGCATCGGGAGGATCGGCCGTGGCCAAGAAGGTCGCCAGTTAGCTCGTGGACCAGCTGCAGTGGTCGCTGCTCCGCGCCGACGCTTCCGCGGCCGGCGAGAACATAGACCAACGCGTTGAGTCGGCCTGCCACGGCAGCACCAGTCCCGCCCGGGCTCACGATCGCTTGCAGCATGACCATCGGCGTGTATATCGAACCGGGCCGCTTGCGCCGGCGATGTCGTCCGCGAT
The DNA here is from genome assembly GCA_030698375.1 of Nocardioides sp. Lineage (GTDB taxonomy): Bacteria > Actinomycetota > Actinomycetes > Propionibacteriales > Nocardioidaceae > Nocardioides_A. The sequence continues at coordinate 98,982 of JAUYLL010000125.1, read as the reverse complement.
GATCCGTACCGAGGCGCCGCCGTCGCCGGAGGGACAGCAGTCCTACCTGGTCTCGAAGTACAAGGGCCTGACGAAGGGCGAGCAAGTTGAGTTCGAGTGAGAGACACCCTCGATGCCGCCGGTGGCGTCATGGACTGGACACAATCATGTCTTGGTCGGTCGGGGTGTTCCTGTACGGCGCGGCAGCGGTTGGGTGTCAGCGCTTTATCAATGCCTTCTCCACGAATCCCTGACGCATCCGTGTTCTCGGTCGGTCGGTGAGTTCATCGATGAGCAGTCCCAATCGGCTGCCGAGCATGAAGATGTCGCGGGCTATGCCGATTCCTGCCGGAGCGGGGTGGATTTCGTCATCTTGGATCAGGCCCGGGGTCTTGAGATAGACACGCATGAGCGCCGCCGAGAATCCGGTCAGGCCGGCGGCAGCCAGCCAGGTCGGCGCTATCACCCCGGGTGCCGGAAAAGTCGCTTTCGAAACTGCTCAGGGTGCTTCCTGGTGATGCCGATTCTTCAAGAGGTCACACCGCTCTGGGGTGGCCGAAGCGCCACACCTCCGCGTCAAGGGAGCCACTCCATGCACCGCACCACCACCAGTCGCGCCGCCCGTCTGCTCGCTGCGACCCTCACCGCGACGGTCGCGTTCGGTATCAGCGCCCCCGTCGTCAACGCCGCCCCGGACAGGGGCCCGGGCGTCGCCCAGGTCAACAAGGGCAAGGCTGCCGAGAAGCAGGAGATTAGGGCCCAGCGTCGGTTCGACCGCCTGGTCAAGCGCACCGACCGTGCGCTCGTTCGCGCGATCAAGGAGACCCGCGTCTCCCGTCTCGCCGTGATCGGCGGCCGCGACACCAAGAGCGCCCTCATCGACAACGTCAGGACCGACCGCGCCGCGGTCGCCGCAGCGACCACGGCTGCAGAGGTCAAGCAGTACCGAGCCGTGAAGTACATCCTCGTCGTGAACGTGCTCCGTCAGGCCGCTCAGGTCCAGAAGGAGTCGAACGCGCTCGGCGGCAATGCCGAGGTCGATGCCCTCGTGGCGTCCGCGGTCGAGCAGGCCATCGCGGTGACCGCGCTCAGCCCCAGGTCCGAGATCAGGTCGGCGCGCGCCGACCTCTCGGCGGCCAAGGAGATCGTGGAGGCGATGGTGCTCGCCGCTCAGGAGAGCGACACAGGCGACGACACGGGCGACGGCACGGGCGACGGCGACGAGACTGTCGCGGACGCCGACCCGCTGGTCGCCTGACCGGGATTCTCTGAAGGATCACTCGCGGTGGCCTCCCCGATCCTTCGGGGAGGCCACGCCTGTCTCTCCGCCCAGGTCGCTGCGCGATCCTGAGAGCTGGGGTCAGAGCGCAGGACGCCCGAGGTGCAGGGCGCGCTCCCCGGTCTTCGAGAGGGGCGGCGGCGTGTCGTCCGCGCCCGGGGGGCCGTGCCACTCGACGAGGAGCAGCGTGGCGTCGTCATCGAGGTCGGCCGCCTGGTGCTCGAGCAGCGCGTGGGTGACGCGCCGCATCGTCTCCGGCGCCGGAAGCCCGGTGGCGAGGTTGCGCACCACCAGGTCGACCAGGCGCTGCTGGCCGAAGAAGTCGCCGTCGGGCGAGCGTGCCTCGATCACGCCGTCGGTGTAGAGAAGCAGCATGTCGCCGGGCTGCAGTTGCTCGAGCCCGACCACGGGGGCGTGGGTCCGCCCCAGGTCGTGGTTGAGCCCCAGCGGGAGCAGCGGCTCGACCTCCAGGGGGCGGACGAGGCGGCCCTCGCGGAGCAGCAGGGGCTCGTGGTGGCCTGCGCTGATCCAGGTGAAGATCCCGCGGATGGTGTCCAGCTCGCACAGCAGCCCGGTGGCGAAGGACTCGACGCGGAAGACCTCGTTCACCGCTGACTCGATGTGGGCCGCGGTCTCGGACAGGGACTGACCGCCGCGGCGGGCGTTGCGGTAGGCGGCGACCACGAGGCTGATGAGCTGGGCGCTCACGATGCTGTGGCCCATGCCGTCGAAGACCGCGAACTGCGCGGTGCCGGTGTCCACCGCGTAGTCGAGGGAGTCGCCGGCGACCTCGTAGGCCGGCTCCAGGGCGCCGGCGATGGTGACCGAACGGTTCGCGAACGTCAGCGGCGGGAGCAGCGACCACTGGATCTCACCAGCAAGCGCCATCGGGCTCGTACGCCGCGCCCGCACGATGCTGTCGCCGTACATCGTCTTCGACATCACCAACTCGGCGACCACCGAGACGAACCGGCGCAGTGGCGCGACGCCGGTCTCGTCGTCGAGCGCCGCGTCGGCGAGGGTCAGGCCGAGCACGCCCAGGCGCTCGGTGCCGTCGATGAGCGGCACCCATAGCCGGACGCTGTCGGAGTCGCCGTCGCTGGTCCCGGCCTGGGTGAGCCACTGCATGAGCTGGTACGCGCGGCCAGCGAGGGTGGCGTCGATCCCGAGGGCGGGGAACTCGTCGTCGGGGTCGGGCCCGCCGGTACGTCGAAACGGGACCAGGACTCGCTGCTGCAGGTCAGCGAGGTAGATCGTGACGTCCTCGCCACCGAACAGCCGGGCCGCCTCGGACACCAGATGGGGGAGCTCGTCGGGTGATGCGACGTGGGACGCGTGGACGAGCTGGTCCAGACCGCTCTCGAGCCCGGCCAGCCAGTTCGATGCGTCGTCGGGGGTCACAAGGGGGACCCTACGCAGGTGTCGTGGTGTCAGCGGCCCACCGCCTGGCGCGCGTCCCACCAGGAGAGCACGCGCAACGCGGTGAAGGTCAGCCAGGGCGAGGGCTCGCCGGCGTCGACGTCCACCGGGAACCAGACGCGGCCCGGATGACGCCGGGCCTGGATCCAGGTGCCGTCCGGCTGGCGCTGCTCGCGGAGGATGGCGACTCCCTCGCCCAGCCGCGGGTCGGGTGGGCTCCCGCCGGCCAGCGCAGCGGCACGGAAGTAGTCGAGGGCGTTGAGAACGTTGTAGGACCAACGGAACGGGTAGGCGAAGCGCACCGCCCACTCGGCGACGGTCTGCCCGGTCGAGAGCCGCCGGTGCAGGTTGCGCGCCAGCAGGTACTCCTCCCCGCAGCGGCGGGCCTCGAGCACCCGCTCGGCGTCCCCGGTCGCGAGCTGGTAGTCGAGAAGGCCCCGCAGGGCGTTCAGCGTCGAGTGGAACGACGACCGGGTCGACCCCTCGATCCACTCGCAGTTCCAGCCGCCGTCGGCCAGCCGGTGGTCGAGGAACCAGTCGACGAGACTGTCGACGTCCGCCCCGAGCCACAACCCGTTCGACAGCGTCCAGGAGTTGATGCAGACGTCGACCTCCCCGCCCCAGTACGGCAGGTCGTCGTACTCCCAGCGGCAGTGCTGCTCGAGCCTCTCGGCGGTGTCGGCGAGGACGCGCGCGTCGACGCCCCACTCACGCAGCGAGCTCAGGCTCCAGGTGGTGGCTGTCCAGGGCTGGCCCTCCTGCGCCTCGGGGCTCTCGGGGTCGAAGTCGGCGGGGAAGAACGCGCCGCCCGCCCACTGGCCATCGGCGTCCTGCAGGGCGAGCAGCCGTGCTCCGTAGCCCTCGGTCGCCACCCGGTCCCGCGTCGCGGACCACACCTCGGCGGGAGCCCCGACGAGGTCGCGCTCGACCTGCCACCGCAGGGCGGGGTCGGTGTCGAGCAGCCAGTCGGTGAGGTCGGTCCCCGGCATCTCGGCAGCGTAGTGCGGGCCCGGCCGCTCTGCCAGACTCCGGCCATGGACCAGCCCTGCCTCTTCTGCCGCATCGTCGCGGGGGAGGAGGCGGCTCAGGTGGTGCTCGACGAGCCGGACGTCGTGGCCTTCCTCGACGTCCGCCCCGTCTTCCGCGGCCACGTGCTGCTGGTGCCGCGCGAGCACGTGATGACCCTTCCGGAGCTCCCTGCGCGCCTGCGCGACCCGTTCCTCGAGGCCGGCCAGCGGCTCGCGAGCGCTGTGGTCGAGGGGCTCGGAGCCCAGGGGTCCTTCGTGGCGATCAACAACACCGTCAGCCAGTCGGTGCCGCACCTGCACCTGCACGTGGTCCCCCGCACGAAGGGCGACGGCCTGCGGGGATTCTTCTGGCCCCGCACGAAGTACGCCGAGGGCGAGGCCGAGCAGCATGCCGCGCGGCTGCGCCGGGCGCTGTCGGAGGGGTGAGGCAAGGCTTCCTTTTCTGGATTGAGTCCAGAAAGAGCGGGTAGGCTGTCATCGACACCGAAGGAGTGATGTCTCGATGACCACCACGGCCACGAAGTCCAGCACCACCTCCGCGCCGATCCCGGCCTTCACCGCCTCCCGGCAGTACGCCGTGCACCTGCAGCGGCTGCACGTCGACCTCATCGACCTGCACCTGCAGGGCAAGCAGGCCCACTGGAACGTTGTCGGCAAGAACTTCCGCGACCTGCACCTGGTCCTCGACGAGGTCGTCGACGCGGCCCGGGAGTTCTCCGACCAGGTTGCCGAGCGGATGCGCGCGGTCCACGTGATTCCCGACGGTCGTGCCGCGACCGTCGCGGAGCAGTCAAGCCTCGAGCCTTTCCCGGCCACCGAGGTCGACACCGCCGAGTGCGTGGACCTCATCGTCGCCGCGCTCTACGCGACCGCCGGCACCGCCCGGGCGATCCACGACCACGTGGACGCCGAGGACCCGACGACCGCCGACATCCTTCACGTGGTCCTCGAGCGTCTCGAGCAGCTGGCCTGGATGATCGGTGCCGAGAACCGCGTGGCCAACGCCGGCACGCCGCAGCAGGTGCGCGCCTGACCTGATCTTCCGGGTCCGTCCCGGACGACGGCGGTCCACGGGCCGCGTCCGAGCACGTCGCTACAGTTCGCCTCATGAGTCGATTCGAGGGACGTGTAGTGATCGTGACGGGCGCGGCCCGTGGCATCGGGGCGGCCACCGCCCGCCGGTTCGCGGAGGAGGGTGCCGCGGTCGCGGTGCTCGACCTCGACGAGGGCCAGGCAGCCGCGGCGGCCGCCGACCTCGGCGCGACGAAGGCGATCGGCATCGGGTGCGACGTCTCCGACGCCGCGTCGGTGGACGCGGCGGTGGAGCGCGTGGTCGAGGAGCTCGGCGGCGTGCACGTGCTGGTCAACAACGCCGGCATCACCCGCGACAACCTGCTGTTCAAGATGACCGAGGGCGACTGGGACGCCGTCATGGGAGTGCACCTCAAGGGTGCCTTCCTCATGACGAAGGCCGTCCAGAAGCACTTCGTCGAGCAGAAGTACGGCAAGGTCGTGAACCTGTCGAGCATCTCCGCGCTGGGCTCCCGCGGCCAGGCGAACTACTCCGCGGCCAAGATGGGCATCCAGGGCTTCACCCGCACCCTGGCGATCGAGCTCGGCCCCTTCGGCGTCAACGCCAACGCGGTTGCCCCCGGGTTCGTCGTCACGGAGATGACCGACGACACCGCGCGCCGGCTGAAGATGGACGTCGACGAGTTCCGCGCGATGAACGCCGAGGCGAACCCCGTGCGCCGCGTCGGACAGGTCGAGGACATCGCCGCAGCCGTGACGTTCCTGGCCAGCGACGAGGCGTCGTACGTCACCGGGCAGACCCTCTATGTGGACGGCGGGCGCACCCTCTAAACGGGTCGTGCGGTGCCGCGCGACGTGAGGTGTGTCACGTCAGGGGTGCGGTTCGCGGGCCGATCCACGCTCAGCCCGGTGCCCCGGGGTGATCGGGACCACCTGGACAGGTGTCCGACGGGCTTTCGTATCCCTGCGGGATCTGTCTAGCCTCTCCGGGGCCCGTCCAGCGGAGCCTCACAAGTCAACAGCCAGCGCGGTCACGCCGAGTCCTGCCCGACCGAATGCTGGTCCCTGTCAGCCACACACACCAGGGCAGGAGTGGGGGACCCAACTCACTACGTGACCGGTATCCAGCCGGCCACTCGGGGTGAAGCCGCGACATGCGGCGGAGCACCTTTCCAGCTCCAACCCGACAGCTCACCTCACAGGCGTGGGAGAGGAACACTCATGCCTACGTCCGTCCTGCCTGCCCTGCCCATCGCGCGGGGCCGCAGCATCCTCATGGTCTTCGCCATCGTCGCGGCGCTGATCTTCAGCAGCGGCTCGTTCGCCGCACCGGCCGCCGAGGCCAACACCGACAAGCTGAAGAAGGCCGTCAAGATCACCGCCAACCAGAAGGGCGACCCCTACAACTACGGCTCCGCCGGTCCGGACCGGTTCGACTGCTCCGGTCTGACCTACTTCGCCTTCAAGCGCGCAGGGTTCCGCAACATCCCGCGCACCTCGCGCCAGCAGGCGAACTTCGCCAAGCGCATCCCCCGCAAGCAGATGAAGCGCGGCGACTTCGTCTTCTTCCACAACAACGGCAGCGTCTACCACATGGGCGTGTACGGCGGTCGCAACAAGAAGACCGGCAAGCGCTTCATCATCCACGCCCCGTACGGCGGCAAGCGTGTCCACCGCGCGCCGATCTGGGCCAACAACTGGTTCGCCGGCACCGTCCGGCACCGCCTCTGAGCCTGGCCCCGCGCCGGGCCCGACGCGCCACCCGGGGCCGCCTCCTCACCAGGAGGCGGCCCTGCGTCACACTTGCCCCCCCCGGTGACCTTCCCTCCCGACCTGAGGAGATCCTCCATGCGTGCTCGTCCTGCTCGTCCCCGCCGCGCCTCCCGCGCGCTCGCGCTGGGTGTTGGCTCCGTCGCCGCCACGCTGGTCCTCGCCGCGTGCGGCAGCAACGAGCCCGCGGAGGAGCCCGAGGCCCAGGAGACCGAGGACGGCACCACGCTGACCGCCCAGTGGCCGCTGACCGGGCTTCCCGTCGACGGTGAGCTTCCCAAGCGCCCGGTAATGGTCGTCAAGGTCGACAACTCCACCGCGTCCGCGCCGCAGGTCGGGCTCGGGTCGGCTGACCTCGTCGCCGAGGAGCTGGTCGAGGGCGGGGCGACCCGCCTCGCGGCGTTCTTCCACTCCAAGCTGCCCCGCGTCGTCGGCCCGGTGCGCTCCTCGCGCGCCACCGACATCGGGGTCGTCAAGCCCACCGACGGCGTGCTCGTGGCCAGTGGCGGTGCCCCGGCGACCGTGAACCGGCTCCGCCAGGCCAAGATCCGCACGGTCACCGAGGGCGGCCCGGGCTACTCGCGCGCCGGGGACCGCAGTGCGCCGTACAACCTGATGATGAACCTGCGCACCCTCGCCAAGGAGGTCGAGCCCGCCACGGCGCCGGCCTACCTCCCGTGGAGCGAGGAGGGGGAGAAGTTCAGCGGCCGCAAGGCGACCTCCGTCGATGCGCAGTTCTCCCCGAGCCGCACCACCAGCTGGTCCTTCGCCCGCGGTGGCTGGACCACCACCTCGGGGTTCTCCGCCGACGGTGACGCCTTCCGGCCCGACACCCTGCTCGTGCTGCGCGTGCGTGTGGGCGATGCGGGCTACCGCGACCCGGGTGGCAACCCGGTGCCGGAGACCAAGCTCCAGGGACGGGGCCAGGCGCTGGTCTTCCACGGTGGCGAGGTCGTCCGCGGGACGTGGAAGAAGGGTGGTCCGGCCACCCCGATCGAGCTGCGCACGAAGAAGGGCCCGCTGACGCTGCCGCCCGGCAAGGTGTGGATGGGCCTGGTGCCGACCGGCAGCGGGGACGTCCGCTTCTAGGCAGGGGATCCGGGGGATCCGGGGGGTCCTGGCGGCCCTCCGGCCTGCGCGGGGTCCTCGAGGCCGACGCCGGACTCGGCGAGGGTGCGGATCGCCGCGATGAGGTAGGCGATCGCCGCCTCGACGCGGGCGCTCGCCAGTCGGGCGTCCTCGGCGTCGGCGACCGACTCGCCGGCCGAGGACATCGCGCCGAAGAAGATCCGGCTCACGATCTCGGTCATCGGCTCGCCCAGCGCGACGTCGGCGGAGGAGAAGACCGAGGAGACGAGGTCCTGCACGAGGAGGAAGGTGCTGCGCTCCTCCTGCTCACGGAACCGCGCGTAGCCCAGCACGGCCGGGCCCTCCTGGATCACGATGCGTCGGTACGCCGGCTCCTGGACGACGTCCAGGAACGCGCGCAGACCGGCGGTGGCCCGCTCCCACGGGTCGGCGGGGGTGCGCAGGGCCTTGCCGATGACGGCGGCGGCGTCCTTCTCGGTCTTCTCGAAGACTGCCGCGAAGAGGGCCTGCTTGCCACTGAAGTGGTGGTAGAGCGCACCCTTGGTCACCTGCGCGCCACCGACGATCGCGTCCAGGCTGGTGCCGGCGTACCCGTGCTCGGTGAAGAGGTCGGCGGCGACGTCGACGAGGGCACGCCTGGTCGAGGCGGAGTACTGCTGCCGCCTGCTCGCGCCCGTCACCTCGTGAGCATAGGTGCGCAGAGGTCTCGGCAGCCGGAGTCCGAGGTGTGAGGATGGGCGGGTGGCCGCACCCAGCATCTCGAACTCGATCACCGTCCGCCTCGACGTGCCAGCGGGCGGCGCGGCCGTCAGCCACCTGACCGGCGCTGTGGAGCGCGCGGGGGGCATCGTGACCGCCCTCGACGTGTCCGCGTCCGGGCACGACCGACTGCAGATCGACCTCACCTGTGCCGCCTCCGACCCCGGTCACGCCGAGCGGATCGTCGAGGCGCTGGGCGAGGTCGAGGGCGTCATCGTCGGCAAGGTCTCGGACCGCACCTTCCTCATGCACCTCGGCGGCACCATCGAGATGTCCGGCAAGCACCCGATCCGCAACCGCGACGACCTCTCGATGGTCTATACCCCGGGCGTCGCGCGGGTCTGCCAGGCGATCGCGGAGAACCCCGAGGACGCCCGACGCCTGACCATCAAGCGCAACACGGTCGCGGTGGTCACCGAAGGGTCGGCGGTGCTGGGGCTGGGCAACATCGGCGCCGCGGCGGCGCTGCCGGTGATGGAGGGCAAGGCCGCGCTCTTCAAGCGCTTCGGTGGCATCGACGCCTGGCCGCTGTGCCTGGACACCCAGGACACCGACTCGATCGTGGAGATCGTCCGGGCGATCGCTCCCGGGTTCGCGGGCATCAACCTGGAGGACATCTCGGCGCCACGCTGTTTCGAGGTCGAGGCGCGCCTGCGCGAGGTCCTCGACATCCCGGTCTTCCACGACGACCAGCACGGCACTGCGATCGTCGTCCTCGCCGCGCTCGAGAACGCCCTCCGGGTGGTCGGCAAGGACGTCGCCGACGTCCGGGTCGTGATGTCCGGCGCCGGTGCCGCGGGGACGGCCATCCTGCGCCTGCTGCTCACCGCCGGCGTCGGTGACGTCGTCGTCGCCGACATCGATGGCGTGATCCACGGTGAGCGCGAGCACCTGCACGAGTCGCTGCGCTGGCACGCCGAGCACACCAACCGTGGCGGGCTGCGCGGCACGCTGAAGGAGGCCGTGCGGGGCGCGGACGTCTTCATCGGTGTCTCCGCTCCGAACGTCCTGGACAGTGACGACATCGCGGCGATGGCCGAGGACGCCATCGTCTTCGCCCTGGCCAACCCCGACCCCGAGGTCGACCCGGTGCTCGCCCACCAGCACGCGGCGGTCGTCGCGACAGGTCGGTCGGACCACCCGAACCAGATCAACAACGTGCTGGCGTTCCCCGGGGTCTTCCGTGGGCTGCTCGACGCGGCCGCCCGCGACATCGACGACGTCCTCCTGCTGGCAGCGGCGCGGGCCATCGCCGGCGTCGTCGCCGCGGACGAGCTGAACGCGCACTACATCATTCCGAGCGTCTTCAATCCCGAGGTGCACACGGCGGTCGCCGCGGCGGTGCGGGAGGCCGCCGGTGGCTGAGCGACCACGTGCCGGGGACCTGCTCGTCGCCAGCCCGTCCCTGACCGACCCGAGCTTCGCCCGCTCCGTCGTCCTGCTCCTCGACAGCGACGAGGACGGCGCGCTCGGCGTCGTGCTCAACCGCCCCGCGCCCGTCCCGGTCATCGAGGTGCTGGCCGCCTGGGCCCCGGCGGTGAGCCCGCCCGACGTTCTCTTCCAGGGCGGTCCGGTCGCCGCCGACTCCGCCCTCGCGATCGGCCGGCTGGCCGAGGCCGGGACCGAGCCATTGGGGTGGCAAACGATGGTCGGCACCCTCGGCATCGTGGACCTCGACACGCCGGTGGACCTGGTGCGCGACGCGGTGCCGGCGATCCGAGTCTTCGCCGGGTACGCCGGGTGGGGCGGCCAGCAGATCCTCGACGAGCTCGACGAGGGCGCCTGGTACGTCGTGCCGTCCCTGCCCGGGGACGTCTTCGACGCCGATCCGGAGGGCCTGTGGGACCGGGTCCTGCGCCGCCAGCCCGGTGAGGTCGCCTGGGTGGTCACCCGACCTGCGGACCCCACGTGGAACTGATGCGTAGAATTGCGCCCGTGAGCACCGAGTGGAGCGCCGAGTGGCGCGCAACGAGCACGGAGGAGCCCGTGGTCCGGCCCTCGGGTGGCACCGACACGCTCGAGGAGACCCGCCCGGTCCCCACGGACGATGGCGACCACGAGAAGTTCTCGCACTACGTGCCGAAGGACAAGCTCATGGACGCGATGGTCAACGGCACCCCGGTGGTGGCGTTGTGCGGGAAGGTCTGGACCCCCTCGCGGGACCCGGAGAAGTTCCCGGTCTGCCCGGAGTGCAAGGAGATCTGGGAAGGTCTCAACAAGGACGAGGAGTGAGGGCTGCCGCTCCGCGGCGGCCCCGTCCTGTGCCGGTTCTGATCGTGGTGCTCGGGGTCCTCTGCGCCCTCCTGGTGGTCGCCCCTGCGTCCGCCGGACCCACCGGGCCCGCGCCGGCTTCCGGCGCCGCCGCCCAGGAGGGCCACGGCGGCGACGGCGACGACGGTGCCCATGAGGACTGCGTGCCTGTGGAGACGCAGTTCGCGGCCGCTCGCTCCCCGCGCGCGGTGGGGCACACGACGTACACGGAGGCCCAGCTGCGGGTCGTGGACCGCCGGATGCGGCGCAGCGTCCGCACGGCTCGTCGGTCCGGCGCGACCCCCGCCCCGCCGGGGGTGGCCCTGCGCATCGGCGTCCACGTGCACGTGGTGCAGGGCACCGGTCGGGGCGAGAAGGGCCCGGGCCGCCGCAAGGTACGCCGCCAGCTCGGGGTGCTCAACGACGCGTTCGCGGGCGGTCAGTCCCGGCGCAACGTCGCCACGCCGTTCCGCTTCCACGTCGCGAGCCACCAGCGGGTGACCAACGACCGCTGGTTCCGCTCCGGGGTCCTCGGGCGCGACCGCGCGGCCGGGGCGATGCGCCGAACGCTGCACCGCGGCACCCGCCGTGACCTGAATCTCTACATCGCTGCCCCGACCGTGAGCGGCAGCGGCCTGCTGGGCTACGCCACCGCCCCCTGGGACGCCCGGCGGCGGCCGCGGCTCGACGGCGTGACCATCCACCGGGGGACCCTCCCCGGGGGCAGCCTGGCGCCGTACCACCGGGGCGACACCGCGGTGCACGAGGTCGGCCACTGGCTCGGCCTGCTGCACACGTTCGAGGGCGGGTGTGAGGGCCGCGGCGACCGGGTGGCCGACACCCCGGCCGAGGCCGGGCCGAACTACACCTGCGACACCAATGCCGACTCCTGCCCCGACGACCCGGGCAAGGACCCCGTCCGCAACTTCATGTCCTACACGCCCGACGGCTGCATGAACCACTTCACCCAGGGGCAGGTCCGTCGCATGGGCCGGGCCTGGTTCGGTTTCCGCGCCTCGTGACCCCGCACGGACCGTCGGGGGACGTCCCCGAGATCGAGCTGCCGCCTGCCTACCCGGACCGGGCGGCCTGGGGCACCGCGACCAAGCTCCGCGCCTGGCAGCACGCCGCGCTGGCGGCCTACTTCGAGCAGCAGCCGAAGGACTTCCTGGCCGTGGCCACCCCCGGGGCGGGCAAGACCACCTTCGCCCTCACCGTCGCCGCCGAGCTGCTCGCGCGGCGGGTGGTCGAGAAGCTGGTGATCGTCGCCCCGACCGAGCACCTGAAGACCCAGTGGGCCGAGGCCGCGGCACGGGCCGGCATCGCCATCGACCCGGCGTACGCCGCAGGGTCGGGGCGCACGAGCAAGGAGTACGCCGGCGTGGCGCTCACCTACGCCGGCGTCGCCGCCAATCCGCTGGCCCTGCGGATCAAGGTCGAGCGGTCCAAGACGCTGGTCATCCTCGACGAGGTGCACCACGCCGGCGACGCCCTGTCGTGGGGCGAGGGGGTCCGTGAGGCGTTCGACCCCGCGACCCGGCGGCTCGCACTGACCGGCACGCCATTCCGCTCCGACGTGAACCCGATCCCGTTCGTCACCTACGCCCCCGGCGCGGACGGTGTGCCGCGCAGCGTCGCCGACTACACCTATGGCTACGCCCACGCGCTCGCCGACCACGTCGTGCGCCCGGTGCTCTTCATGGCCTACTCCGGGGAGATGCAGTGGCGCACCCGCGCCGGTGACGAGGTGGCTGCCCGGCTGGGTGAGCCGCTCACCAAGGACATGACCGCCCACGCCCTGCGGACCGCGCTGGACCCGGCCGGGTCCTGGGTGCCGTCGGTGCTGGCAGCGGCCGACCGGCGGCTCTCCGAGGTACGCCGACACGTCCCTGACGCGGGTGGGCTGGTCATCGCCACCGACCAGGTCTCGGCCCGCGCCTACGCCAAGACCCTCGCCGCCATCGCGGGGGAGAAGCCCACGGTGGTGCTCTCGGACGAGAAGGCGGCGTCGAAGAAGATTGCGGCGTTCGCCGAGGACGGCAGCCGCTGGATGGTCGCGGTCCGGATGGTCTCCGAGGGCGTGGACGTGCCGCGGCTGGCGGTCGGCGTCTACGCGACCACCACCGCCACCCCGCTGTTCTTCGCCCAGGCGGTGGGCCGCTTCGTGCGCGCCCGTCGCCGGGGGGAGACCGCGTCGATCTTCCTGCCGTCGGTGCCGCGGCTGCTCGGGCACGCCTCCGAGCTCGAGTTGGAGCGCGACCACGCGCTCGGGCGCACCGTGAAGGACGAGGACGACATCTTCGCTGCCGAGCAGGGGCTCATCGACCAGGCGAACGCCGGCGAGGGAGCCAGCGACGACGAGGTCGGGCTGCCGTTCGAGGCGCTCGGGTCGCAGGCGACCTTCGACCGCGTCCTCTACGACGGCGGCGAGTTCGGCCACTCCGGCGAGGTGCACGTGGGGTCGGAGGAGGAGATGGACTTCCTCGGCATCCCCGGTCTCCTCGAGGCCGACCAGGTCCGCGACCTGCTGCACCAGCGCCAGACCGACCGCGCCCACAAGCAGCAGAAGGCGCGCCCGGCGGCCGAGGAGCTCGCCGCCGCGGACGCCGTACCGGCGACCACGCGGCACGAGCAGCTGGCCGTGCTGCGCCGAGAGCTCAACGGGCTGGTCGCCGCATGGTTCCACCGCACCGGCCAACCGCACGGCGTCACCCACGCCGCGCTGCGCAAGGAGTGCGGCGGCCCGGCCGCGGCGGTGGCCTCTGCCGACCAGCTCTCCCAGCGGATCGACCGCATCCGCGAGTGGGCCGCCCGCAAGCGCGCCTGAGGCCCCCTGCTCAGCCCCCGGCGTGCTCGACGAGCGGCAGCACCCGGTGCGGGATCTGCGTGGCGAGCGCGATGACGGTGGTCGACCGGACGATGCGGTCGTCGCCGAGCACCTGGTCGATGACGCGCTGGAGGTCGGCGGTGGAGCGGGCGACGACCCGGCACCACATGTCGCCGGCACCGGTGATCGTGCACGCCTCGAGGACCTCGGGGATGCCGGCCAGGTGCTCGGCGACGCCGTCGTGGCCCGAGCCCTGCCGGATCTCGAGGGTGAGGAAGCCGGTCACCGGGTAGCCGAGGGCCGACGGGTCCAGCCGCGGTCCCCAGTCGGCGATGACGCCGGCGGTCACCAGCCTGTCGAGCCGGGCCTGCACCGTGCCCCGGGCGGCGCCGACCCGGCGCGACGCCTCCAGCACCCCGATCCGGGGCTCGGTGCTGAACAACGTGAGCAAGGTGCGGTCCAGGTCGTCCATAGACGTCACTCCTTCTGAACAATTTGTCTATCGTCTTGACGGACTGTTGCACATCCTGCCTGATCCCCGCAGGCTGCGGGGATGACCACCCGCGCGCTGACCCACGACGAGCTCAAGGCCGACCTCACGCTCCAGCAGCTCCAGCAGCTGGTCGGGCTGGTCGAGTACGACGACTCTGCCGACCCGTTCCCCGTGACCGGGCTCGACGCGGTGGGCTTCGTCGTCGGCAATGCCACCCAGGCCGCGGCGTTCTACCAGCTGGCGTTCGGGATGGAGCTCGAGGCCTACCGCGGGCCCGAGACCGGCCACCGCGAGTCGAAGAGCTACGTGCTGCGCGCCGGCTCGGCTCGGTTCGTCCTCAGCGGAGGGGTGACGCCCGAGAGCCCGCTGCTCGACCACCACCGCGCCCACGGCGACGGGGTCGTCGACCTCGCCCTGGAGGTGCCCGACGTCGACCGCTGCATCGCCCACGCCCGCTCGGTCGGCGCGACGGTCCTCGTGGAGCCGCACGACGAGAGCGACGAGCACGGCACCGTCCGCACGGCTGCGATCGCAACGTACGGCGAGACCCGCCACACCCTCGTCGACCGGTCGGCGTACGACGGCCCCTACCTGCCCGGGTACGTCGCCCGGACCTCGACCACCGAACGCTCCGGGCGCCGGCTGTTCCAGGCCGTCGACCACTGCGTCGGCAACGTCCAGCTCGGCCGGATGGACGAGTGGGTGGACTTCTACCACCGGGTCATGGGCTTCACGAACATGGCGGAGTTCATCGGCGACGACATTGCGACCGAGTACTCCGCGCTGATGAGCAAGGTCGTCGCCAGTGGCAACCACCGGGTGAAGTTCCCGCTCAACGAGCCGGCGGTGGCGAAGAAGAAGTCGCAGATCGACGAGTACCTCGAGTACTACGACGGCGCCGGCTGCCAGCACATCGCGCTGGCCACCGGCGACATCCTGCGCTCGGTCGACGTGCTGCGCTCGCGGGGCGTCGAGTTCCTCGTCACCCCCGACTCCTACTACGACGACCCCGAGCTGCGCGCCCGCATCGGGGAGGTCCGGGTACCGATCGAGGAGCTGAAGAAGCGCGGGATCCTCGTCGACCGCGACGAGGACGGCTACCTCCTGCAGATCTTCACCAAGCCGGTCGGGGACCGGCCGACGGTCTTCTACGAGCTCATCGAGCGGCACGGGTCGCTCGGCTTCGGCAAGGGCAACTTCAAGGCGCTCTTCGAGGCGATCGAGCGCGAGCAGGAGGCCCGCGGGAACCTCTGAGCGGTGCCGCGCGTCGGACTGCCATGACCACCCTGCTGCGGACCGGCCTGCCCGTCGTCCTCGCCCTCGCGCTGCTGCTCGGGTGTGGAGCAGGCGGGAGCGACGACGACACCGCCGAGCCGAGCGAGGCCGGGACCGCCACGGCCCGGCCGGAAGGCCCCCCGCAGGTGGACGCGGCCGTCGCCGACCTCGCCGCGCGCGAGGGCGTGGCGGAGTCCGACGTACGGGTGGAGAGCATCGCCGAGGTCACCTGGCCGGACGGGTCGCTGGGGTGTCCGAAGCCCGGCGAGATGTACACCCAGGCCCTGGTCGAGGGTCTGGAGATCGTGCTGTCGGTCGCGGCGACCCGCTACGCCTACCACTCCTCGCTCGCGGGCGAGCCGTTCCTGTGCGAGCAGCCGGCTGGGCGACCTGGCGGGGATCAGCCCAGCGACGACGGCTGAGGCGGTCGGTGCGGCCGGATCGGCACGTGTCGCAGTGCTCGCCACGCCAACGGTGAGGTGGTGTTGATCCTCCTCGGGGCCTAGGTTCGGGGCATGGAGACCGATCTGGAGATCCGTGTCGAGGATGGCGCCCTGTGGTTGCGGCTGAACAGGCCTGACCACTTCAACGCCCTCACCCCGCTGATGGCCGACGAGGTCGCGCACGAGCTTGAGGAGGCGCGGACCGACGCTCGCGTCCGCCTCGTCGTGCTGACCGGGGCGGGGGCGGCGTTCAGCGCTGGCGCGGACCTCTCCGGTGATGACGCGCACGAGAACTTCGACGCCACCGCCATGGACCGCGCCAACCGGATCATCCGCGCGATCACCATGCTGGACAAGCCGGTGGTGGCGGCCGTCAACGGTGTCGCGGCCGGGGTCGGGATGGCCGCCGCGCTCGCCTGTGACCTCGTGGTGGCCAAGGAGTCGGCGAGCTTCTTCCTCGGCTTCTCCCAGGTGGGGCTGATGACCGACGGCGGGGCCTCGGCCACGCTCGCCGCCTCCGTCGGGCGGGCCCGGGCGATGCGGATGGCGCTGCTCTCGGAGCCGCTCGACGCGCGCGCGGCCTACGACGCCGGCCTGGTCACCCACGTCGCCCCCGACGAGGAGTACGACGCGCTGCTTGCCGCGGTGGTCGGCAAGCTCGCCGGCGGCCCGCCGCTGGCCTTCGCGGCGACGAAGAAGGCGATCAACGGCGCGACCCTCTCGCACCTGGAGGACTCCCTCGAGCGTGAGCACCGTGGGCAGACCGTGCTGCTGCGCACCGCCGACGTCGCCGAGGGGATGCGCGCCTTCATGGAGAAGCGGCGCCCCGAGTTCCGCGGGGAGTGACCGAGTCCTCGTCTACGCGCCGGCGAAGCGCGTCGGCAGGGCCGGGTCGCCGCGCGAGAGCCGGCGCGCGGCGGCGGGCAGCCTGCTCCGGACCCGCAGGTGACGCTCCCGGGCGTCGTCGAGGCCCTCGCCGCGGACCACCTCTCCGTCGCGGACCAGCGGGACGGTGACGGCTTGCTCGTCCTCGGCGCCGCCGTGCGTCGACTCACCGACCCGCACGACCTCCTCGACGGCCACGCCACCGGCGTACCGGCGGAACGCCTGCTTGCGCCCGCCCGTCGAGACCTTGTCGGGGCTCGTCTTGGCGACCGCGCGCCACGAGCCGTCGGCGTCCTCGCGGGCCACCAACTTGTAGACCAGGCCGGCGGTCGGGTGACCGCTGCCGGTGACCAGGCGGGTGCCCACCCCGTAGGAGTCGACGGGTGCCGCGGCCAGGGCGGCGATGGCGTACTCGTCGAGGTCGGAGGTGACGACGATCCGGGTGCCGGTGGCACCGAGGTCGTCCAGCTGTGCGCGGACCTGGTGGGCGAGGTCGCCGAGGTCGCCGGAGTCCAAGCGGACGGCGCCCAGCCCGGGGCCGGCGACGCGCACCGCCGTCCGCACCGCCTCGGCGACCTCGAAGGTGTCGACCAGCAGCGTGGTGCCCGGGCCCTGGCAGGCGACCTGCGCGGCGAACGCCTCCTCCTCGGTGTCGTGGAGGAGGGTGAAGCTGTGGGCGCTGGTGCCGACCGACGGCACGCCGTGGTCCCGGTGGGCGGCAAGGCTCGAGGTCGAGGCGAACCCCCCGACGTACGCCGCTCGGGCCGCGGCCACCGCCGCCACCTCGTGGGTACGCCGGGCTCCCATGTCCATGCAGGGACGGTCACCCGCCGCGGCGGTCATCCGCGAGGCCGCGGTGGCGACGGCGCAGTCGTGGTTGAGCACGGAGAGCACGACGGTCTCCAGCAGGACGGCCTCGGCGAAGGTGCCCTCGACCGTGAGCAGCGGCGCGTTCGGGAACCACACCTCGCCCTCCGGGTAGCCGTCGATGTCGCCGCGGAAGCGGAACTCGGCCAGCCAGGCGAGGGTGTCGCCGCTGACCACCTGCTCGTGCTCCAGGAAGGCCAGCGCGGCGTCGTCGAAGCGGAACGCGTCGATCGCCTCCAGCAGGCGCCCGGTGCCGGCCACGACGCCGTACCGGCGGCCACCGGAGAGCCGGCGGCCGAAGACTTCGAAGACCGAGCGGCGGTCAGCGGTGCCGTTTCGCCGTGCCGCGTCGAGCATCGTCAGCTCGTAGCGGTCGGTGAGCAGCCCGGTGGGAGCGGTGGCGGGTTCGGACACGCTCCTCACCCTGGCACAATGACGCTTGTGTCCGCCCCGAGCCCGGTCGAGGTCGACCAGCCCGCCAGTGCCGAGCTGGTCGACGACGAGACCCACCTAGCGCGGCCCTGGGTCACCATCGTCTGGAACGACCCGGTGAACCTGATGTCGTACGTCACCTTCGTCTTCATCACCTACTTCG
Organism: Nocardioides sp.; assembly: GCA_030698375.1. GTDB lineage: Bacteria > Actinomycetota > Actinomycetes > Propionibacteriales > Nocardioidaceae > Nocardioides_A. The sequence goes on along the minus strand of JAUYLL010000125.1, from coordinate 80,992 downwards.
GCTACGACAAGAAGAAGGCGGAGAAGCTGATGATGGAGGTCCACCAGGACGGCCGTTCGGTCGTGTCCACGGGCTCGCGCGAGGAGATGGAGCGCGACGTCCAGGCGATGCACGAGTATGGCCTCTGGGCGACGCTCCAGAAGGCCGACGCGTGACGGCCGGCTTCGAGCGCGCCAAGGGCGGGGGAGCCGTCATCTCCCTCTCCGGCTTCGAGGCCGACCTGCTGCGCTCGCTCGAGTCGCAGCTGGTCGAGCTGCTCCGCAACGAGGTCGCGGCGCCCCGCGACGACGCTGACCCGCTCGAGGCGCTCCTGGACTTCTCCGGTCCGACCACCGAGCCCGAGGACCCGGTGCTCGCCCGCCTGTTCCCCACCGCGTACCCCGAGGACGAGGAGGCGGCCGGCGAGTTCCGCCGTTTCACCGAGGGCTCGCTGCGTGACTCCAAGGCCCGCAACGCCGCGCTCGTGATCGACCAGCTCGAGGAGTCCGGCCTGCCGCCGCTGCTCGAGGAGGACGACACGTGGGTCGACGTCGAGCTGGACGCCGGGTCGGCGCACGCCTGGTTGCGTTCCCTGACCGACGTCCGGCTCGCGCTCGCGACCCGGCTGGGGATCGAGGACGGCGACGAGGACTACTGGGAGCAGCTCGACGACGAGGACCCACGCAGCCACGTGCACGACATCTACGAGTGGCTGGGCTTCCTGCAGGAGACGCTGGTCCGGGCCCTGGGCGGGTGAGCGCCTGCTGGCGCGCTCACCTAACCTGGTGAGGTGCTCACCATCGACCAGGCGACCTACGACGCCCTCGTCGCGCACGCCAAGCGGGACCAACCCGACGAGGCCTGCGGCGTGGTCGCCGGGCCCGAGGGGTCCGACCGTCCCGAGCGGCACGTGCCGATGGTCAACGCCGCGGGCTCCCCGACGTTCTACGAGTTCGACTCCACCGAGCTCCTCACGCTCTACAAGGACATGTGGGACCGCGACGAGGAGCCGGTGGTCATCTACCACTCCCACACCGCCACCGAGGCCTACCCCAGCCGCACCGACATCGGGCTGGCCAACGAGCCCGGCGCGCACTACGTCCTGGTGAGCACCCGCGAGCACGGCGGTGCCGAGGGCCCCGTGGATTTCCGGTCCTTCCGCATCGTCGACGGCGAGGTGACCGAGGAAGAGGTCACCGTCGTCGACCACCTACCTGCAAGGAGTCCTGCCTGATGACCATCGAGGTCCGCGTCCCCACCATCCTCCGCACCTACACCGCCGGCGAGAAGAGCGTCACCGGTGAGGGTGCCTCGCTGCGCGCGCTCATCGACGACCTCGAGGCCAACCACCCCGGGATCAAGGAGCGCCTCGTCGAGGGCGAGGAGAAGCCCGAGCTACGGCGCTTCGTCAACGTCTACGTCAACGACGAGGACGTCCGCTTCACCGGTGGGCTCGACACCGAGCTCAGCGACGGCGACCAGGTCGTCGTCCTCCCGGCGGTCGCGGGCGGATGACGGACCCCGCCGTGGACACCGGACGCCGTACCTTCGTCCTCGTCGACGGCGAGAACATCGATGCCACCCTCGGCCAGATCCTCGGGCGGCGGCCCGCGGCCGAGGAGCGTCCCCGCTGGGAGCGGGTGACCGACTACCTCGCGCAGTGGTCCGACCAGCCCGTCACCGGGCTGTTCTTCCTCGACGCCTCGAACGGCCACCTGCCGATGTCGTTCGTGCAGGCGCTCATCGCGATGGGCTACCGCCCGGTGCCGCTGTCGGGGGCCGACGACGAGAAGGTCGTCGACATCGGCATCCAGCGCACCCTCGCGGCGCTGCGGGACCACGACGCCGACGTGGTGCTGGTCAGTCACGACGCCGACTTCGTCCCGCAGGTCCGCGACCTGCTCGACGGTCGGCGCCGGGTCGCCCTGGCGGGCTTCCGGGAGTTCATGAGCGGTCACCTCACCGCCCTGGGTCTGCCGTTCCTCGACCTCGAGCATGACGTCGAGTCGTTCCGCACCATGCTGCCGCGCGTGCGCGTGATCCCGCTCACGGAATTCCAGCCGGAGGAGTTCCTGCGCTGAGCCTCTCCTGACCCGCCGGCGTGTCTGTCCTGCGGGTCAGCGGACGACGGGGTGCGGGGCAGGTGTCATGCTGGGAGCCATGCGCTTCGACAACCTCCTCGACTCGGTGGGAGGGACCCCGCTCGTGGGGCTCCCACGCCTCTCGCCGTCCCCGGACGTGCGGATCTGGGCCAAGCTCGAGGACCGGAACCCGACCGGGTCGATCAAGGACCGGGCAGCGCTGAAGATGGTCGAGGTGGCCGAGAAGGACGGGACCCTCACCCCGGGCTGCACGATCCTGGAGCCGACGTCGGGCAACACCGGCATCTCGCTGGCGATGGCTGCACGGCTCAAGGGCTACCGGATCGTCTGCGTGATGCCGGAGAACACCTCCGTCGAGCGCAAGCAGCTGCTGGAGATGTGGGGCGCGGAGATCATCTACTCCCCGGCCGCCGGAGGGTCGAACGAGGCGGTCCGCGTCGCGAAGCAGATCGCGACCGAGAACCCCGAGTGGAGGATGCTCTACCAGTACGGCAACCCCGCGAACGCGCTCGCGCACTACGAGGGCACCGGGCCGGAGATCCTCGCCGACCTGCCGTCGGTCACGCACTTCGTCGCCGGGCTCGGCACCACCGGCACCCTCATGGGCGTGGGCCGCTTCTTCCGCGAGCACAAGCCCGAGGTGCGCATCGTCGCCGCCGAGCCGCGGTACGGCGAGCTGGTCTACGGCCTGCGCAACCTCGACGAGGGGTTCGTGCCCGAGCTGTACGACGCCTCGATGATCGACTCGCGCTTCTCGGTGGGGCCGCGCGACGCCGTACGACGGGTGCGGGAGCTGCTCGTCGAGGAGGGCATCTTCGCCGGCGTCTCGACCGGGGCGATCCTGCACGCCGCCCTGGGCCAGGCCGCCAAGGCGGTCAAGGCTGGCGAGCGCGCCGACATCGTCTTCGTCGTGTGCGACGGCGGGTGGAAGTACCTCTCCACCGGCGCCTACGAGGGCACCCTCGACGAGGCCGAGGACGCCCTCGAGGGCCAGCTGTGGGCCTGATCCAGGTCGTCGCGGCGTCGCTGTCCGGACTGCTCGCGCTGGTGGCCGTCGTCGCGCTCGTCCGCGACCGGCTCTACGGCAAGCCGGTCCTCATGCTCGCCACCCTCACCGAGGTCGTCCTCGCGGTGCACCTCGTGGTCGGCATCCTCCAGCTGTCGGGGGGCGGCGGCGTGTCCGGGGCGACGTACGTCGGCTACCTCGTCGGGGTGCTGCTGGTGCTCCCCGCGGCTGTCTGGTGGGCGGCCGCCGAGCGCAACCGCGGCGGGACGGCCGTCATCCTGCTGGGTGCCCTGGTCGTGCCGTTCCTGCTGCTGCGGACCCACGACATCTGGGCCGCTGCCGGTGCCTGAGGTCAGTGCGCCGGCCGCCACCGGCCGGGGGATCGGCCGCACGCTCGTGGCCGTGTACGCCGTCTTCGCGCTGTCGTCAGTCGGGCGCTCGAGCGTCCAGCTCCTCACGAAGGCCGACGATGCCCCGGTGCCCTACGCGCTGTCCGGCTTCGCCGCGCTGGTCTACGTCGTCGCCACCGTTGCCCTCGCCCGTGGCGGGATCCGGTGGTGGCGCGTCGCGGTGGTCGCCTGCCTCGTCGAGCTCGTGGGTGTGCTCGCGGTCGGCACCGCGAGCCTGCTCCTGCCCGAGGAGTTCCCCGACGCCACCGTGTGGTCGGGCTTCGGGATCGGCTACGCGTTCTTCCCGCTGGTGCTGCCGTTCGTCGGCCTCTGGTGGCTGCACCGCACCCGCCCCTCCGCGACCTGATCATCCGCACGGATCACGCCCCGGCGGACAGGTCGTCGAGGACTGCCGCGAACCAGGGCGGTGCGGGAAGCGGGGTCGGGTGGCGAGCACGTCCGCCAGACGAGTCGGTGTGGTCGACGCACACACCAGGATGGAGCGGGACGAGGCGCGTCGCCGCAGGAGGCGGCGTACAGCGCGCCGACCTTGTCGTCGACCATGGCTGACCGCCCGGCCCGGGCAGTCCGCCGCGCGACATGACACGCGTCGCAGGGCCAGGGGTGGCCCGGTCCTCTAGCATCGGTCCGTGGCAGACGCACCTATCGGGATCTTCGACTCCGGCTTCGGTGGTCTCACCGTGGCCCGGGCGGTGATCGACCAGCTGCCGCACGAGTCCGTCCTCTACCTCGGCGACACCGCCCGTCAGCCGTACGGTCCCAAGCCCATCGGCGAGGTCCGCGAGTACGCTCTGGAGTGCCTCGACCAGCTCGTCCACCAGGGCGTCAAGGCGCTCGTCATCGCCTGCAACTCCGCCTCGGCCGCCGTGCTCCGCGATGCTCGCGAGCGCTACCCGGTCCCCGTCGTCGAGGTCATCCACCCCGCCACCCGGCGTGCGGTGGCCGCGAGCCGGACGGGGCGCATCGGCGTGATCTGCACCCGGGCGACCGCCGAGTCCATGGCGTACGACGACGCCTTCACCGCGGCGCCCCACGTCCAGCTCTCCACCCAGGCCTGCCCCCGCTTCGTCGAGTTCGTGGAGGCCGGGGTGACCGGCGGTCCCGAGCTGGGTGCGGTGGCCCACGAGTACCTCGACCCGCTGATCTCCGAGGGCGTCGACACCCTCGTCCTCGGTTGCACGCACTACCCGCTGCTCACCGGCGTGATCTCGCTGGTGATGGGCGACGGCGTCACGCTGGTCTCCAGCGCCGAGGAGACCGCGAAGGACCTCTACCGCACCCTGGTGCAGCGGGGTCTCGAGCGCGATCCCGCCCTCCCGGCCCCGACCCATCGGTTCCTCACCACCGGTGACCCCGCCGAGTTCGAGGCGATCGGCCGGCGGTTCCTCGGCCCCGAGATGCAGAGCGTCGGCCAGCTGATGCAACAGGCGGTGTGGGCCTGATGCGGCTCACCGTCATCGGGTGCGCCGGCTCGTTCCCCGGCCCGGACTCGCCCGCGTCGTGCTACCTGCTCGAAGCCGACCACGAGGGCCGCACCTGGCGGATCCTCCTCGACCTCGGTAACGGTGCGCTCGGGACGCTCCAGCGGTTCATCGACCCGTTGGGCGTCGACGCCGTGCTGCTCTCCCACCTCCACCCCGACCACTGCATGGACCTGTGCGGCTTCTACGTGATGCGCAGCTACCACCCCAACGGCGCCGCACCGCCGATCCCGGTGTGGGGTCCGGCGGGCACCGCCGAGCAGCTGGCGGCGGCGTACGGGCTCGAGGACATGCCGGGGATGCGCGCGACCTTCGACTTCCGCCGCTACCCCGACGCGCCGGCCGGGCAGATCGGTCCGTTCTCCTTCACCGCCACCGAGGTCGTGCACCCCGTGCCGGCGTACGCGCTGCGGGTGAGCGTGGGGGAGAAGGTGCTGACCTTCTCCGGTGACAGCGGTCCGTGCCCCGCGCTCGTCGAGGCCGCCCGCGACGCCGACCTCTTCCTGGCGGAGGCGTCCTTCCGCGAGGTCGACGACAATCCGCCCGACCTGCACCTCACCGGGCGCCAGGCCGGCGAGACGGCGACGGCGGCGGGGGCCCGTCACCTCGTGCTCACCCACATCCCGGCGTGGTTCGACGTCGACACCGCCGAGGACGAGGCCCGGGCGGCGTACGACGGCCCCCTCGACCGTGCGCGGTCCGGCGCCGTCTTCGACCTCTGACCCCACCTCGAGGAGGATCCGGGGTCCGGCGGGGGGCGGCTGCGCGCGCCGACGCGACTACGGCAGGGTAGGGCCCATGATCACCGTAGAAGGGCTCACGAAGACCTTCCCGGGCGGATTCCTCGCCCTGGACGACGTCTCGTTCAGCTGCAAGCCGGGCACCGTGACGGGCTTCCTCGGACCGAACGGCGCCGGCAAGACCACCGCCATGCGTGTCCTCACCGGACTGACCGCCGCCACCCGCGGCACCGCCACCATCGGCGGCCTCCGGTACTCCGACATCCCCAACCCGGGCCTGCACGTCGGGGTCCTCCTCGACGCCTCCGCCCAGCACCAGGGCCGCACCGGCCGCGAGGTGCTGACGCTCGGGGCCAAGACGATGGGGCTGCCGATGTCGCGGGTCGACGAGATGCTCAAGCTCGTCAGCCTCAGCGACGTCGAGGCCAAGCGCCGGGTGCGCAACTACTCGCTGGGCATGCGCCAGCGCCTCGGCATCGCCCACGCCCTGCTGGGCGACCCGCAGGTGCTGGTCCTCGACGAGCCAGCCAACGGTCTCGACCCCGCCGGCATCCACTGGATGCGCGGCCTGCTCCGCTCGTACGCCGAGCGCGGGGGCACCGTCCTGCTCTCCTCGCACCTGCTCCACGAGGTCGAGGTGATCGCCGACGAGATGATCGTCATCGGCCAGGGCCGGATCGTGGCCCGGGGCACCAAGGCCGAGCTGTTGCAGACCGCCGGCACCTTCGTGCGCTCGAGCGACGACGCGTCGCTCACCGGGGCGCTGCAGCGGGCCGGCGTGACCGCCGAGACCACCGGCACCGGCGGCCTCCGCTCCAACGCCGAGCCCACCCAGGTGGGGGCCGTCGCCCTGGAGGCCGGTATCGCCCTCGTCGAGCTGCGTCCCGCAGACGGCGCCGGGCTGGAGGAGATGTTCCTCCAGCTCACCGCAGAGACCCAGCGCGAAGGGAGCGCCGCATGAGCGCCAGCACCTCCACGGTGGCGGGAGCACCTGCGGTGCTCGACGTCTCCGGCACCAAGCCCGTCCCGTTCACCCGTCAGGTCACCGTCGAGCTCCGCAAGATGGTCGACACCCGCGCCGGGCTCTGGCTGATGATCACCATCGCCCTGCTCACCGCGCTCTTCGTCGTCCTGCTCTACGCCTTCGGCGACAGCGGGGGCACCGACGAGCGGACCTTCCTCAACTACCTCGCCACCACCACGACCCCCCAGGGCTTCCTGCTGCCGGTCCTCGGCATCCTGCTGATCACCAGCGAGTGGACCCAGCGCACCGCATTGGTGACGTTCACGCTCTCGCCCAAGCGCTGGAAGGTCATCGCGGCCAAGGGCGTCGCGGCGCTGCTCATCGGCCTCGCAGCCATGGTCGTCGCGATCGTGATGGCCGCGATCGCGACGCTGATCAGCGACGCCCCCGGCGCGTGGGACGGCGTCAGCGTCGGCGACTTCGCGAACTTCGGGCTCCTGCAGTCCCTCGGCGTCCTCCAGGGCCTCGCCTTCGGTCTGCTGTTCCTCAACTCCGCCATCGCGATCGTCGTCTTTTTCGTGGTGCCGATCGTCTTCAACGTGTTGGTCTCGCTGATTTCCTGGCTGCGCGACGCCGCCCCGTGGATCGACCTCTCGACCGCCCAGACGCCGCTGCTCGGGTTCGACCCGAGCACCGGTCAGGACGCCGCCAGCGGGATGAACGCCGAGGCCTGGGGACAGCTCGGCACGGCCACGCTCATCTGGATCGTGGTCCCGATCGCGATCGGCATGTGGCGGGTGCACCGCAACGAGGCCAAGTAGGACAACCAGCCCGGAGAACCACGGCGCAGCGGCCCGGCGGTGGGGTCGTAGGGTCGGGCGCATGACCGACCCCACCCCCACCGCTGACCAGGTCCAGACCCGCGCCGACGACCGCGCCGACGACGAGCTCCGCCCGGTGACCTTCACCCGGAACTGGCTCGACCACGCGGCGGGCTCGGTGCTGGTGGAGTTCGGCCGCACCCGCGTCCTGTGTGCCGCGTCCGCCTCCGAGGGCGTGCCGCGGTGGCGCAAGGGCTCCGGCCTGGGCTGGGTCACGGCCGAGTACGCCATGCTGCCGGCCTCCACGAACACCCGCTCGGACCGCGAGTCGGTCAAGGGCCGGATCGGCGGGCGCACCCACGAGATCTCCCGGCTGATCGGGCGCTCGCTGCGCGCCATCGTCGACTACGAGGCGCTGGGCGAGAACACCATCCAGATCGACTGCGACGTGCTCCAGGCCGACGGCGGCACCCGCACCGCCGCGATCACCGGGGCGTACGTCGCCCTGGCCGACGCCATCTCCCACCTCCGTTCCACCGGGGCCCTGACCGGTGAGCCGCTGACCGGCTCGGTGGCGGCGATCTCGGTGGGCATCATCGACGGCGTCCCGCGCCTCGACCTGCCCTACGAGGAGGACGTCCGCGCCGAGACCGACATGAACGTCGTGATGACCGGTGCGGGCTCGTTCGTGGAGGTGCAGGGCACGGCCGAGGGTGTCGCGTTCGACCGGAAGGAGCTCGACGCCCTGCTCGACCTCGCGGCCGGCGGCTGTGCGGACCTCACCCGCCTGCAGGCCGAGGCACTCGCCGGTGGCTGAGCCCGCCCCGCGGGTCTTCCTGGCCTCGCGCAACGCCAAGAAGCTCGCGGAGATGCAGCGCATCCTGCGCGAGCACGTGCCCGACGTGGAGGTGCTCGGCCTCGACGACCTCGCGGCGCTGGGGATCCCGACGTACGACGAGCCGGTGGAGGACCAGCCCGACTTCGTCGGCAACGCCGCGCTCAAGGCGCGTGCGGGGCTGGCGGCGACCGGCCTGCCGACGCTCGCCGACGACTCGGGGCTCTGCGTGGACGCGCTCAACGGGATGCCCGGCGTGCTGTCGGCCCGCTGGAGCGGCCTGCGGAAGGCCGAGACCGGCTCGGCGGAGGTCGACGACGCCAACAACGCGCTGCTGCTCGCCCAGCTCGAGGACGTCCCCGACGAGCGGCGGACGGCGTACTTCGCCTGTGCCGTGGTGCTCGCCCACCCCGACGGAGCCGGGGGGACCGCCGAGGTCGTCGCGGAGGGCCGGATGCCCGGCCGGGTGGTCCGCTCCACCCGCGGCGACAACGGCTTCGGGTACGACGTGTGCTTCGTGGCCGAGGAGCACGTCACCGAGGGCGCGTCAGACACCTGGCTCACCACCGCGCAGCTCGACGCCGCGACGAAGGACGCCCTCAGCCACCGGGGCCGGGCGCTGCGCGCGATCGCGCCGCAGGTCGCCGAGGTCCTGACCACTCGCTGAGCGGTCAGTCGATCCCGGCGTCGAGGATCTCCTGGAGCGCGCGCAGCGCGTCGTCGTCGCCGTCCCGGTCAACCGGGCCGAGGGTCGGCCGGTTCCACAGCCAGGCGTCGAGGTCGGCCGCGGCGGCGGACACCGTCGCGCCCGGGGTCGGGGCGTCGGACCCGTCGAGCACGTCGAGCATCGGCTCGTCGTAGGTGGTGCCGCTCGGGGCGATGCCGGCGAAGCGGCCGAGGACGATCGTCCACGCGTCGCCGGTATCGGTCGCCGCGATCCGGAGCACGGCGCCGTCGCCTGGGGTGAACGTCGCCCACCGGGGCACCCCACCGAACATCACCCGCAGGGCCTCGTCGACCCCGTCGGCGGCCAGGTCCGGGTCGACCTCGGCGCGGGCCGCGCCCACGGCCAGCTCCGCGTCGAGACGGTGCACGAGCGCCTCGTGAGCCTGGCGGCGCAGCGTGAAGCCGACCGTCTGCTCTTCCGCCCACGACCACCGGTGCTCGCCGGGGTCCAGGCTCGCCAGCTGATCGGTCAGGGCGTCGTGCGCACGGTCGAGGAAGGCCAGCAACCCGGCCCGGTCCTCGGCACGGACCGGCTCGTCGAGATCGGGGTCCTCGGTGACGTTCTCGGAGAGGACCCGCGACCAGAACCACTGCACCTCGGCCAGGTGGTGCAGGAGATCGGCAGCGGTCCACCCTGGGCATGTGGGCACAGCGACCTCGAGGTCGGCCTCGGCCAGCACCGCGCGGAAGCGAGCCGTCTCGCGGCGGACGGCGGCCAGGTAGTCCTCGGGTGTGGGAGCCACCTATCCATGGAAACACGATTGGCGGGGGGTGCGCCCGGAGAGATTCGAACTCTCACTGGCCAGGACCTAAACCTGGTGCCTCTGCCATTGGGCTACGGGCGCCCTCGAGACGGACAGTGTCGCTCAGGCGGTGAGCCCCAGGTCCTTGTGGAGCTTGGCGACGTGGCCGGTGGCCTTCACGTTGTACATCGCCTTCTCGATCGCCCCCTCCTCGTCGACGACGAAGGTGGAGCGGATCACCCCGGTGACGACCTTGCCGTAGAGCTTCTTCTCGCCGAACGCGCCCCACTCGCCCATGACCTTCTTCTCGGGGTCGGAGAGCAGCGTGATGGTGAGCGCGTCGTTGGCGCGGAACTTCGCCAGCTTCTCCGGCTTGTCGGGGGAGATCCCGAGCACCTCGTAGCCCTGCGCCTCGAGGCTCTCGCGGGACTCGGTGAAGTCGCAGGCCTGCTTGGTGCAGCCGGGGGTGAGCGCGGCGGAGTAGAAGTACACGATCACCTTGCGACCACGCAGGTCGGAGAGGCTCACCTCACGACCGTCGTCGGTGGGCAGGGTGAAGTCGGGGGCGGCATCGCCGGGGGCGAGTCGGTCGCTCATCGCAGGGGTCCTCTCGTCGGGCACGCTGGTGGTGCACGGGCACGGCCTCAACAACCTACTGGCTCGGGTACGCCGCCCCGCGCCGAGGGCGCACCCGCCCGGGTCCGGCCGGGCCGCCGTACCCGGTAGCCTTCCCCCGTCCTGCCCACGCACCTCGAGGAGTCCTGGTGGTTGCACCCGAGACGTCCACCGACCGCTCACCCTCCGCGCTCGAGAGCGAGATGGAGGCGACGCGTCAGCGCCTCGAGGTGACGATCGACCAGCTCGTGCACCGGGCGAGCCCGAAGACGATCGTGCAGCGCCAGGTGGCCGACGTGAAGGGCTACTTCGTGGCGCCGGACGGCTCGCCGCGCACCGACAACATCCACAAGGTCGCCGGCGGCTTCGTCGGCTTCGTCGGCGTCATGCTCGTCGTGCGCCGCGTCGCCCGCTGACCGGGGGGACACCGATGATGGCCAAGGGCTCCGACCCCGTCGAGGTGGGCGGGGAGAAGACCCCGATCCGGATGCTCCACGACCGCGTGCTCGTCGCGGTCGACCCCGAGGCCGGGGAGCGGCGCTCTTCAGGCGGCATCGTCATCCCCGCGACCGCGGCGATGGGCAGTCGTCGCCTGGCCTGGTCGAAGGTCGTCGGGGTCGGGTCCCACGCCCGCGCCGTCGAGGTCGGTGACCGGGTGCTCTTCGACCCCGAGGACAAGGCCGAGGTCGAGGTCGGCGGCGAGCTCTACGTCGTCATGCGCGAGCGGGACATCCACGCCGTCGCGGCCGAGCGCGTGGGGGAAACCCCCACCGGTCTCTACCTCTGACCCTCTGACGTCGCGCGCGATGATCGCGACGTGCTCGTGATCAGGGAGTCCTGCAGTCATCTGGTGACTGCGGCGTTCCCCGATGTGCCGCTGCGCCACGTCCCACGGTGAGTGTGACCTGCGCCATAACCTGCGCGGCGCTGGACCGTTGGGAAGGACGCAAGCCCCCTCGAGAGGACTCTGATGCGTCGGTTCCGCCGTACGGCGGCCGTGGTGACGACCGCGGCCCTGCTTCCTGCCCTGCCCCTGCTGGTCTCGGCCTCGGGGGGAGCCGCCGCGGCGCCCGCCACGCCCCAGGTCGCCGCGGTGTCGGCCGCCTCGCGCGCGGGGGTCCCGGCGCAGCGCCTCGACTCGAACTTGCTCGTCCCGCCGACCCCGCTCAAGCCGAGCAACGGCCGCTACCGCGTGCGGGTGACGCGGACGAAGCACGGCATCCCGCACATCGTGGCGAAGGATTGGGAGTCCCTCGGCTACGGCCACGGCTACGCCACCGCGGAGACGTCGGGCTGCAACCTGCTCGACACCGTGGTCACCGGGCGGGGGGAGCGCTCGCGGTGGTTCGGGCCGAACCGGCGCTACCAGGACCGGGTGACCCTCGATGCCACCAACCTCGAGACCGACCTGTTCTTCACCGACCTGCGCGACCGCAAGGTCGTCGAGAAGCTGCTCGCCGACCCGGTGCGTGGCCCCGGGCGCGAGGCGCGGGCGATGGTCCGTGGCTACATCCGCGGCGTCAACCGCTTCCTGCGCGACACCGGCGGCTCCCAGGGCTTCCCGGACCGGGCCTGCCGGGGCCGCGGCTACGTCCGCCCGGGCACAGCGCTGGACCTCTGGTACGGCGTCTACGCCGCCAACCTGCTCGCGTCGGCCGGTGTGCTGCTGCCCAACATCTCCTCGGCCACGCCGCCGACCCTCGAGGACCCCGGCCTGCCGGACGTCGCGGGGCTCCTGGGGCTGCCGGTGCCGGAGCTGGACCGCCGCCTGCCCTTCTCGACGCCGCCGGCGGACCTGCCGAGCAGCGACGAGCTGCGCGCCCGGCTGGGCAAGGACCCGGACGCCGGCTTCGGCTCCAACGCCACCGCGATCGGCCGTCGAGCGAGCGCGAACGGGCGCGGGATGGTGCTGGGCAACCCGCACTTCCCCTGGCGCGGCCGCTACCGCTTCGCCCAGGCGCACCTGAGGATCCCGGGGCACTACGACGTCGCCGGCGCGAGCCTGATCGGGTCGCCGGTGATCAACATCGGCTTCAACCGTGACGTGGCGTGGAGCCACACGGTCTCCACTGCGTTCCGGTTCACGCCGTACGAGTACCGGACGGTCCCCGGGTCGCCGACGACGTACCTGACGACCTCGGGCCTGAGGGAGCTCGAGCAGCGCGACGTGACCGTCACCGTTCGCCGCAAGGGTGGTCGCCTCGCGAAGGTGACCCGCACGCTCTACCGCACCGACGAGGGCTACGTCTTTGACGCCCCCGAGCTGCTGATGGGCTGGACCCCGGCCACCGTGTTCGCCTTCCGCGACGCCAACGGCGAGCACCTGCGCACCATCGACACCTTCCTCGAGATGGGCAGGGCCACCTCGACGAGGGACCTGCTGCGCCGTCAGGACCGCGGGTCGGGCATGCCGTGGGTGAACACGGTCGCGGCCGACCGCAAGGGCCGCGCCCTGTACGCCGACCACTCCGTCGTCCCGAACGTGCCGGACGACCTGGTCGACCAGTGCATCACCGAGGTGGGTGTGGTCATCCGGGAGCTCGCCGGGCTGCCGGTGCTCGACGGCACCCGCGCGGACGGCGACTGCGCCTGGCGCGACGACGCCGACGCCCAGCGGCCGGGGATCTTCGGCCCGGCGAACCTGCCGGACGTGACCCGGCGCGACTGGGTCGCGAACGCCAACGACTCCTACTGGCTGCCGAACCCGAAGACCCGGTTGGAGGGCTTCGCCGGGATCATCGGCTGCGAGCGCTGCGAGCGGACCGTCCGTACCCGGATGGTCTACCGCTACGTGATGGACGCGCTGAGGCGGGGCACGATCAGCCACCGCAAGCTGGCCGCCTTCCAGCACCGGAACCGGGTCTTCGCGGCGGAGCTGTCTCGCCAGGGAGGGGACCTCGGCACCGTCTGCGAGGCCGCGGACGGTGGCCGGGCCTGCGACGTACTGGCGCAGTGGAGCGGTCGGGACGACAAGGGTGCCCGCGGGGCGCACGTCTTCCGCGAGTTCTTCGTGCGGACACCCGACAGCCCGTGGACGGTGCCTTTCGATCCCGCCGACCCGATCGGGACACCGCGTGACCTCGCCGAGGAGGACCCGCGGGTCGTGCAGGCCATGCGGGACGCGCTGGCGTACCTGCGGGAGAAGGACGTTCCCCTGGGGGCCCGGCTCGGCCGGCTCCAGGTCGCCGGCGACGAGGGTGCTCCGGCGATCGGCGTGGGCGGTGGCCCGGGCGAGACCGGGAACGCCAACGCGATCGCCAGCCGCGACGCGGCGACGAACAACGACCGGCTCTACCCGATCAGCTACGGCTCCTCGCACATCCAGGCCGTCGGCTTCACCCGGCGCGGTCCGAGGGCCAAGACGATCCTCACCTACGGGCAGTCGATGAACACCCGCTCGCCGTGGAGCGCGGACCAGACGCGGCTGTTCGGCGCGAAGCGCTGGGTGACGTTCCCGTTCACGACGACGCAGGTGCGGAAGGCGCGGATCAGCACCCGGATGCTGACCGCCCGTCGGAAGTAGGCACCTGACCAGACACGTGTCCAGTACGCTCCCGGCGTGACCTCCACCACACCACTGCCCGAGATCGGCTGCTACGGCCTCGCCGGCCACAGCGCCAGCCCCCGAGACCTCGTCACCGAGGTCCGGCGGGCCGAGGAGCTGGGGATCGGCTCGGTCCTGCTCTCCGAGCGGTTCAACGTCAAGGACGCCGGCGTGCTCTCCGGCGCGGCCGTGGCGGCGAGCGAGTCGATCGGTGTCGCGACCGCGGCGACCAACCACAACACCCGACACCCGCTCGTCACGGCCACGATGGCCACCACGCTGCACCGGATGAGCGGCGGTCGGTTCGCGCTGGGGCTCGGGCGTGGCTTCGACATGCTCTTCGACGTCATGGGGCTGCCGCGGGTGACCGAGGCGCAGCTGCGGGACGTGATCGGGATCTACCGACGGCTGTGGCACGGCGAGGCGGTCGCGGGGCACGAGGGGCCGGCCGGGTCGTTCCCGTACCTGAGCCAGGACTCCTCCTTCGACGAGGACATCCCGGTGCTGCTGATGGCGATGGGGGAGCGCACCCTGCGGTTCGCCGGCGCGGTCGCCGACGGAGTGGTGCTGCACACCTTCTTCTCCGACGAGACGCTGGAGCGCTCGGTGGCGCTCGTGCGGGCCGGCGCCGAGGAGGCGGGACGCGACCCGGCGTCGGTGCGGGTCTGGTCGGTGCTCGCTACGGTGCCCGACGACCTGCCCGAGGAGCTGCGGCTGAAGAAGCTCGTCGGCCGCCTCGCCACCTACCTCCAGGGGTACGGCGACCTGCTGGTCCGCCTCAACGGCTGGGACCCCGAAGCCCTCCGTCGGTTCCGGGAGGACCCCCTGGTGGCCACGTTCCCGGGCGCCTTCGACGCCATCGCCACGCCCGAGCAGCTCGCGCACGTCGCCGACCTGCTGCCCGACGAGTGGTTGGCGGCCGCCGCGACCGGGACAGCGGCCGACTGCGCCGCCACGGCGCTGCGGCAGCTCGACCTCGGTGCCGACTCGGTCGTGCTGCACGGCGCCACGCCGGACGAGCTCGAGCCGGTGCTGACGGCGTACCGCGACATCCGACCGGCGGGCCGCTTCGACGGGCTCGCCCGCAACCCGGGGTGGATCCGATGAGCGCCGCGGACGTGATCACCGAGGCCGAGCAGATCACCGCCGCCTGGGTCGGTGCGGTGCTCGGACGCCGGATCGACCGGGTCGAGGTGACCCGGGTCGGCACCGGCCAGATCGGCACCTGCCACCGCGCCGCGTACGACGGCCCGGACGGTCCCGGGTCGGTGCTGGTGAAGCTGCCCGCCGAGGACCCTGCGGCCCGAGCGATGCTCGCGGGCGCCTACCGGTCGGAGGCCCGCTTCTACCGCGACCTGGCCGCCACCGTGGCGGTCCGGGTGCCGGACTGCCACTTCGCGCAGTGGACCGGGGACGGCGCGGCGTTCTCCCTGGTGCTCGAGGACCTGGCCCCGGCCGAGCAGGGCGACCAGGTCGCCGGGTGCAGTCCTGCGGAGGTGGAGGCCGCCGCGGTGAACCTCGCCGGGCTGCACGGTCCCCGCTGGTCCGACTCGACGCTCCTGGACATCGACGACCTGACGCTCAACGGCCCCGAGGACGCCGCGATGCTGGCCGAGCTCTGGGGGCCGACCGTCGAGCTCTTCCTGGCCCGGATGGCCGGCCGCCTCGACGAGACCGACCGGGGCACGCTGCAGGCTATCGGCGAGGTGGTCGAGGCCTGGTCGCTCGGGCGGCGCGAGCGCTTCGGTCTCGTCCACGGCGACTACCGGCTCGACAACCTGCTCTTCGCACCGGCCACCGAGCCGGGTCCGCCCGTGGTGCACGCCGTCGACTGGCAGACCCTGAGCCTGGCGCTGCCGGCCCGCGACCTCGCCTACCTCGTCTCCACCAGCCTGGACCCCGCGACCCGGCGGGCGCACGAGGAGGCCCTCGTGGCGTCGTACCACCAGGCGCTGGTGGGTCACGGCGTGAGCGACCACCCGGTGCAGGAGGCGTGGGAGGACTACCGCTTCGCCCAGCTCCAGGGGCCGCTGGTCAGCGTCTTCGGCTGTGCCTACGGGTCCCCGAGCGAGCGCGGCGACGCGATGTTCGCCGTCATGGTGCAGCGCAGCTGCGCGGCGATCCGCGACCTGGGCACGCTCGACCTGGTCTGACCCGGGCGGCCGGCGTGCCTCAGCGGTCGATCAGAGGTTGATCGTGATCTCGGCGTCCTCGCGCAGCTGCTCGACGAGCCCCTCGCCGACCGCGGCCTGCTTCTGGCCGCGCACCTGCTCGGCCAGCTGGGGCCGGACGTCGGCGAACGGCGGGATCTCGGCCTCGCCGCCGGCCTGCTCGGCCTGCGCGACCGCCGCGTCGTAGGCCTCGCGCAGCTCCGCACGGGTCGGCTTGATGTCGCCGGCCTCGTCGGCCACGAGCGCGTCGACCTTGACCTGGGTGGCGACCTGGGAGCGGACCTCGTCCTCCGAGCTGCCCTGCTCCTCGAGTGCCGTGAGGAGCTCGTCCGACGAGCCGAGGCCGTAGGACGTGGCGAGCTCCTCGAGGGTCTCGTCGATGTCGGCCTCGGTGGCGTCGAGCCCGCGGGCCTCCGCGGCCTGGACCAGGAGGGTGGTGTTCACCAGGTTGTCGACGGTCTGCTGCTTCAGCGCCTCCTCGTCGACCTCCTCGCCGCTCGCCTGGGACTGCTGGGCGGCCTGCTGGTAGCTGCCCTCGTACGCCGTCACGAACTCGTCGCGGCTGATCTCCTGCCCGTCGACCTCCGCCACCACGTCCGGGATCCCGTCGAGGTCGGGCCCGCCGGCAGCGTCCTCGTCCGGGCTGGCCTGGTCCGAGGTCTCCGAGGTGTCGGCGGCGTCGTCGGCCGGCTCGTCGGACGAGCAGCCGGCGAGGACGAGGACGGATGCCGCCGCGACGGCCGCGAGCAGCTTCTTCGAGCGCACGATGTGGTCTCCCTGGGTGTCTGAGGTGGGTCTGGTCGCCGGATACGGGCGAAATGCCCGACGCTAGCAAGCCGTGCCACACCGTCCGGCCGGTGGAGTAGCGACGGAGAACGACACAGGCCGCGGATCCTGGGGGGACCCGCGGCCTGGCCAGCGGTACGCCATCAGGGACTCGAACCCCGAACCCGCTGATTAAGAGTCAGCTGCTCTGCCAATTGAGCTAATGGCGCGCGAAGCAGGAACGACTCTAGCAGCGGGATGACCGGGCAGCGAATCGGCGCCCGACTGCCCGAGGGGGTGCCCGAGAGGGCGGTGTGCCGTACCCGCGGATGGCCCAGACCAATCCCCGTGGACCCCTCGGGCGAACTACTCTCGAGTGGTGGTGAGGAAGGACCTCGCGCAGATCTTCAGAGAACAGAGGTGCCGCATGGGCGCAGGTCCCGGTCTCCGACTGGTCCCCTCCGACGGGCCTGGCGACGTCGACGGGCTGCTCGTGCGGGTCTCCCGCGGCGACCGCGCGGCCTTCGAGGAGCTCTACGACACCCTCTCCTCCTCCGTCTACGGCCTGGCCCGACGGGTGGTCCGTGATCCCACCCGTGCCGAGGACGTCACGCAGGAGGTCTTCCTCGAGGTCTGGCGCAAGGCGTCCCGCTTCGACGCCGGCCGGGGGAAGGCCAAGACGTGGGTGATGACCATCGCCCACCGTCGCGCGGTCGACGCCGTGCGGCGCTCGGAGTCCCAGCGCCGCCAGGATCACCACGGCGCGCCCGACGACGTCTCCTTCGACGAACCCGGCGACCGGGTGATCCGGGCCGAGGAGCACGGAGCGGTCCGCGAGTGCCTGGAGACGTTGACCGACCTCCAGCTGGAGTCCGTGCGGCTGGCCTACTTCAACGGCTACACCTACGGCGAGGTGGCCACCCTGCTCGACAGGCCCCTGCCGACCATCAAGACGAGAATGCGAGACGGACTCATCCGTCTCCGAGACTGCCTGGAGGGAGCTCGATGAGTACCGACGTGCACACCCTCTCCGGCGCCTACGCCGTGGACGCGCTCGACCCCCGCGAGGCCGCCGAGTTCGAAGAGCACCTCGAGCAGTGCCACGCCTGCCGTGAGGAGGTCGCCGAGCTCCAGCACGCCGCGGCCCTGATGGGCGCGGCCGAGGCTGCCGCCGCCCCGGCGGCCCTCCGCTCACGGGTGCTCGACGAGGTCGAGCGGGCCCCGCAGCTGCCTCCGCGGGTCGCCTCGCTGCCCTCCGACCCGGTCACCGTCCCCGGCTCTGTGGTGCCCTTGCGCCGGCGCCTGCCCGCCCGCGGGCTGCTCGCCGCAGCAGCCGCGGTCGTCGCGTTGGCGATCGGTGGCGTGCTGGTCTCCGACACGATGCGCGACGACGGCGTCCCCCTCGCGGGGGGCGTGGTCCAGGTCTTCGAGGCCGACGACGCCCGCTCGGTCACCGTCGACACCAGCAACGGCGGCAAGGTGCGGGTGGCCCTGTCGGCCGCCGAGGGGCAGATGGCCGTGGACACGGCCCAGCTCCCCGACCTCGGGCCGCGGCAGGTCTACCAGCTCTGGACCGTGGTGGGCGACATCGCCCAGCCCGCCGGGGTGCTCGACGACCCGAAGACCGGGGCCTCGATGGGCCTGCCCGCGGAGGGGACGAAGGTCGCCATCACGATCGAGCCGATGGGCGGCTCGGAGCGTCCGACGAGCGCACCGATCGTCACGGTCGACCCGGCTGACGTCTGATCTGAGCGGGCGCGCGGGCTACCGCGCGCCCAGCACCGCCTGGGCGGCGTTGTGGCCGGCGATCCCGCTGACCGCACCGCCCCGGCGGGCGCCCGACCCGCACAGCAGCACCCGCTCCGCGCTCGTCGCGACTCCCCACCGCTGGGCGGGGGTCTCCAGGCGGGCGCGGTGCGGCGCCCACGGCCACTCGAGGTCGCCGTGGAAGATGTGCCCACCGGGCATCGCGAGGTCGCGCTCGACGTCCTGCGGGATCTTCGCCTCCAGGCACGGCTTGCCGTGCGGGTCCCGGGCCAGGCACGACTCCAGCGGCTCCTCGAGGTGCTCGTCGATGGTGGCGAGAGCCCGCCGTACAGCCTCGGACTTGGCCGCCTCGGGGTCGGTGTCGAAGAGCCGTGCGGGCATGTGCACGCCGAAGTAGGTCAGCGTGTGCCACCCGAGCTCGGTGATCTCGGGACCGAGGATCGAGTCGTCGGTCAGGGAGTGGCAGTACAGCTCGCCGGGCGGACGCGTCGGGATCCGGCCGGCGGCCGCCTCGGCGTACGCCTGCTCGAGCTCGCTGTAGTCCTCGGCAACGTGGAAGGTGCCGGCGAAGGCGGAGGCCGGGTCGGCCCCCGACCGCAGCCGGGGCAGCCGCTCGAGCAGGAAGTTGATCTTCAGCTGGGACCCCTCGGGCTTCTCCGCCTCGGGCGAGCCGAGCAGGATGTCGAGCACGGACGGCGCGACGTTCGCGAGCACGTGCCCGCAGGTGACGGAGTGGTGGCGCTCGCCGTCGTGCCAGGTGACCTCGGCGCCGTCGGTGTCGCTGCGGATCGCGCTGACCCCCGCGCCGGTGCGCACCTCGACGCCCGCACCGAGGGCGCCGTCGAGCAGGGCGTCGGTGACCGCGCCCATGCCCCCGACCGGCACCCGCCACTCGCCGGTCCCGTTGCCGACCAGGTGGTAGAGGAAGCACTTGTTCTGCACCAGCGACGGGTCGCGCATCGAGGCGAAGGTGCCGATGAGCGCGTCGGTGGCCACCACCCCGCGCACGGTGTCGTCGGTGAAGCGCTCCTCGATCACCTCGCCGAGGGGGCGCTCGACGATGGCGCTCCAGGTGGCGGGGTCGACCTGCTCACGCAGGAGACGATCGGTCGTCAGCGGCTCGGTGAAGGTCGGTGCCACGACCCGGGCCAGCTTCTCGACCTCGCCGTAGAACTGCTGCCAGGCGGCATAGGCGTCGTCGGAGCCGGTCAGTTCGCGGAAGGACGCAGCGGTCTCCTCGCCCTCGGGGCGGGCGACGAGCAGCCCGGTGGAGCGACCGTCGCGGACCACGGGCGTGTAGGACGCCGTACGCCGCGAGCGCAGCTCGAGGGTCAGGTCGAGGTCGCGCGCGACCTGCTCCGGGAAGAGGCTCACGAGGTAGGAGTAGCGCGACAACCGGGCCGGCAGGCCGGGGAACGCCTCCGCGCTGACTGCGGCGCCGCCGGTGTGGGGCAGGCGCTCGAGGACGAGCACCGAGAGGCCGGCGCGGCCGAGGTAGGCCGCGGCGGCGAGGCCGTTGTGGCCACCGCCCACGACGACGACGTCGTAGTGGCTGCGGTCGGCGGGTCCGCTCTGTGTGGTGGTCATCGACGAAACGCTAGCCCGTCGGCGGCGGGGGTGCGACGGGCGATCGCCTGGGGAATATCAAACTTTCAACTATCGTTGTGCTGGATACCACCGAGCCAGGAGGCCGCCATGCCCGCGATCACCGTCGACGACACCACCACCCTCGCGCGTCTGCGCACGCCCGGCCTCGGTGACCAGCCCCGACCCGTGCGTCAGGTGACCACCGCGCCGCGCGGGTTCGAGGGGGAGGGGTTCCCCGTCCACCGCGCCTTCGCGGGCGCGGATCTGCGCGACCTGGACCCCTTCCTGCACCTGGACCAGATGGGTGAGGTCGAGTACGCGCCGGGCGAGCCGAAGGGCACCGCCTGGCACCCGCACCGCGGCTTCGAGACCGTGACCTACATGATCGACGGGGTCATGGACCACCAGGACTCCACCGGCGGAGGCGGGTCGATCACCGACGGCGACACCCAGTGGATGACCGCCGGCAGCGGCCTGCTCCACAAGGAGGCCCCGCCCGAGTGGCTGGTCACGAAGGGCGGGCTGTTCCACGGCCTCCAGCTGTGGGTGAACTTGCCGCGGGACGCCAAGTGGAGCCAGCCGCGTTACCAGGACATCCGCGGGTCCGAGATCGGGCTGGCCACCAGTGACGACGGCGGTGCGCTCGTGCGCCTCGTGGCGGGGGAGCTGCCCGGTACGGCCGGGCCGGTGACCGGACCGGGGTCGACGTACACCCCGATGACGATGGTGCACGCCACCCTCGCCCCCGGCGCGCGGCTGGAGCTGCCGTGGCCGGTGGAGTTCAACGCCCTCGCCTACGTGCTCTCCGGGCGCGGCAGCGTGGGCGCCGAGAGCGCGGGCCGTGCCGCCGTCGGTGCAGGCCAGCTGGCGGTCCTCGGCGCGGGCGACTACCTCGCCCTCGCGGCCGACGACACCCAGGACACCCGTACGCCGGCGCTCGACGTCGTCCTGCTCGGCGGCCGCCCCATCCGGGAGGCCGTGGCGTGGGCCGGTCCGTTCGTGATGAACACCAAGGCCGAGGTCATGGACGCCTACGAGGACTTCCGGCGCGGGCGGATGGGCGTCCATCCCACGATCCACGGCGACCTCGGCAACCTCTGAGGGGTGGCCCGGGGTCCGTCGGAGGGGTGATCCCGGGGGTGGTCGGAGCACTCCGGTGCTACCGGTACACTTCTCATCGCCTTCGGCTTGCCGGGGGCAATGGTGGGCGTAGCTCAGTTTGGTAGAGCGCCGCGTTGTGGTCGCGGATGTCGCGGGTTCAAGTCCCGTCGTTCACCCCAAGAGATCAGCGGGGAGGCTTGCTGTCACCAGGTGACGGTGATCCTCCCCGTTGTTCATGTCCGGGAGGTGTGGCCCGGCTCGTGCTGGTGGTCGGCGGCCAGGGTGGCGAGGATGCTCGCCCGCGGGTCGTCGGCGTCGGCGGTGTCGAGGAAGTCGTCGCACACCAGGTCGAGCAGCGCGGCCAGGCCCACATCGAGCATCGTGGCCGCGCGGCGTACCTCGGGCGACTCCGAGCGGGCTCCGGCGGCGATGAGCACGTCGACCTGCGGCAGGCACGCGGGCAGTGACCGCCGAGGCTCCCGCTCGCGGAAGTAGTAGGACTCGCCGTACTGGAGCAGGTCCATCTCCACCTCGGACAGCCCCTCGCGGACACCTTCGAGGAGCCCGACGGCGATGCTCGGGTCGCCGTGCTCGACGGTCTCCGCCGCGTCGGTGCGGGCCATCGTGTCGAGCCGCCGCGCCAACCCGCGTCGTCGGGTGAGCGCCGGATAGAGCTGCAGCACCCAGGAGATCGCGGCCGTGAGCAGCACGAACCCCAGCAGCGCCTGGAGCGGTACGACGGCACGCAGCCACGGCGTCGCCGGCACGATGTCGCCGAACCCGAGCGTCGCCAGGGCCACGGCGGAGACGTAGAGGGCGTCCTCGATCCCCGAGGCGCCCCGGGGGAACGGGGGCTCGCTGTGGTGGAAGCCCTCGGGCAGATGGGGGAGGTAGACGAGGGCGAAGCCGCCCACGATGAGCGCGGTCCAGCAGACCGCGGTGAGCACCAGTCCCAGCGGCCCGGCCATCTCGGTCGACCGTGTGCCCCGGTTCCACGGCTTGCCCAACCGCCACACCACGCGGAACAGCAGGCGGGAGACCCCGCCGAACCCGTGGGGGTGCCACAGGGTGTGGAAGATGTCGCGGACGGCCGTCGCCACCAGCCCCAGCCCGACCAGGGTCAGGAGCCAGGCCGTCATCCCTTCGGCGCCTCGTCAGTGGCTTTCTCCGGAACCTCGGCCAAGACCTCGTCCGCGGCCTGCCCGGCGCCGGTGAGCGAGCCGCCGTGGGTGGCCGCGATCTCCTTGGCCCGCGCGGAGTCGGGGCCGGGCGAAGGGACGAAGACCGCCTCGCGGTAGTAGCGCAGCTCCTCGATGCTCTCCTGGATGTCAGCCAGCGCCCGGTGGTTTCCGGTCTTGGGCGGAGAGCCGAAGTAGGCGCGGGGGTGCCAGCGCCGGGCGAGTTCCTTGATCGACGAGACGTCGACGACGCGGTAGTGGAGGAACTCCTCCAGCGTGGGCATGTCGCGGGCCAGGAACAGCCGGTCGGTGCCGACGGTGTTGCCTGCCAGCGGGGGGCGCACACCGTCGGGGCAGTGCTCGCGGACGTAGGCGAGGACCCGCTCCTCGGCCTCGGCCAGGGTGACGCCCTCGTCGAGCCGGTCGAGCAGGCCCGAGCTGACGTGCATCTCGCGGACGAAGTCGATCATCTGCTCCAGGGCCTCGGCCGGTGGCCGGATCACCACCTCGACACCGTCCCCGAGGACGTTCAGGTCGAAGTCGGTGACGAGCGCAGCCACCTCGATGAGCGCGTCGTCCTCAAGGTCGAGTCCGGTCATCTCGCAGTCGATCCACACCAGTCGGTCATTCATCCGGGCGACCCTACTCGGCGCGCTCAGAGTTCCCTCAGTCGCGCTCACTACAGTTGGGGGGACCGCCCCCGAGACCCGAGAGGCCGACCGTGTCGAAGAAGAAGTCCGCGGCCAGCCGCAGCGCCGCCTCCCGAGCGGCCGCCGAGCGTGCTGCTGCGATCCGTGCCGAGCAGACCCGACGCGAGCGTCGGCGCCAACTGCTGATCGGTGGCGCCGTCCTGCTCGTCGGGGCCCTGCTGGTCGGTCTCTTCGTGTGGTGGCAGTCGGGCACCGAGGACACCGGCAAGCCGAGCACACCACCGGCCGGCGCTTCCCAGACCTACGCGGTGGGCTACGGCGCCGAGGACGCGCCGATGACGGTCGAGGTCTACTCCGACTTCCTCTGCCCGGTCTGTGGGGCGTTCGAGGCCGAGATGAACGACGAGCTCACCGCCGCGGCCGACGCCGGCGACCTCCGCCTCGAGATCTTCCCCGTGGCGATCCTCGACAGGAGCTCGGAGACACAGTTCCCCCGGCGCGCGGCCAACGCCATGGCCGTGGTCCTCGACACCACCGGGGCCGAGGAGGCCAAGGCCTTCCACGACCTGCTCTTCGCCCAGCAGCCGACCGAGGGCGGTGCCGGCGAGCCCACCGACGACGAGCTCGTGGCCCTGGCCGTCGAAGCCGGCGCCGAGGAGTCCGCCGTACGTCCGGGGATCGAGGACCTGCAGTTCGAGCAGTGGGTCGTCGACGCCACCGCCGACTTCAGCGACAAGGGCTTCACCGGCACCCCGACCGTCGTCGTCGACGGCGAGCAGCTCGGCGGCGAGACGCTCGCCGAGGTGATCGCGACGCTCCGCGACCGCATCGGCAGCTGAGCGTGGGTGTGGGCGGAGGCGTGAGCGCCGCGGTCCGGGACCGCGCTCCCCGGTGGCGCACCGCCGCCGCGGTGACCCTCGCCTTCGTCGTCGTGCTGTGGGTGCTCGAGGGGGTCGACACCCTGCTCGGCGGCACCCTCGACGGGGGCGGCATTCGTCCCCGCAGCGACGACGGTGTCATCGGCGTCCTGCTGGCCCCGCTGCTGCACGCCGGCTGGGGACACCTGATCGGCAACACGATCCCGGTGCTCGTCCTCGGTTTCCTGGTGCTGGCCACGCACCTGGCCCGCGGCCTCGCGGTCACCGCGATCGTGTGGCTGGTCGGCGGGATGGGCACCTGGCTCGTCGCGCCGACGTACACGATCCACCTCGGTGCCTCGACGCTGGTCTTCGGCTGGTTGCTCTACCTGATCCTGCGGGGCGTCTTCAGCCTGCGCGTGGGCGAGATCGCCCTCGGCGTCGTCCTGCTGCTGGCGTACGGCGGGCTGCTGTGGGGCGTGCTTCCCGGCCAGCCGGGCGTCTCGTGGCAGTCCCACCTCTTCGGCGCGCTCGGCGGGGCGCTCGCGGCCTGGTGGCTGCGGGGTCGCGAGGAGCGTCGGCGCCGCCGGTCCCCCTCGGAGTGGAACACGTTCTAGGATCGGTGCCATGACCGACGAGTGGGCGCCCGAGCTGGTGGCAGAGCCGACGAAGGACGGGGTCGACCGGGCGGTGCGCGCGGCACGCCGCGTCGTGGACGGGCTGGTGCGCGCCGGCCGCGGCTCCGCGGCCGACCTCGAGGGCGTTGCCGGCGAGCTCGAGCGGCTCGCCGACCACCTCGAGGACCACGCGCCGGATCTCGGTGAGCGGATCCGGCAGATGTGGGGCGTCGGCGGGCTCGAGATGACGCGCCACGACCCGGTGACCGGGCCCGAGAACGCGCTCGCCCCGCCATTGGTGGTCCAGGGCCGCAGTGAGAAGGAGGTCAGCGGCGAGGTGACCTTCGGCCTGGCCTACCAGGGGCCGCCCGGTCACGTGCACGGCGGCTGCACCGCGCTCGTGCTCGACCACGCACTGGGGATGGCCAACCACTGGGCCGGCACCTCGGGGATGACCGCCAAGCTGGCCCTGCGCTACCACCGGCGCACGCCGCTGTTCGTGCCGCTCCAGGTGGTGGCCCGCCAGGTCTCGGTCGACGGCCGGCGGATCGTCACCACCGGTGAGGTGCTCACCCCGGACGGCGAGGTCTGCGTCAGCGCGGAGGGGCTCTTCGTGGTCATCGACGTGTCCGGCGCAGCGGCCGCGATGGCCGAGACCCTGGCCGAGAACTGAAACACGTTCTAGGGTGTCGGCCATGACCAGCGACTCCCTCCTGCACCGCCCGGCCTTCGTCGGCGACCTCCTCGTCCGCGCGCTCGACCGCCACCAGGACAAGCCCGCCCTCTACCTCGGCGACATCGTCCTCACCGGCGGACAGCTGCGCGACCGGATGAGCACCTTCGCCCAGGCGCTCGACTCCCTCGGCATCACCCAGGGCTCCACGACCGCGTTGCTCTCGCCGAACCGGCCCGAGGTGCTGGTGGCGCTCGGTGCGGCGATGGTCAGCGGCTGCCGCAACACGCCGCTGAGCGCGATGGGCTCCTCCGACGACCACGCCTACGTCCTCGAGGACGCCGCGATCGAGACGATCGTCTTCGACCCGAGCTTCGACGCGCGGGTCGCCGAGCTGGCCGAGCGGGTCCCGACGCTGACCAACCTGCTCTCCCTCGGCCCGTCCGAGGTCGGCACCGACATCCTGGCGCTGGCCGAGACCTTCGAGCCCCAGCGCCTCGTCGCCGCCGAGGTCGAGGCGGACGACCTCAGCAGCCTGGTCTACACCGGCGGCACCACCGGCAAGCCGAAGGGCGTCATGGGGGCCTACCGCGCCGGCGCCGCGCTCAACCAGATCCAGCTCTCGGACTGGGAGTGGCCCGAGCAGCCGAAGTTCCTCATGGCGACGCCGCTGAGTCACGCGGGTGCGGCGTTCTTCATCCCGACGCTGATGAAGGGCGGGGCGCTCTACGTGCTGCCGTACTTCGAGCCCGGGGCGGTGCTCGCGGCGATCGAGGAGCACAAGATCGACGCCACGATGCTGGTGCCGACGATGATCTACATGCTCCTGGACCACCCGGACCTCGAGAAGCGCGACACCTCGAGCCTGCGGACCCTGTTCTACGGTGCTGCCCCGATGTCGCCGGCCCGCCTCAAGGAGGGCATCGCCAAGCTGGGGTCGGTGTTCTTCCAGTACTACGGCCAGACCGAGTGCGGCATGACCATCAGCGTGATGCGCACCGACGAGCACGACGTCGAGGACGACGCGCGACTGGCCTCCTGCGGCCGCCCGGTGCCGTGGCTCGACGTGCGTCTGCTCGACGACGACCTCAACGAGGTGCCCGCGGGGGAGCCCGGCGAGATCTGCGTGCGCGGTCCGCTGGTGATGAAGGGCTACTGGAACAAGCCCGCCGAGACAGAGGAGGCGCTGCGCGGCGGCTGGCTGCACACCGGCGACATCGCCCGCGCCGACCGCGACGGCTTCCTCACCATCGTCGACCGCAAGAAGGACATGATCGTCACCGGCGGGTTCAACGTCTTCCCGCGTGAGGTCGAGGACGTCCTCTCGGCCCACCCCGCGGTCGCCGCGGCCGCGGTCATCGGCGTGCCCGACGAGAAGTGGGGCGAGGCGGTCAAGGCCGTCGTCAAGCTCCGTGACGGCGCCGAGGTCGACGAGGCGACGCTGACCGCCGAGCTCCAGGAGTCGGTCAAGGAGGCCAAGGGATCGGTCCAGTCGCCGAAGTCCATCGACTACGTCGACGCCATCCCGCTCACCCCGATCGGCAAGCTCGACAAGAAGGCGATCCGCGCCCAGTACTGGGAGGGCTCGAACCGCTCGGTCTGACTGTCAGCCGAGGCGGTGGATCGCGGCCACCAGGTCGGCCAGCAGGTCGGCGGGGACGTCCACGCCGGGGAAGTACACGCAGATCCGGTCGGTGTGCCCGCCGAACCGGCGGTCGATCTCGGCGGCGCACTGCTCCGGCGTCCCGCGGACCGCGATGGTGTCGAGCAGGTCGTCGTCGACGAGGTCGGCCATCGCGGCGAAGTCGCCCTGCTTGGAGAGCTGGTTCAGCTCCGGCTGCAACGACTCGCGCCCGGCGACCTCGAGGACGGGGCGGTACGCCGGCGTGGAGCCGTAGAAGCCGACGAGCGCGCGCACCCCGATCGACGCGGCCTCGACCTCGGCGGGGGTCCGCCCCACGGCACAGATCACCTGCGGCAGCACCGCGAGGTCGCCCGGCTCGCGGCCTCCGCGCTCGAGACCCTCGGCCACTGCGGGGAGGGTGCGCTCTCGGAAGTGCTCGGCGGAGTTGAACGGCATCACGAGCAGGCCGTCCGCGACTTCCGC
Organism: Nocardioides sp.; assembly: GCA_030698375.1. Classification (GTDB taxonomy): domain Bacteria; phylum Actinomycetota; class Actinomycetes; order Propionibacteriales; family Nocardioidaceae; genus Nocardioides_A. Next base: position 53,553 of record JAUYLL010000125.1, on the reverse strand, counting down.
GGCGGTGCGGGTCATCACCGGGCCGAGCGCACCCAGCAGCACGGGCGGAACGCCGTACGGGAGCGGGCCGGGGTCGAAGTTCGGTGTCATCAGGGTGTGCCGGGTGAACTCGCCGCGGAAGTCCAGGCGGGTGCGGTCCTGCCAGGCGCCGAGGATCGCCTTGACCGCGAGCACCCACTCGCGCATCCGCGCGGCCGGCCGGTCCCAGGTGCTGCCGTACCGGTGCTCGATGTGCGGCCGGATCTGCGAGCCGAGCCCGAGGCGGAACCGTCCACCACTCACCATCTGCAGGTCCCAGGCGGTGTGGGCCAGGTGCATCGGGCTGCGGGGGAGCGCGATGGCGACGTTGGTCATCAGGTCGGTCTCGACCGCACCTGCTGCCTCCGCGAGGGGGAGGAAGACGTCGTGCGGCCCCTCGAACGTGAACAGGCCGTCGGCACCGCTGCCGGTGAGGACACGAGCGCGGTCGGCGGCCTCGCCGGGCCGCGCATCGAGCTGGAGATCAACCTTCATGACGACACCTTCTCGCGAAACTGAAACAAGTTCTAGTATGCCGGGGTGACCCACGACACTGACCAGGACACCAGCCAGCCCACCGACCTCGCCGCGCGGCTCGCCTGGCTCGAGGACCTCGAGGCCATCCGGACGCTCAAGCACCGCTACCTCCAGGCCGCCGACGGCAAGGACATGGAGACCTTTCGAGCCTCCTTCGTCGAGGACGCGGTCTGCGACTACGGCCCGCTGGGGCGCTTCGAGGGACGTGAGGCGCTCGTCGAGATGTTCGCCGCCGTCGCGCTGAAGAGGGCCGAGGACGGGTCCTACGCCGTGTGGGACATGCACCACGCCGGCCACCCGGTGATCACCGTCGACGGCGACGAGGCGACCGGCACCTGGAGCCTGCGGTTCCGCCAGGTCGACACGGTCGGGCGCTCGGAGACCGTCAGCGGCATCGCGTACGACGACACCTACCGCCGCGTCGACGGCGAGTGGCGCATCGCCACCTCCGCCGTTCGGATGCTGTGGGGCATGGTCCGTCCGCTGCCCGACGACGCGCTGGTGATGGGCGGGATCGAGTGAGCCGCACCGCCCTGGTCACCGGCGGCAGCCGCGGCGTCGGCAAGGGCATCGCGCTGGGTCTGGCCGAGGCCGGCTGGACGGTGCACGTCACCGGTCGGCACGCCGACGCCCTCGAGGCGACGGTGGCCGATCTCGACGCGATCGGCGCCGCGGCCGGCGGTGGGGGAGTGTCCGTGGTCTGCGACCACACCGACGACGCCGCGGTCCGGCGTACCGTCCTCGACGTCCAGGAGGGCCCCGGCCTGGACCTGCTGGTCAACAACGTCTGGGCAGGCCCGATGGTCAACCCGTTCCGGCCCGAGCCGTTCTGGAAGCGACCGCTCGAGGACTGGGACTCGCTGATCGGCGTCGGGCTGCGTCCGCACTACGTCGCCCTGCACGCGGCGGCCCCCGGGCTGATCGCCCAGGGCCACGGCCTGGTCGTCAACGTGTCGTCGTTCGGGGCCCGCGCCCACCTGCACTCGGTGCTCTACGGCATGGGCAAGGCGGCGCTGGACAAGATGACCGCCGACACCGGCCTGGAGCTGCGGCCGCACGGCGTGCATGTCGTCGGCCTGTGGCCGGGCCTCGTCCAGACCGAGCTGCTCATCGGCAGCGGGCTGGAGGAGTTCGAGGGCTTCCGCATCGCCGACGGCGAGACCCCGCTCCTGCAGGGCCGCGTCGTCGCCGCGCTCGCTGCAGACCCGGCCACCGCAGACCTCACCGGCCAGGTGGTCGTGACCGCGGAGCACGCGGCTGCGCACGGGATCACCGAGGACGATGGTCGCCAGCCCGCCTCTCACCGCCCTATCTTCGGCGGTGGCCCCCTGCACCCTCCCCTGAACCCGAGCTGAGCCGAGAGGAACCCCATGAGCACGCGCGCCTACGTCGCCGGTGTCGGCATGACGAAGTTCACCAAGATCGAGACCAACGGCAAGACCTACCCGCAGATGGTCGTCGAGGCCGTCGGTGGCGCTTTGGCGGATGCCGGCATCACCTACGACGCGGTCCAGCGCGCGGCGGTGGGTTACGTCTTCGGGGCCTCCACCCAGGGCCAGCGGGCGCTCTACGAGCTCGGCCACACCGGCATCCCGATCGTCAACGTCAACAACAACTGCGCCACCGGCTCCTCGGCGCTCTTCCTCGCGCGCGAGTGGGTGGAGTCCGGTGTGGTCGACGTGGCCCTGGCGGTGGGTTTCGAGCAGATGACTCGTGAGGCGCTGGCCGGCGGCGCCGGAAGCACCCCGGGGGTCACGGTCCTGGACGGAACCCTCGGCGTGATGGTGCCGGCGTACGGCTGGGGGAGCGGTCCGATGACCGCGCAGGTCTTCGGCAACGCCGCACGCGAGCACCGGGAGCGCTACGGCACGACGGTCGAGCAGATGGCCGCCGTCGCGGTGAAGAACCACCAGCACTCGACGAACAACCCGTACGCCCAGTTCCAGGACGCCTACACGCTCGAGCAGGTGCTCGCGGACAAGCCCGTCCACGAGCCGCTCACGCGCTCGCAGTGCTCGCCGACCTCGGACGGTGCGGCCGCGGCGATCGTGGTCAGCGAGCGGTTTGTCCGCGAGCACGGGCTCCAGGACTCCGCGGTGGAGATCCTCGGCCAGGCGCTGGTCACCGACACCGCCGACAGCTTCGGCACCGGGTCGATGATCGACGCCGTGGGCGCGCCGATGACGAGACTCGCCGCCGAGCAACTGTTCTCGGCGACCGGCCGCAGCATCGACGAGGTCGACGTCGTCGAGCTGCACGACTGCTTCTCGATCAACGAGATCATCACCTACGAGGGCCTGGGCATGTGCGCACCGGGTGAGGGCGGCAAGCTCGTGGAGTCCGGGGCCACGACGTACGGCGGCGACTGGGTGGTCAACCCCTCCGGGGGGCTCATCTCCAAGGGGCACCCGCTGGGTGCGACCGGAGTGGCGCAGGTCGCCGAGCTCACCTGGCAGCTGCGTGGCAAGGCCGACGCACGTCAGGTCGAGGGTGCGCGGCTGGGCCTCCAGCACAACCTGGGCCTCGGCGGCGCCTGCGTCGTCACCCTGCTCTCCGCTCCGGAGGGCTGAGTCGTGGACGTCGGCATGACCCTGCCGGTGATGGAGCCCGACCTCGACGCCGACGTGCTCGAGGCGTGGTCGCGGGCCGTCGACGAGGGGCCGTACTCGGCACTGTGCTTCGGCGAGCGGATGGTCTTCGACAACCCCGAGTCGCTCACCCTGCTCGGTGCCGTTGCCGCCTGGACCTCCCGGGTCCGGATCGTCACGACGGTGATCATCCCGCAACTGCACGACCCGGTCTGGCTCGCCAAGGCGCTGGCGACCGGGGACCTGCTGGCCAAGGGGCGGTTGACCGTCGGCCTGGGCGTCGGCGGGCGCGAGGAGGACTACCGCGCCGTCGGCGCCGACCCGGCCACCCAGACCCGGGCAGAGATGGCCCGCCGTGTCTCCGCGATGCGACGGATCTGGGCGGGGGAGCCTCAGTGGACCGTCGAGTCGGCTCACCGGCGCGTCGGTCCGCCGCCGGTGCAGGCAGGGGGTCCGCCGCTGCTCATCGGGGCGGTCGGGCCTAAGTCGATCCGCTCCGCGGCCGCGTGGGCCGACGGCATCGCCGGCATCACCATGGACCTCGACCTCGCCGCGCTGGAGAAGACCTTCACTCAGGTGCGCGAGGCGTGGGCCGAGGAGGGTCGGTCGGCGCCGCACCTGGCCACGTCGTTCTGGTTCGCCCTCGACGAGGGCGACGGGTCCGCGCGCGAGCAGGTCGACCGGCACCTGAAGCACTACTTCACCTGGCTGCCCCGCGAGGTCGTCGACGCGATGGTCCCCTCACTCGGGTTCGCCGGCACCGCCGAGCAGCTGCGCGAGGTGCTCGACCGGATCGCCGCGCTCGGGTGCGACGAGGTGCACCTGGTGCCGACCGGCAGCGACGTCGAGCAGGTACGCCGGGCGGCGGAGGTGCTGGGGTAGGGCTCCTGCCGGTCGGGAGGGAGCCTTGGCGTCGTCGATAGCCTCGAGAGGACCGAGGAGGGGCGATGCGGATCTGGTTGGTGGTGATCGCTGCGGCGGTCGCGATGCTGGCGGGATGTGTCGTGGTGAGCGAGGTGCCGGAGCAGGCGCCCTCACCGCCCAGCCAGGGCCAGGGTTCTGACGGCGGCGGGGGCGGAGACGGCGGGGGTGACGGAGACGGGTACGCCTTCGTGCACGTCCTGGACGACGGCGAGCCGGTTCGGTGGAGCACGTGCGAGCCGATCCGTTACGTCGTCCGGCCCGACAACGAGCCCGAGGGCGCTCGAGCCCTGTTGGAGGAGAGCCTCGAGCGCATCGCGGAGGCCACGGGGCTGGAGTTCGAGGATGCCGGCTCGACCGACGAGGCCCCGGCGCAGCGGCGCCGGCTCTACCAGCCGGACCGGTACGGAGACCGTTGGGCCCCGGCCCTGATCGCCTACTCCAACCCGGAAGAAGATGACCGACTCTCAGGGCGGGCAGCGGGGTACGGCGGGCCGGCGTTCGTCAGTGTCGGAGGTGGCACGCCCCGCAACGTCAGCGGCTCGGTGGTCTTCGACGTAGATCGGATGACGTCGATGGGCGGGGACGGGGCCGTCCGTGCCGTCATGCTGCACGAGCTGGCACACCTGATCGGGCTCGCCCACGTCGACGACCGCGACCAGCTGATGAATCCCGTGCTGTACGGCAGTCAGGTGACCGATCTCCAGGAGGGTGACCTGGCCGGTCTGGAGATCCTCGGTGACGGGGAGTGCTACCCGCCGATCGAGCCGCGCAGCATCCGCGACTCGGGGTGAGGGGCGCGCACAGCTGGGCGGCCAGGCCCGCTGAAGGAACGCGTCCTGATGAACCGGAAGGACTGGATGCGCCTGCTCACCGAGGCCGCCGAGGAAGCCGTGCGACGAGGACAGCTGCGCGCTGACACCGACGTGGCGGTCCTCGTGTTCGAGCTCAACGCCCTCGTCACCTCCGCCACAGCCGCCTGAGTGTGTCGGCGGGCACTACACCTCCGAGCCCCCGATCCGCTCGTTCGACGAGGTGCGCACTCCGTCGCCATCCATGGCCGATTTTCTGGCCCGAATGATGCCCACGGTGATCCCCGCTTCCAAAACGGCCATCGCTGCCCAGAGCGGGCGCCGATTACCTCGTGGACTTCCCGCGCGCATCAGTGCATACGCGGAAGCGCCACTGGACCCGGCCAGTGAGAGCCTGTAGACGGCAGGGTGATTGGCGAAGAACCGGCCAGGTCCAACTGCGGCCAATTGCACATCGAAGACAGGCACGTCGTCCCCTCGGATGAACAGACAGGTCGACCTCCAGCATGCCGTCCGTTGCCGCATGCGCAGAAATCGCGTCCGGCACAGCGGTGCGTCCTCCCGCCGCGTGACGGCGCGACCGCTCAGATGTCCTTTGCCTTGCCGTTGCTCACCATGGAACAAGTGCCTTGGGACGGGGCGCTAGTTGCGATGCCGGAATGGCGAGTTCACAGGGGCGTACCCACTCGATCCGAGCAGGTCGGGCCTAGGGCATTCGGCCGCGGATGCGCGCTCGGTAGGGCCCGGCATGGCCTGCGCAGGCCTCAGGGTTCGCCGGCCGCACTCTTTCTGGACGCCTGGCCCTTGGGCTTCTCACGCACCCGCACCCCTTGCCCCGCGCCGCGCTTGACCTCGAAGAGCCCGATCGCGGTCACCAGATCGATCAGCTTGGCATAACCCCAGTTGCGGGAGTCGAAATCGGGCTCCTGCTTGGCGGCATAGCTTCCGACGCCGCCGAGGTTGGCCCAGCTGTCGTCGTCCGATGCCACGTCGATCCCCTCCCGAAGCAGCTTGATCAGCTTGGCGTCGCCGCGGAGCTCGCTCGCGCTCCTGCGCGCGGGAGCCGAGGAGGCCGGGGCCTTCTCACTGTGACGCTCTGACTCCTCGGACCTGCGCAGCACGTCCAGGTACACGAACTTGTCGCACGCGGCCACGAGTGGCCGCGGCGTCTTCGGCTCACCGAACCCGTACACGGTCTTGCCCGACTCCCGCAGTCGGGAGGCGAGCTTGGTGAAGTCGCTGTCGGAGGAGACCAGGCAGAAGCCGTCCAGGTTCCCGGTGTAGAGCAGGTCCATCGCATCGATGATCAGCGCGCTGTCGGTGGCGTTCTTGCCGGTGGTGTAGGCGAACTGCTGCACCGGCTGGATCGCGTGGGCGTTGATCACCTCCTTCCAGCCCCGGAGGTTGGGGGTGGTCCAGTCGCCGTACACCCGCTTGACGGTCGCGCTGCCGTACTTCGCGATCTCGGCGAGCAGAGCCTCGATGATCGTGGGAGTGGTGTTGTCGCCGTCGATGAGGACAGCGAGCCTGGTGGAGTCCTGGGCTAAGGCCATGTTCGGAGCGTAGAGGGGGAAATGCGGACCGTCCTGCTCCCTCGCGTCCAGCCCACCAGCGCTGGATGACGTCCATCAGCGGCGGAGACTCCCTCCGTGCCACTTGATGGACCGGGCCTCGTGGTGGCCCCGTCCGCCCTCGTCGCGGCGTTCGAACCCTCATCTGGAAATTCTCCACAGATTCGGAAACGAGGGTTGTAGTCGAACAGGTGTTCGATAGAGAATGGGTCATGGTCGCTCTTCCGTCACCCGAGACCCCTCCCACGGGGGCGTTGGACCGCGCGGAGGTCGCGCAGGTCCTGCGGGACGTGGCCGAGGTCGTCGAGTCGCTGGCTCCGGCGACCGACGTGCTGCGGGCCGCGCAGCTGGGTCGCGGCGTGCTGGACGCCGTACGGGTGGGCGGTGTCGAGGAGCTGGTCGCGACGGCGGCGTACGAGGATGAGGGTGCCTCGAGCGTGACGACGTGGGCGCGTCGTGAGCTGCGGATCGACCCGCAGGAGACCGCCCGCCTGCACCGCGCCACCACGGTCGCGAGCGTGCTGCCGCGGGTCGGGGAGGCTGCGGCGACCGGGCGGCTACGCCTGGAGCACCTGAGCGCGCTCGCCTACGGCATCAAGCACATCGGCGTCGAGAAAATGGTCGCGGCCGAGGAGGCGCTCCTTGCCCACGCCACCACCCACGAGCCCGGCGCGCTGCTGCGCCTGGTCAAGCGCCTGCGCGCCCATCTGTTCCCCGATGACCTCGACGAGGCCTGGGCCGCCGGCATGGACCGCGAGGACCTCCGCCTCACCCCGTGCGCCGAAGGCTTCCACGTCACCGGGTTCCTCGGAGCCACCACCGGCGCCGCCTTCCGCACGGTTCTCGACAACCTCTCGGTGCCCCGTGACGAGGGCGACGACCGCTCGCCGTCGCAGCGGCGGATGGCCGGCCTCTCGGCGCTGCTCACCGGCATCCTCGGCGCCGGCGTCCTGCCCGCCGACCGCGGGGTGCGACCCCACGTCACGGTCACGACTCCTGTGGATGTCTATGCCGCGGCGGGTGGTGAGCGGGGTTTCGAAGCTCGCTTCGCTCATACCTCAACCAACCCGGGTGAGGTCGAGGTGGCAGAGCTCGAGGGGTTCGGGCCCATCGGGCCTGGTCTCGCCGGGTATCTCGCCTGCCTCGGTGACACCACCGCGGTGATGACCGCCGGACACCAGGCTGGTTCCGGGGTGCTCGACGTCGGGCGCACCCGTCGGGTCGCCACCCTGCGCCAACGCAAGGCCATCGAGGCTCACCAGCACCGCCGCTGTGCCACACCGGCCTGCGAGCTGCCCATCGAGGAGATCCACCACCTCACCTGGTGGTCCGCAGGCGGCCGCACCGACCTGGACAACCTGATCGGGCTCTGCGCGCCGTGTCACCGCCTGGTGCACCGCGGGAAGCTCGTGATCACCCTCGGCGCCACCGACGGAGACGAAGCCGGCGCGCCGCACGAGCGTCCCGACGTCCACCGCGGCCGCGCCTACCGCTTCACCAACCGCCACGGCCAGCCGGTGGCGCGACGTGCCGGGTCCCACGTCCTCGCCCGGACCTCCCGCGGGCTCGACCCGCCGCCGTACCCACGACGGGAGTAGGGCCTGCCCGGGCTGACTACGCACCCTGTGGAAATCGTCGTACGGCGTCGGTGGGCGTCCCTACGCTCCCGGCCATGGCTATCCACTGGACCCTCGGCTGCGACGCCACCGACCCCCACCGCCTGGCTGCATTCTGGGCCGAGGCCCTTGGCTACGTCCCCGAGCCCGGGTACGACGACCCCGACAGTGCGTCGATCGTCGACCCGGCCGGCAGGGGCCCCCTCATCAGTTGGCTGCAGGTGACCGAGGGAAAGACGGCGAAGAGCCGCGTGCACATCGACATCCGCGTCGCCGGGGACGGACCGTGGGACATTCTCGAGCGGGAGAGGCTGATCCGCGCCAAGGTGCCGAAGCTCGTCGCGCTCGGGGCGACCGTCGTGCGCGAGGAGGTCTACGGCAACCGCCTCGCCCACGTCGTCATGCGGGACCCCGAGGGCAACGAGTTCTGCGTGGCCTGAGGAGCGGTCAGCGCGTGTAGAGCAGCTCGCGGTCGACGCGACGGAACACCGTCGCACCCTCGGGTACGTCGGGGATCGCCCGCTTGACGACCTTGTTCGTGGGCGTGCGGGGGAGCGCGTCGACCACCCACACCTCCCGGGGTGCCCACAGGGTGCCGAGGTCGGGCTGCGCCGCGAGGAAGGGGCCGAAGGCCTCGGGGTCGAAGGTCGTGCCCGGGCGCATCTCCACGACCGCACGCACCTGGTCACCCACGGCCGGGTCCGGCGCGGCCACCACCGCGATCGCCACGACCCCCGGGAATCGCGCGAGCAGCCGCTCGATCGGCGCGGCCGCGAGGTTTTCGCCGTCGACCCGCAGCCAGTCGCCGGTGCGACCGGCGAAGTACCAGAAGCCGGCCTCGTCGCGGTAGGCCAGGTCGCCAGACCACGCCCACCCGTGCCGCAGCCGGGCGGCCTCGGCATCCGGGTTGGCGTAGTAGCCCTCGAAGAGCGCGGCGCCCTCGCGGTTCACGATCTCGCCGATCGCCTCGTCCGGGTTGAGCAGCCGCCCCTCGGTGTCGAACACCCCGCGTGGGCACTCGTCGAGCGTCTCGGGGTCCAGCACCACCGTCCCCTCCGGAGCCACCCCCAACGAGCCGGGTGGGGTCTCGGGGGTGCGCATGATCCGGATCTCGCCCTCGCTGGAGCCGAACGAGTCGACTACCTGGCAGCCGAAGCGGCGGCCGAACGCCGCGATGTCGGCCTCGTTCGCCTCGTTGCCGAAGGCGATGCGCAGCGAGTTGTCGGCGTCGTCGGGCTGCTCGGGGGTGGCCAGCACGTAGGACAGCGGCTTGCCGACGTAGTTGAAGAACGTCGCGCCGTACCGCCGCACGTCCGGCAGGAACCCCGAGGCGGAGAAGCTGCGGCGCAGCGCGATCGCGCCCCCGGCGGCGACCGCGGGAGCGACGCCGGCCATCACCGCGTTCGAGTGGAACATCGGCATCACCACGTAGAAGACGTCGTCGGCCGTGAGGCTGCGTCGTTCCTGCTGCTGCAGGGCGATGCGTCCCATCCGGCTCTGGGAGCAGATCACCGCCTTCGGGGCCGCCGTAGTACCGGAGGTGAACACCAGCGACAGCGTGCGTCCCGGCTCGGGGAGCGCCGCATCCGTCGACGCGGGCGAGCACGAGGCCAGCAGGTCGCCGTACGCCGGAGCCTCGACGTCGAGCACCCGGTCCGGCGGGACGCCGTGGTCCACCCCGTCCAGCGCGTCGGCGCGGGTCGCGTCGTGGACGACGAGGCGGCAGTCGGTGTGCCGCAGGTCGCGGGCCAGGTCGGGGCCGCGCCGGGTGGGATTCACCCCGACGACGGTGAAGCCGCCGAGCCCGGCCGCGAACCACCAGAAGAGGTGCTCGGGGGTGTTGGCGCAGGCGAGAGCCACGTGCCCGGGAGCGGGGAGGTCCAGCGACCGGACCAGGGCAACCCGTCGCCAGGCCTCGGCCACGACCTCACGCCAGGTCCAGCGCTCGTCCTCGAAGAACAGCGCGGTGCTGTCGTCCTCGGAACGCGCGGCGACCAGCGAGCCGAAGGTGGGCGCCGCGACCGTGCCGGCGCTCACGTCTCGTCGACCCGTCGGCCGTGCGCCCCCTCGGCCAGGAGGTACGGCGCCTCGGTCCGCCCGTCGAGGACCCGGCCGGTGCGCACCCGCACCCGCCACCCCGCCGGCCCGCGACGCAGGTGCCAGTGGTTGGCCGTCGCCCGCAGCACCCGGAAGCCCTTCTCGCCGTGGGCGACGAGCAGCGACTGGCAGACGGCGACTGCCTCGTCACCGTCGACCGTCACCCGCGGCGGGCCGAGCAGGTGGGCGCAGCCCGCGGCGATCAGGCCCTGGTGTCCGCGCGAGCGCACCATCGCCTCGATGGCAGCGTGCCCCTCGAGCCGCGTCTCGTCGATGTCGTAGATGCCGTCGGGCTCCCAGAGCGCGGCCACGGCCTCGGCGTCCCCGGAGTCCACCAGCGGGCCGTAGGTCGCGATGAGGTCGCTGATCGCCCGCGCGGCCTCCAGGGCGGCGAGCCGCTCCTCGACCGTGCGGGACCCCTCGGCGCTCATGCGGCACCCCCGGTGGCGGGCGGCTCCAGGTCGACGAGCTCGGCCAGGGCGGCGAGCTGGTCCTCGTAGTGGTCGACCGAGTCGGCACGCACCGTCACGCTGAGCAACGTGGCACCGGCGGCGATCGTGCGCTCGAGCCGCGCGCGGGTCCGGTCGGCATCGGCGAGCGGGTCGAGCGGTCGGCCGGGGGAGAGGACCACCTCGAAGTCGGCGGGCAGGTCGGACCCGTCCAGCATCGCGGCCAGGTCGTCCAGCGGGAGACCGAACGGCACCCACCCGGTGCCGAGCTCGACCGCGCGCCGCAGGGACCGCCTGGTGCGGCCACCGATCCACAGCGGGACGTCCGTGCGGACACCGTGGGGCTCGACGACGAAGCCGTCGAAGGCGTGGTGGCTCCCGGCGTACGACGGCACGCGCCGCCCCCAGGCAGCCCTCAGCGCCGCGAGGGCGTCGTCGGCGCGCTCGCCACGGCCGGCGAAGGGCACCTCGAGCAGGGCGAACTCCTCTTCGAGGCTGCCGACGCCGAGGCCGAGCACGACGCGGCCCCCGGACACCTCGTCGAGGGTCCCGTAGCGCTTCACGATCTCGAGCGGGTGGTGGTAGCCGAGGACGAGCACCTGGGTGGCCAGGCGGATGCGCGACGTCAGTGCGGAGAGGTGGCCCAGCGTGGCCAGCGGGTCCCAGTAGGTGCCGCCGCGTTGCTCGGCGACGTCGACGGGCACGCCCACGTGCTCGCTGCAGGTGACGTGGTCGAAGCCCAGTCGGTCGGCCGCCTGGGCGACCCGTGCGAGCTCGCCGATCCCCGCCGAGGCCTCCCAGTCCCCGGCGACGCCCGGCAGGCGCGTGACGACGGGGCTGACGATGCCGATCCTCATCGGGCCGCCCTCATCGGTGTGCCGCGGGAAGCAGGCGACGCGTCAGCTTCTGGGCGGAGAGCAGGATCCGCACCCGGTCGGGGCCGCTGCTCTTGTGCGCGGCCTCCGCGTGACCGCTGGCGATCCAGACGGGACCCTCGGTGAGGTGCTCCAGACCCTCACGGGCCACGTCGGCCGGCTCGGCCACGTGCAGCCCGGGGAGGTCCAGGTCGAGGCCGGCCCGCGCCATCGCCGGGGTGCGGGTCGTGCCGAGCACCAGCTCGAGGACGTCGACGTCGTGCTCGCGCATCTCCAGCCACAGGCCCTCGGCGAAGACGCGGCAGAACGCCTTCGCGGCGGCGTACACGCTGATCTGCTCCTGGCCGAAGTAGCCCGCCATCGAGCCGACGAGCAGGATCCCGCCGCGGCGGCGCTCGCGCATCGGGGCGCCGAAGAGCTGCACGAGCGCCATCTGCGCGGTGATGTTGAGGTCGATGACGGCCCGGAACCGCTCGAGGTCGCCGGTGACGAACTCGTGGCCGTAGGTGTTCGCGCCGGCGTTGTGGACGTAGAGGCCCACCTCGAGGTCGGCGGTGACCTCGGCGACGCGCGCGGGGGCCCCGGGGTCGGTGAGGTCGACGGCGAGGGTGCGGACCTCCACGCCGCGGGCGCGGACGCGCTCGGCGGTCTCCTCGAGCGGCCCGGGCTTGCGGGCGAGCAGGACGAGGTGGAGGCCGGCGTCGGCCAGCTGCTCGGCGAAGGCCGCGCCCACTCCCTCGGAGCCGCCGGCGATCACCGCCCACGGGCCGTAGCGGACGGGGTCGATGGCAGTCACGTCGTGCTCCTGGGGGTCTCGGGCAGCAGGCGGTGGGTGGCGTCGTCGAGGACGGCGAGCACCTCGGCACTCGGGCGGCCGGCGGCGAGGCCGACCATGGCGCCGAGGAAGAGGGTGGACAGGATCCGGGCGGCGGCCTCGAGGTCGGCGTCCTCGACGCCGGCATGGTCGCCGGCACGCAGCGTCTCGCCGATCCAGGCCGCGCGCTCGGGGCCGAAGCCGACGGCGATGTCGGGGGCCCCGGCGGTCAGCGGCCCGCTGGCGACGTAGGCGCGGTAGAGCGCGGAGTAGAGCAGCGGCTTCGCGGCGGCCTGCTTCATCACCCGGCGGAAGACCCGCATCAGCCGGTCGGCCGGCGAGGAGTCGGCGGGCGGGCGCTGCCGCACGCCCTCGGTAGAGCGCGCGCCGAGGCTCATCAGGGCCTCGACGAGCAGCTGGTCCTTGGAGCTGACGTGCTGGTAGGCGGTCGGGACGGAGACCCCGGCCCGGGCGGCGACCGGGCGGATGCCGACGGCGTCGTACCCACCATCCTCGGCCAGCTCGAGGGCGGCGACGATCAGCTTCTCCCGGGTCGCGGCCCGTGCGGGGGAGAGCAGCGTGGGCACGACCCGCGCGCCGGTGGAGGCGTCCATGGCCCGAGAGTAGACACCTGGTTGACACTTGTCTACTCACCCGTATGATCGCCGTATGGACCTTCGTGAGACCGACGCGCAGATCGCGCTGCGCAAGGAGCTGCGGTCGTACTTCACCAGCCTGCTGACCCCCGACGACCGACGATCCGTCGGTGAGGCCGGCGTGGGCGGTGACCGCTTCCGCGAGGTGGTGAGCATGCTCGGCCGCGACGGGTGGCTCGGCATCGGCTGGCCCACCGAGTACGGCGGTCAGGGCCGCACAATCGAGGACCAGTACGTCTTCTTCGACGAGGTGCAGCGCGCGGGCTTGCCGTTCCCCTTCGTCACGGTCAACACCGTCGGGCCGACGATCATGGAGTACGGCACCGAGGAGCAGAAGCAGGCCTACCTGCCCGGCATCCTCAACGGCGACATCGTCTTCGCGATCGGCTACACCGAGCCCGACGCCGGCACCGACCTCGCCTCCCTGAAGACCAAGGCGGTCCGCGACGGCGACGAGTTCGTCATCGACGGCCAGAAGATCTTCACCAGCGGCGCGAACACGGCCGACTACGTGTGGCTCGCCGCGCGCACCGACCCCGAGGCGCCCAAGCACAAGGGCATGTCGATCATCATCGTGCCGACCGACGACCCGGGCTTCTCGTGGAGCCCGATCCAGGCGGTCGGCGGGATGGTGGTGACCGCGACCTACTACAGCGGCATCCGGGTGCCGGCCGGCAACGTCGTCGGCGACGTCGACGGCGGCTGGCGGCTGATCACCGCCCAGCTCAACCACGAGCGCGTCGGCCTGGCTGCACTCGGTGGCCGGATGATCCAGCTCTGGGAGCACGTGCTCGCCTGGGCCAAGGACAACGGCGTCATCGAGCAGCAGTGGGTGCGCACCGAGATGGCCCGCACGCACGCCAAGCTCGAGGCGATGCGGCTGATGAACTGGAAGATGACCACCGAGGTCGCCGAGGGCACCCTCACCGGCGCGACCGCCGGCGCGGCCAAGACCTACGGCACCGAGACCCACATCGAGGTCCAGCGCTCGTTGACCCAGGTGCTGGGCGCTGCCGGTCGCGTCCGGCCCGACTCCCCGGCCGCGGTGCTCGGCGGGCAGATCGAGCAGCTCTCCCGCCAGGGGATCGTCAACACCTTCGGCGGTGGCGTGAACGAGATCCTGCGCGACATGGTCGCCACCCAGGGCCTCGGCCTCCCGCGGATGGGGCGTGGCAAGTGAGCGCCCCCGAGATCGACCAGCGGCTGAAGGCCTTCCTCGGCGCCGAGCTCCAGCCCGCGAAGCCCGGCCAGGACCCGGTCAACGTGCCGATGATCCGTCACTGGGTCGAGGCGATGGAGGACGACAACCCCGTCTACCTCGACGAGGACGCCGCCCGGGCCACCGGCCGGCCCGGTGTCGTCGCGCCCGCGTCGATGATGCAGGCGTGGTCGATGCGTGGGTACGCCGCCACCTGGACGAAGCCGTCCGCCGGGGGCGGGGCGTACGCCGACCTGATCGCCGTGCTCGACGAGGCGGGCTACACCTCCGTTGTGGCCACCGACTCCGACTTCACCTTCGAGCGCGAGGTGCTCCCCGGTGAGCACGTCAGCGCCGACGAGGTGGTCGAGGAGATCTCCCCGGAGAAGTCGACCGGTCTCGGGGTGGGGCGTTTCGTCACCACGCTGAAGACCTACCGGGTCGGCGACGAGGTCGTCGCCACCCAGCGCTGGCGCACGCTGCGCTTCCGCCCGAAGGAGGCGGACGAGACCAAGACCGCGCCCCGCGCCCTGCGTCCGCGCCCGGCGCTGAACCTCGACAACCGGTTCTGGTTCGACGCCGCGCAGGAGAAGCGGCTCGTGGTGCAGCGGTGCACCGGGTGCGGCACCCTGCGGCACCCGCCCGGCCCGGCCTGCCCGGAGTGCAGGTCCTTCGACTGGGACACGATCGAGGCCTCGGGCCGCGGCACCGTCTACAGCTACGTCGTCGCCCACCACCCGCCCCACCCCGCCTTCGACTACCCGCTGCTCGTCGCGGTGGTCGAGCTCGAGGAGGGCACCCGCCTGATCACCAACCTCACCGGCGTCGCGCCTGAGGACGTCGAGATCGGCATGCCCGTCGAGGTCGACTGGCTCGTCGCCGACCCCGAGTTGACCCTGCCCTTGTTCCGCCCGTCCCAGCCCCAGGAGGCCTGATGGACTTCCACCTCGGCGAGGAGCTCCTGGAGGTCCAGGGGCTCGCGCAGCAGATCTTCGCCGACAAGGCGACCACCGACCGGCTCCGTGCGGTCGAGACGACCGAGTCGCGGGTCGACGACGCCCTGTGGGGCGAGCTGGCCCGCGCCGGGCTGCTCGGCATCGCGGTGCCCGAGGAGCACGACGGCGCTGGGCTCGGGCTGCCCGGTCTCTGCGTCGTCCTCGAGCAGCAGGGCCGTCACGTCGCCCCGGTCCCGCTGTGGGCCGCTGGCGTCTCCGGGCTCCTGCTCGCCGACCACGGCGACGCCACCACGCGGGCGCTCCTCCCCGGGATGGCCGACGGCTCCGTGCGCGTCACCCTCGCGCTCGAGGAGGTCGCCCCCGCCACCGTGTCCGCTCCGACGACGACCGCCGTGCGCGCCGGCGAAGACTGGCTGCTGACCGGGGAGAAGGTCGTCGTGCCGGCGTACGACGGCGCGACCCACGTGCTCGTCTCCGCCACCTCCGAGGAGGGCGCGGGCGTCTTCCTGCTCCCCACGGACGCGGACGGCCTCGACTGGACCGCGACCGAGACCACCACCCGCGACCGCGCGGGCAACCTGGTGCTCACTGAAGCGCGGGCGACCGCCGTCGGCACCCCGGGGGGCCCGGTGCTCGGCTCGGCGCTGCGTACCGCGACGGTGGCGCTGGCGGCCGTCCAGGTCGGCGTGGCCCAGGGCTCCCTGGCCCTCGCCGCGTCGTACCTCTCCGAGCGCGAGCAGTTCGGCCGCCCGCTGGCGACCTTCCAGGCCGTCCAGCACCAGCTCGCCGACTGCTACATCGACATCGACGCCATGCGGGTCACCCTGTGGCAGGCGGTCACCTCGCACGACGAGCCCGACGCCGACCGCGCCGCGCTCGTGGCCAAGTGGTGGTGCGACCAGGCCGGGCTCGACGTGGTGCACCGCGTGCAGCACGTGCACGGCGGCATCGGGGTCGACGTCGACTACCCGGTCCACCGCTACTTCCTCTGGGGCAAGCAGATCGCCTCCACCCTGGGTGGGTCGGCGCAGGCGCTCGAGGACCTCGGCGACGTGCTCGCAGCGAGCGAGATCGCCTCGTGAGCGGCGCCGGGACGACCACGGGCCTCGACCTCGCGACGGTCTCGGTCGGCGACACGCTGCCCGAGCAGCAGGTCCCGATCACCCGCACGCTCATCGTCGCCACCGCCATGGCGAGCCGCGACTACCAGGACGTCCACCACGACCCGGCGCTCGCCCAGGAGCGCGGGTCGAAGGACATCTTCATGAACATCCTCACCAGCAACGGGCTGGTCGACCGCTACGCCACCGCGTGGGCCGGGCCGGCCGCGAGGGTCAAGCGCGTCAAGATCCGCCTCGGTGCGCCGAACTACCCCGGCGACACGATGGTGCTGCGCGGTGAGGTCACCGCCAAGGACGACGCGGCCCGCACCGTCGACCTCAAGGTCGTCGGCCAGAACTCGCTCGGCCCGCACGTGAGCGGGACCGTCACCCTGCAGCTTCCGGAGGTTCCCGCGTGACCGCCCCGTTGTCCGGCGCCACCGCCATCGCGGGGATCGGCGCCACTGAGTTCTCCAAGGCGTCCGGTCGCAGCGAGCTCCAGCTCGGCTGCGAGGCCGTGCTCGCCGCGATCACCGACGCCGGCCTGCAGCCCTCCGACGTCGACGGTCTGGTGACCTTCACCGCCGAGTCCAGCTCCGAGATCCACATCGCCCGCAACCTGGGCATCGGGGACCTCTCCTACTTCGGGCGGGTCGGGTACGGCGGCGGGGCCGCCTGCGGCACGGTCGCCCACGCGGCAGCCGCGATCACCGCGGGGCTCGCCGACGTCGTGGTGTGCTGGCGCTCCTTCAACGAGCGCTCCGGCGAGCGGTACGGGCTGGGTCAGGCCGACCGGGCGCTGGACACCAACGCCGACCGCGCGGCGTACTCGTGGATGACGCCGTTTGGGCTCTCCACGCCCGCCCAGTGGGTGGCGATGTTCGCGCGCCGCTACATGCACGAGTACGGCGCCACCTCCGAGGACTTCGGTCGCGTCTCGGTCGTGGCCCGCAAGCACGCGGCCACCAACCCGAAGGCGCACTTCCACGGCCGGCCGATCACCCTCGAGGAGCACCAGGCCTCGCGCTGGATCGCCGAGCCCCTGCACCTGCTCGACTGCTGCCAGGAGACCGACGGCGGACAGGCACTGGTGTTGGTCTCGGCCGAGCGGGCCAAGGACCTCCCGCACGCTCCGGCGTACGTCGCCGCGGCGGCCCAGGGGTCCGGGGACGACCAGCACATGATGACGTCGTACTACCGCTCCTCGATCTCCGGCATCCCGGAGATGGGCCTGGTCGGCGACCAGCTCTGGGCGCAGAGCGGGCTGCGTCCCGACGACGTGCAGGCGGCCGTGATCTACGACCACTTCACGCCGTTCGTGCTGCCGCAGCTCGAGGAGCTCGGGTTCTGCGGACGTGGCGAGGCCGCCGGGTTCATCGCCGACGGCAACCTCGAGCTCGGCGGGCGGCTGCCGACCAACACCCACGGTGGGCAGCTCGGCGAGGCGTACCTCCACGGCATGAACGGCATCGCCGAGGCGGTCCGGCTGGTCCGCGGCACCTCGGTGAATCAGCCCGGCGAGGTCGGCAACGTCGTCGTCACCGCAGGGACGGGCGTGCCGACCAGCGGGGTCGTGCTCTCCGCCGAGGTCTGAGCCACGCACGGCCCGCTGGTGCTCAGGCGCCGGCGGCCCCGGTGGCCCCCGCGGGGCGCAGGCGGGTCTCGAGCCCGCCGCGCTCCCAGAGCCCGGCCAGGTGGGAGATCGGCCCCCGGCCGGTGCCGACCCTCAGCGACTCCGCGGCGGCGAGGCTCTCGGTCAGCCAGCGCTTGGCCTCCCGCGCGGCCGGCTCCCAGGAGCCGTACCGGACCCGGGCGGTCGCGACCGCCGACGACAGTGAGCACCCGGTGCCGTGGGTGCAGGTGGTCGCCACCCGACGGCCGGCCAGCACCACGGGGCAGGCTGGACCGCCTGCGCTCCCCGGCGCCACCAGGATGTCGTCGGCGTCCGGGCCCTCGAGGTGACCGCCCTTGGCGAGGACGGTGACCCCGGTGGCGGCGGCGACCGCACGTGCCTGCGCCAGCAGCTCGTCCCACGACCGCGCGGGCGGGGCGTCGGCGAGCACCCCGAGCTCGGGGACGTTGGGTGTGACGAGCACGTCTGAGCCGCCTGCCCCGCCCAGCGCGCCGAGCATCGCGACGAGGGCCCGCTCGGCGTCGGCCCGGAGCAGCCGGTCGCCACTGGTGGCGACCATCACCGGGTCGACGACGACGACCGGGGGCGCGATGCGGAGCAGCCACTCCTCGACCGCGGCGACGGTCGCGGCGTCTCCGAGCATCCCGGTCTTCACCGCGTCGACCTCGACGTCGTCGGCGACAGCGTCGAGCTGGGCGCGCAGGAAGGCGGTGGGGGGTGTGTGCACGGCCCGGACCCCGTGGGTGTTCTGCGCGACCAGCGCGGTCACCACTGCCATGCCGTAGCCACCCTGCGCCGCGATGCTCTTCAGGTCGGCCTGGACACCGGCGCCGCCGGTCGGGTCCGTGCCGGCGATGCTCAACACCCGCGGCACCGGGGGGTCTGTCACTGCGTCCTGGGCGGTGCTCATGCGGATGCCTCCGCCCAGGCCGTAGCGAGCGCGGCTGCGGCGGCGCGGGGGTCGGGAGCGGCGCAGACGGCCGAGACGACGGCGATGCCGCCGACCCCGGTCCGTCGCAGGGCGGCTGCGTCCGCCGGGCCGATGCCGCCGATGGCGACGGTCGGCAGCGGGCTCGCACGGACCAGGGCGGCGACGCCGTCGAGGCCGAGGGCCGGCGGCGCGTCGGGCTTGGTGGCGGTGGGGCGGAACGCGCCGAGCCCCAGGTAGTCCACGACACCCGCAGCCGCGGCAGCGCGGACGCGGGCCGGCGTACCGGTGGAGAGGCCGAGCGCGGCGTCAGGTCCGAGGAGCGCACGGGCGTCGGCGGGGTCGAGGTCGGTCTGCCCGAGGTGCACGCCCGCGACGCGGGCCCCTCGAGCCCGGGCGGCCAGGACGACGTCGACCCGGTCGTTCACGAGGAGGGGAGTGTCTGTCGGCAGGGCGTCGGCGAGCCGCAGGGTCAGCTCGACCTGCTCCCGCACGGGCAGATGCTTCGCCCGCAGCTGCACCGTCGTGGCACCGCCCGTGACGGCCGCGACGGCGGTGTCGACCAGGTCGCGTCCGGTCGCCGCCACAGCGTCCACGTCGGTGACGAGGTAGAGCGAGAGGTCCAGGTCAACAGCGGTGCGCGCCATGCGCGACATCCCTTCGCTAGTGCGAGCTAGATCAGGTTCGACGGGTGTGATCTCAGCCCGGCAGCTGCCGGGCACCCCGTGTCGGTGTGCGCGTTCACCGTAGCGATCGCGATCCGGGCCGCTAGCCTGCGGCTCGTGGACGGACGACGAGGACTCGTGCTCGGAGGCGGCGGCATCACCGGCATCGCCTGGGAGACCGGGCTGGTGGCGGGACTGCTCGATGCCGGCGTCGACCTCCGGGAGGCCGACCGGGTGCTCGGCACCTCGGCCGGTTCGGTCGTGGGCGCGCAGCTGCGCAGCAGCACGCCCGTCGAGGAGCTCTTCGCGACCCAGGCCGCCGAGCATGTGCCCCGACCGGGGGAGAAGGCCGCGACGGTCGGTCCCCGGGTCCTCCTCGGGTATGTCGCGTCCCTGGCGCGGGCGCGCGGGGACGGGGTCGCGATGGCGCGGCAGCTCGGCCGCTTCGCGGTGCGTCGGGCCGAGGCCGGCCGCACCCCCACCCTGGAGGCGCGACTGACCGCGATCCGCGGCCGGCTGCCCTCCCTGGAGTGGCCCGAGCTGCACCTCGCCGTCACGGCGGTCGACGCAGCGACGGGTGCGCTCCGGGTGCTCGACGCAGACAGCGGCGTGCCGCTCCTCGACGCGGTCGCGGCCAGCTGCGCGGTGCCCGGCGTCTACCCGCCGGTCCCGATCGAGGGCCGTCCGCACGTCGACGGCGGTGCCTTGTCGGGGACGCACGCCGACCTGATGGTGGGGGAGTGCGCCCGGGTGCTGGTGCTGGCTCCCATCGACCGCGGCGTCGGACCGATGAGGCCCGCCGGGCAGCTGCTGGGCGACGTACCGCACGTGGTGCTCGCCCCCGACGAGGCGTCCCGGGCGGCGATCGGCCGCAACGTGCTCGACCCCGCGGCCCGTGCTGCGTCGGCGCGCGCCGGCCGGGACCAGGCGGTGCGGGTGCTGGACCGGGTCCGCGACCTGTGGGGATGAGGGTCGGCGGCCCCGCGCGACCTACCATCTCCCGGTGACCAGGACGCCTTTCCCCGATGGCCCGCCCGCGCGGATCGACCCCGACGAGCTCGCGGTGGCCCTCAAGGTCCTGCGTGAGGTCGCGGCGCTCCCGTCGGACCACGAGGACGTCACGACGATGAAGCGTGCGGCGTCGTCGATGTACAAGCTGATCAAGAAGTCCCGGCGGGCCGAGATCCGCCTGGGCCGCCAGAGCCACGACCAGGCGATCATCGAGAGCACCGCCACCGGCTCGGCGCTGCGGATCGACGACGAGACGGCCGGCATCCCGCTGGTCTCCACCGCGCAGGGCGCCTTCGCCGGGGAGCTCATCACTGCTCGTGGGTGCTACATCTGCAAGGAGGACTTCACGCTGGTCGATGCGTTCTACCACTGGTTGTGCCCGACGTGTGCCGCGATGTCGCATGCCAAGCGGGGTCAGCGCACCGACCTGTCCGGCAAGCGGGCGCTGCTCACGGGCGGGCGCGCCAAGATCGGGATGTACATCGCGCTGATGCTGCTGCGCGACGGTGCGCACCTGACGATCACTACGCGGTTCCCCAAGGACGCTGTCCGCCGGTTCGCCGCGGCCGAGGACAGCGCCGACTGGCTGCACCGGCTCAAGGTGGTCGGCATCGACCTGCGCGACCCCACCCAGGTGATCGCGCTCGCCGACGACGTGGCGGCCGCAGGAGCCCTCGACATCCTGGTGAACAACGCGTGCCAGACGGTCCGCCGTACGCCCGGGGCCTACAGCCAGCTCGTCGAGGGCGAGTCCGTGCCGTTGCCGACCGACCAGGCGCTGCCGGAGATGGTGGCCTTCGACCAGATCTCCGAGGCCCACCCCGCCGCCATCATGGGCACCCTCCAGTCCCATGCCGCCGCCCGCCACGAGGGCGAGTCGCCCGAGCACGCGCTGGCGGTCCACAGCGCCGCGACCATCAGCGCCCTGGCGCTGAAGGCCGGGAGCGCCAGCCTCGACGCGCACCGCGCAGGCACGGCCGTCGACGCCGGGGGCCTGCTGCCGGACGTGCAGGCCAACAACTCCTGGACCCAGGTCGTCGACGAGGTCGACCCGCTGGAGCTTCTCGAGGTGCAGCTGTGCAACTCGATCGCCCCGTTCCTGCTGGTCTCGCGGCTGCGACCGGCGATGCGGGCCGCGGTCGCGGCGGGCGCGCGGCGGGCGTACGTCGTGAACGTGTCCGCGATGGAGGGCCAGTTCTCCCGCCGCTACAAGGGCCCCGGGCACCCGCACACGAACATGGCGAAGGCGGCGCTGAACATGATGACCCGCACCAGCGCCGGCGAGATGTTCGAGACCGACCGGATCCTCATGACCGCGGTCGACACCGGCTGGATCTCCGACGTACGTCCCCACCACGAGAAGCTGCGGATCGCCGCCGAGGGCTGGCACGCGCCGCTGGACCTCGTCGACGGTGCGGCCCGGGTCTACGACCCGATCGTGCGGGGCGAGGCCGGCGAGGACCTGCACGGCTGCTTCGTCAAGGACTATCAGCCCAGCCCCTGGTGATCGACCGGTCCCGGCCCGGTGCGGTCGGTCCGGCTCAGGGAGTCGGGAACCGGATGACCGCCTGCACCGGGAAGTGGTCGCTGGGGTAGCGGCCGCCCACCGCGAAGGTGTTGATCGCGGCGCGGCGGGTGGTGACCCCGGGGGAGGTGAGCACCCAGTCGATGCGGCCGCCCTCCCGCTTCCGGCGACCGAACTTGTGGAAGGTCCCGACCAGCTTGCTGCGCCGCGCGGCCTGCTCCCACGTGTCGACGAACCGGCCGGAGCCGACGAGCTGCCGGTGGACGGGGCGACCCTGGCCCGCCGGTTCGTTGAAGTCGCCGGTCAGCACCACGGGCAGGGTCGAGTCGAAGGCCTGCATCCGCTCGAGGATGAGCGCGGCCGACTTCCTGCGTGCCCTAGCGGAGAACGCCTCGAGGTGGGTGTTCACCGCGTAGAACTGCTGCGAGGTCACCTCGTCGCGGAAGCGCACCCAGAACACGCTGCGGGCGCAGCATCCGCCCCACCCCCGCGAGCCGACCTCGTCGGGCGCGTCCGAGAGGGCGTAGTGCCCCGTCTCCAGGGGCCTGAGTCGCCGCCGGTCGAAGAAGAACTGCGGCTCCTGGGCGTGCTTGCCGCGCCGCAGCGAGCCGTAGCGCCGTCCGAGGTCCTCGTCGATCTCCGCGAGCTGCTCCGGCTGACCCTCCTGGGTCCCGACGAGGTGAGGCTCCTCCTGGTGGATCAGGGCGCGCACGAGGGGGCGGCGGACGCGCCAGGAGGGACCGGGCGCCGTGGCGTGGCGCAGGTTGAACGACATCACGTGCAGCTCGTCGGACTCGACGTCCGCGATGGCCGCCGACGGCGCGAGGTCGTGCGACCAGGCGGCGACGGCGACGAGCGCCGTGACGAGGGCCAGACCGAGGGCGCGGTGCGGTCGTCGACGGCGGGAGGGCTCGGCCGGCATGGGGACGACCCTAGGTGCCGCCGCGAACCCGACGACGGCCGGTTCGTCGATGACTACCAGCCCAGTCCCTGGTGATCGACGGGTTCAGCCGAAACGTGATCAAAGCGGGCGCCGCGCGCCTACGCTGACGCGGTGCTACGCCGAGCCGCAGCGACCCTGGTCGCGCTGGCCACCTGCCTGACCGCTGCGGTCGCCGTACCCGGGGAGCCCGCGGCTGCAGCGCCGCGGCCGATCCCGACCGTCGCCCCGGCTCCGCCGATCCTCGGCGAGCGGGTCACCGTGCGGGTCCGGCTCCCTCGTGGGGTGCGGCCGGTGCGGCTGCAGCAGCGCGCCCCCACGGGGTGGGCCACGGTCGCGCGCTCCCGGACCAAGCGCACGGGTGTGGCGACGTTCGACTACCGCGTGCGGCAGCCGCGCCCACGGCTGCGCGTGGTGGCACCCGCCCACCGGGTCGGCGAGCGCCGCCACCCGCGCGCGGTCTCGCGGGTACGCCGGGTGAACGCCACCGCACCACAGACGGTCTCCTTCACCGCGAGCCGGGCCGCGGCGGGCGGCGTCGACGTGCGGGCGGTCCTCTCCCACGTACGCCGGGGCCGGGCGGTGCACGTGCAGCAGCGGACCGCGGACCGGTCGTGGCACACGCTGAGGACCGTCCGCGCAGGGCGGTCCCGCGTCGTGCCCGTCGCGGGGGTCCCGGTGGCGCGCGGCGCGTCGCTGCGGGTCCGCCTCGGGCCGCACCAGGGTGCCCCGGCGACCGGCTCGGCGGTCCTCCATCCGCCGACGGTCGCCGTGCAGGCGGTCACCGACGGGGCCCAGGTGCACGCCGCGGCCACGACCACCGGGGCGGTCCAGAGGGTCCGGTTCTTCGCCGACGGTGTGCTGGTCGCCGAGGAAACCAGCCCCCCGTGGCGGGCCACGTGGTCGTCGCGGATCGGCGTCCACGACGTGGTGGCCCGCGCGGTCGGCCCGGTCGAGAGCGTGCTGAGCGACGCGGCGACGTACGAGACCGGAGCGGCACCGGTCGGGATGGACTCAGGAGTGGCCGAGGGCTTCGCCCTCGAGACGGTCCAGTCCGGGTTGTTCCTCCCCACGAGTGCCGGGTCGCTGCCGTCCGGTGCCGTCCTCGTCACCGAGAAGTCGGGTCTGGTCAAGGTGGTGGAGCCGGCCGAGGAGACCGGCTGGTCCCCGCCGCGGAAGGTGCTCGACCTGCGTGACGAGGTCCACGACGGTGGGGACGCCGGTCTCATCGGGATCGCCATCGACCCCGATGTCGCCTCGAACGGTTTCGTCTACCTCAGCTACGTGCGCGACGACGCGATCGGGCAGGAGCGCAGCCAGCAGGTCGCGCGGTTCACCTGGGACGGTGAGGTCCTGGACCCGGGGTCGCGGCACGTGGTGCTCGGCTCGGTGAGCGGCCCCGCATGCTCGAGCGCGGGAGACATCCGCACCGACGACTGCGTCCCGCTGCTCGGGGAGGCGCACACCATCGGCGACCTGGTCTTCGACGACGAGGGCCGACTGCTGGTGGGGATCGGTGACGGGGCGATCTACCTGACCAACGACGGACTGCTCGGTCGTCACGAGGCCTGGCGCGCGCAGGACCCGGACGTGCTTGCGGGCAAGGTGCTGCGGATCGACGCGACCACCGGACGGGGCGTCCCGGGCAACCCGCTCTACACCGGGGACGGGTCGAGCAATGCCTCCCGCGTGCTCGCGCTCGGTCTGCGCAACCCCTTCCGGTTCACGGTGCACGAAGGACGCCTGGTCATCGGGGACGTAGGCGAGGGGGACGCGGAGGAGATCGACGTCCACCTGCTCGACGAGCCGCACACCGGGGTCCCGAACTTCGGGTGGCCGTGCCTGGAGGGCAAGCAGGAGACGTCGTTGGGTGACGTCACCGACCCCTCCAGCCCCTGGCACGGCTGCGCCGACGTGCGCCTGCCGGGCGTCGCGATACCTCCGGCGCACGCCTACCCGCACGCCACGGGCGGGGGGTCGGTCTCCGGGGGTGTGTTCCTGACCTCGGAGGCCTACCCGCAGCCGTGGCGCGGTCGCTACGTGTTCGGCGACTACGCGCAGAACTTCATCCGCACCGCCGAGATGACCGCCGACGGGAGGGTCTCCGGTCTCGCGCTCCTGGCCGACGCATCGGCCGCCGGGGGTCCGGTGAAGTTCTTCACCGGACCCGACGGGCTCGTCTGGTCGGTCTCCATCATGGGGGGTGCGCTGCAGCGGATCCGGTGGACTGGCGAGGCGCTCGCGGAGACCTGCCCGGTCGGCACCTTCCGTCGTACCTTCCACGACCTCGACGGCCCGGACTCCGTCTTCGACCGGGAGTTCGCGGACAACGAGTGGAAGTGGCTCTTCCCGTACGCCGCCGCGCAGCTGCCGTCGGAGGTCATGGGGGAGGCCACCTGCGAGTCCCGCATCCACCTGGACACGACGGGGTCACCGTGGGTCGGCGACGGCGTCGACGACCGTGATCACCCCGGCGACCGGTTCGGGGCCGCGTGGCGTGGCCGCCTCGATCTCGAGGAGGGGACCTACCGCTTCGTGGTGCAGGGTGACGAGTGGGTCCGCCTGTGGGTCGACGACAAGGTCGTGCACGACTTCTACGCCAACGCGTTCTGGCCCGCCGAGACGCGGCAGCACGACGTCACGCTCGGCCGCGGCCAGCACGTCGTCCGCGCCGAGATGGTCCACGGTGACGCCGAGCGCGCCTTCGCCGACATCACCTGGTCCCGGGTCGGCGGGGCCGCGAGCATCCGGCTCGAGGCTCCGGCGAACGGGGTGGTCGCGAGTGACGGCACTGTCGACTGGCGCGTCGTGGTGAGCGACCCGGACGGTGACACCCAGCAGGCCCTGACCGAGGACGTCGAGCTCGCCGTGGACTTCCTGCACTACGCGGGGAGCAGCTACCACTCCCACCCGTCCTCGCGGATCTCCGGGCGGTTGTCCGGGACGCTGGCCGTGGACGACGTCCACGCTCCCGGGCGGGGGATCGTCCGGCTGCGCGCGACCGTCACCGACGCCAGCGGGGCCCGGTCGACGAGTGCGCCGGTCTACGTGTGCTTCCCCGGCGGCGACGTGGGGCCCTGCGCGGACTGAGGTGGCCGATTGCGTTACTTCGATTGAGAGGTGACATAGCAACACACAGCTCGTGGTGCCCCCGCCAGGATTCGAACCTGGGACCGTCGGATTAGAAGGCCGCTGCTCTGTCCACTGAGCTACGAGGGCGCGGCGCGAGTCTAGGCCCGTCCCGCCCCGACCGGCTCCGGCTCCCGCTGCTGCTGGAGGTGCGGACGCTCGAGCTTCTCGCCCTCGACGTCCACCTCGGGCAGCAGGCGGTCCAGCCAGCCGGGCAGCCTCCAGACCCTCTCGCCGATCAGGTACATCAGCGCCGGGATGAAGGCCATCCGGATGAGGAAGGCGTCCAGCAGGACTGCCACGGCCAGGGCAAAGCCCATCGACTTGATGATGGGGTCGTCCATGAGCATGAAGGCGGCGAAGACCGAGGTCATGATCAGCGCCGCGGCGGTCACCACCCGTGCGGAGTTCCGGAAGCCGTCGACGACGGCGTCGCGGGCCGACATCCCATGGACGTGCGCCTCCCGCATCCGGGTCACCAGGAAGACCTGGTAGTCCATCGCGAGCCCGAAGACGATCCCGATCACGAAGATGGGGATGAAGCTGACGATCGGCTGCGGGTCCACCAGCCCGAAGAGGCCCTCCTGGAAGACCAGCACGGTCGCGCCGAGGGTGGCCAGCACCGAGAGCAGGAAGCCGACGGTGGCGGTCAGCGGGACGAGGACCGAGCGGAAGACGAGCATCAGGAGCAGGAACGCCAGTCCGACCACCACGGTCAGGTAGAGCGGCATCGCGCCGGAGAGCCGGTCGGAGATGTCCGTGGTGATCGCGGTCAGCCCGGTCACGCCGGTGGTGGCACCGGTCTGCTCCTCGATCGCGGACTGCTCGGCGCGCAGCGACTCGAGGACCTCCTGGGTCTCGACCCGGTCGGGACCGTAGGCCGGGGTCACCAGGACGCTGGCGCCGGTGCCCGCCTCGTTCACACCTACGACCTGAGCGTTGGCGACGTCGGGCCGGTCACCTGCCCAGGCGGCCACCTGGGCGAACGCCGCCCCGGCCTCCTCGGAGGTGAGGTCGCGACCGTCGACGACGACGAGCATCGGTGCCTCGCGGCCGGGGCCGAAGCCCTCCGCCACCAGGTCGGAGGCCTCCCGCTGGGTGGTGTCGGCCGGCGCGGTGCTGTCGGTGGGGAAGGCAAGGTGCAGGCCCTGGATCGGTACGGCGAGTGCCCCGAGCACCAGCACCACGACGACGAGCACGGCCAGCGGCGCTTTGCGCACCGTGCGTGCCCAGCGCACCCCGGTGTTGAGGATGCGTCCGTCGTCCTCTCGGGTCGGGCGGTAGCGCCGCACCTGACCACCGAAGGTCTTCGACTTGAGCATGCCGAGCATCGCCGGCAGCAGCGTGAGCGCGACGAGCACGCCGACCGCGACGGCGCCGGCCGCTGCCACACCCATGGAGGTGAGGAAGGGGATGCGCACGACCGCGAGGGCACCGAGCGCGATCATCACGGTGAGCCCGGCGAAGACGACGGCGGAGCCCGCCGTACCGACCGCGATGCCGGTGGCCTCCTGGCGGTCGTCGGTGTGGTCGAGCTCGGCGCGGTAACGCGCGAGGATGAAGAGCGTGTAGTCGATGCCGACGGCCAGGCCGAGCATGGTGCCGAGGATCGGGGTGGTCGAGCTGACCTCGACGAACGCGCTGGCCCCGGTGACGGCGCCGATGCTCAGGCCCACCCCGACGACGGCGGCGACGATGGGCAGGCCGGCGGCCACGAGCGAGCCGAAGGTGATGACGAGGATGACGAGGGCCACGGCGATGCCGATGGCCTCCGCGGAGGCATCGGGTGGCGAGGCGGTCGCCATGCCCGGGCCGTTGGCGTCCACCTGCAGGTCGGAGCCCTCCTCGGCCTCCTCGATGACCTCGGCCAGCGCGTCCCTGGTCTCCGGCTCGACGTCCATGGTGGTCGGGGCGTCGAAGGTGAACGACATCGTGCCGATCCGGCCGTCGGCGGAGAGCGGGGTCAGTGCCGCCGCGTTGTCGCGAGCCGTTGCCGGGTCGGTGCCGGCGGCCTGCGCGCCCTCGAGCAGCTGCGCCTCGAGCGCGGGCCCGGCCTGGACCGGGTTGGCCAGCCCGGGCTCCGCGGGCATCTGCGGGATGCCGCCGATCTCGGCGATCAGCGCGTCGACCTGGGCGGTGCGCTCGCCGGTGTCGAGCCGCTCACCCTCGGGTGCCGCGACCACGACGGTGACGGTGGGTGCCTCCAGGGAGGCCACCTCGTCGGTGAACAGCTCCTCCTGCAGGGTGGCGGCTCGCTCCGACGGGATGCCCGGCAGGGAGAAGGAGTCCGACATCGGCTTGCTCATCAGGCCGGCGAACGCGCCGACGGCGATGAGGGCGACCAGCCACGCGGCGACGACGACGGGCCAGCGGCGGTAGGCCGTGCGGCCGAGGCGGTAGAGCAGGGTGGCCATGGACGTTCTCCTGGGTGGGTCAGTCGGGGTCGGCGAGGGGGTCAGCGGGGCGCGACGAGAGCGCGGGTATGGGCGAGGGTGTCGAGGAACAGGGCATCGAGGTCGTCGGAGCCCTCGCCGAGGCTGTCGTTGTCGAGGAAGCGGTCGACGGCGACGTCGAGCACGCCGACGAGCAGGCGGACGAGCAGGTGGGCGTGGAGCGCCGCGGACGCGGACCCGTCGCGCTCGGCGATGGCGTCGGTCAGCTCCTCCACGGGGCGGTGGATCCCCTCCTGGGCGGCCAGCAGGAGCCGGGGCTCGGTGCGCAGCAGCGTGCGCACGCGGGTCAGCTGCTCCCGACTCGTGCCGCGGGTGGCGAGGACCTCGGTGACGATGTGGCCGAGGTCGGCGACGAGGTCACCGGTGGGCCCGCCCGCGACGAACTGGGCGCGCTGCTCCTCCGCGAGCACGGCGGACCCGCCGAGGATCGCGTCGGCCTTGGTGGGGAAGTAGTTGAACAGTGTGCGGCGGGAGACCCCGGCGTCGCCGGCGAGCCGCTCCATCGTGAAGCCGTCCATGCCGTGCGCGAGGGCGAGCGCCTGCGCTGCCTCGACGATCCGCGCAGAGGTCTCGGGGTTGATGGCCCGAGACCGCGGAATTGCACTCTGCTTCACAGAGTGCATCCTCCCCGGTCTGCGACCGGATCCCAAGCCGAGCGGCTGTGATCAGCCTCTCAGTGCCGCCATCCACTCCTCGACGGCGCCGGCGTCCCTGGGCAGCGCCGCGGAGAGGTTGCGCGCGCCGTCCGCGGTCACCAGGACGTCGTCCTCGATCCTGATCCCGATCCCGCGCAGCTCCTCGGGGACCAGCAGGTCGTCCTCCTGGAAGTACAGCCCCGGCTCGACGGTGAGCACCATGCCCTCGGCGAGGTCGCCGCGGGGGTAGCTCTCGGGCGCCGACCGCGCGCAGTCGTGCACGTCCATCCCGAGCATGTGGCTGGTGCCGTGCAGGGTCCAGCGGGCGTAGACCTTGGAGTCGGGGGAGAGCGCCTCCTCGGCCGGGACCGGCAGCAGCCCCATGTCGTCGAGGCCGTGGGCGATGACGCTCATCGCGGCCTCGTGGGCGGCCAGGAACCGGGCCCCGGGCCGCACCGCGTCGATCCCCGCCTGCTGCGCGGTGAGCACCAGCTCGTAGAGCTCGCGCTGGAGCGGGGTGAACGTGCCGGAGACCGGCAGGGTCCGGGTGACGTCGGCGGTGTAGAGGCTCGAGGCCTCCACGCCCATGTCGAGGAGCACCAGCTCGCCCGGGACGATCGGGCCGGAGTTATCGATCCAGTGCAGCGTGGTCGCGTGCCGCCCGCCGCCCACGATGGAGTCGTAGCCGATGTCGTTGCCCATCGCCCGCGCCCGTCGGAAGAAGGTGCCCTCGATCCAGCGCTCGCCCATCTCCAGCACGCGGTCCCACTCCCGCACGCAGTCCTCGAACCCGAGGGTGGTGATGTCGCATGCCTCCTGCAGCTGCTCGACCTCCCACGGGTCCTTGACCAGGCGCAGCTCCGAGAGCACCCGCGCGAGGTCGCCGTCGCGACCCTCGTCGGCGTCCACGATCCCGTCGACCCGACCGTCCACCCCGCGGAGCACCCGAGTCTTCCCGCGCCCGGCGAGCGCGCCCTCGAGGTCGTCGAGGTGGCGGCACTCCACGTCCAGGGAGTCCGACAGCTCGCCGAGGGAGGGGCGTCGGCCGGCCCAGAGCTCGCCGTACTGGCGGTCGCGGAAGAACTCGTCGGTCTCCCGGGAGGAACGCGGCCGGGCGTAGAGCACGGACTCACCGTCCTCGACGACGAGCACCGCGTCGGAGGTCTGGTTGCCGCACAGGTACGTGTGCGCCGTCTCCGGGCGAAAGCGGTAGTCGGTGTCGTTGGCCCGCACCTTGTAGCCGCCGGCGGGAACCACCAGCCGCTCGCCCGGGAAGAGGTCGGCGAGCCGCCCGCGCCGGTCGGCCGCCGGGTCCGCGACCGGGTGGCGAGGGAGGTCGAGCTCGCGGTCACCCCACCCGGTGCGCATGAACGCGGCGTACGCCTCCGGCACGGCGGGGTCGTGGCTCTCGGTGCGGGGCTCCTCGCGCTGCTGGTCGTCCATCCCGTCAGGCTACGCCGGTCCTTCGGAGGCACGGCAGGGTCTGCGCGTCCGGCCCGCACGGTGACCACCTGCTCCGGTGACGCCGACCGATAGGGTCTGTGCCATGCCTTCCCGCCGTCGCCACAGCGTCGCCTTCGCCGTCCTGGTGACGGTCGCGATGCTGCTCGGAACCGTGGTGATGGCATTCGTGCTCCTCTCCTCCGGTGCGCCGGACGCCATCGCCTGGGGCATCCTCCTCGCCGCCCTCCCCGTGGGGCCGCTGGTGGCCTGCTTCCTGTGGCTGGACCGCTACGAGCCCGAGCCGCGCGGGCTGCTGCTGGCCGCCCTCGGGTGGGGGGCGCTCGTCGCCACCTCCGCGGCCCTGGTCCTCCAGGTCGTCGACATGTACGTGTTCGCCCGGCCCGAGACGATGAGTGCGGCCCTGGTCGCACCGGTGACGGAGGAGGCCGCCAAGGGTGCGTTCATCCTCCTGCTGCTCTGGACGCGACGCCATGTCCTCGACGGGGTCCTCGACGGCGTGGTGTACGCCGGCATGATCGGCGTCGGCTTCGCCTTCACCGAGAACATCCTCTACTACTCCGCGGCATACATCGGTGACGGCCTAGGCCCGGCCGGTCTGGAGGGCGCGACCGCCACCTTCGTCATCCGCGGCATCTTCAGCCCCTTCGCGCACCCGTTGTTCACGATCTTCGTCGGCATCGGCATCGGGCTGGCGGTGCAGACACGCTCGCGCGGTGTGCGTGTGCTCGCGCCGGTGGTCGGGTACGCCCTCGCCGTGGTGACGCACGCTCTGTGGAACGCTTCGGCGTACGTCGGCGACGGCGCCTTCTTCTTCGTCGCCTACCTCTTCCTCATGGTGCCCGCCTTCCTGGTCGTGGTGGCCCTCTCCCTGTGGGTGCGCCGACGGGAGGGCGTCATGCTCGCCCGCGCGCTCGGCGACTGCGTGCAGCGTGGCTTCGTGCTGCCGGGTGAGGTGCCCTGGCTGGTCCGGCTGCCCGCCCGGCGAGCCGCCCGGCGGCATGCCCGCGAGGTCGGGGGCGACACCGGCGTCGAGGCACTGCAGGACTTCCAGACGGCGGCGATCGAGCTCGGCTTCCTCCACGACCGCTACCTGCGGGGGGTGCCGCCGCCGGCCTTCGCCGAGCGCGGACAGGCGCTCGTGGAGCGCCTCGCGGCGCTGCGACCCGCCGTACCCCTGCCGGCGCCGACCCCGACGGTGGGAAGCACACGATGAGCCGCAGCCCGTCCACCGACATGCTGACCTCGCTGGTGCACCTGCGCGAGGCGCTGCGCCACACCGTCCTGCCCCTGGAGCTGCCGGGGGCCGAGGAGCAGCGCGTGGCGCGCACCGAGCTGGTCGACCAGCTCGAGGACTACGTCCTGCCGCGGTTGATCCAGATCGACGCCCCGTTGCTCACCGTCGTCGGCGGCTCGACGGGCGCCGGCAAGTCCACGCTGGTGAACTCCCTGGTCGGCCGGCGAGTGACGCAGCCCGGCGTGCTCCGGCCGACCACCCGTTCACCCGTGCTCGTCCACAACCCCGCCGACGAGGCGTGGTTCGACCAGTCGCGGATCCTGCCCGACCTGGCCCGCACCCCCGACGCCAGCACCGACACCGGCAAGCTCCAGCTGGTCGCCTCCGAGACGGTGCCGGTCGGGCTGGCCATCCTCGACGCCCCCGACATCGACTCGGTCGAGGAGCGCAACCGGATCCTGGCCGCGCAGCTCCTGGCCGCTGCCGACCTCTGGCTCTTCGTCACCTCCGCCGCCCGGTACGCCGACCAGGTCCCCTGGGAGTTCCTCAAGGCCGCCGCCGAGCGGAGCACCGCCGTTGCGGTGGTGCTCGACCGGACCGCGCCGGAGGCCGTCGCGGAGGTCAGCAGCCACCTCGCGCGGATGCTCACCTCGCGCGGCCTGCGCGACTCCCCGCTCTTCGCCGTGCTCGAGGGCCCCGTCGACGACGACGGCCTGCTGCCCGCCGAGGCCGTCGCGGATATCCGGGGCTGGCTGGACTCGCTGGCCAGCGACGCCGGGGCGCGCGCCGCAGTGGTCAAGCAGACCCTCGAGGGCGCGATCCGCACCCTCTCGCGACGGGCCCACCCCGTGGCCGACGCGGCGGCCGAGCAGGCCACGATGGTGAATCGGCTGCGGGCCGATGTCGACCGGGCGTACGACGCCGCCCTGGACGCCGTCGACACCGCCACCGCCGACGGCACCCTGTTGCGCGGCGAGGTGCTGCTGCGATGGCAGGAGTTCGTCGGGACCGGTGAGCTGCTCCGTGCGCTGGAGTCGCGGGTCGGGGTGCTCCGCGACCGGGTGGTCGGGACCGTGCGCGGCCGCCCCCACCAGGTCGAGCGGGTCAGCGTCGCGGTCGAGTCGGGCCTGGAGCACCTCCTGCTCGAGCACGCCGAGCACGCCGCCGAGGCGGTCGACGAGGCCTGGCGCTCGCTCGAGGCCGGCCGCGTGCTCTCGGAGAGCAGCCCCACCGAGCTCGGCCGGCCGTCGCGCCAGTTGCGCCGCGACGTCGAGCGCACGGTGCAGGAGTGGCAGGCCGGGGTCCTGACGATGATCCGCGCCGAGGGCGCCGACAAGCGCGGGACCGCCCGGTTCCTCGCGCTCGGGGTCAACGGACTCGGGGTGTCGCTCATGGTCGTCGTCTTCGCCAGCACCGGTGGGGTGACCGGGGCCGAGGTGGGCGTGGCCGGGGGCACCGCGGTCGTGGGCCAGAAGGTGCTCGAGGCCGTCTTCGGGGACGCCGCCGTACGCCGCCTCGCGGAGCGGGCGCGCAAGGACCTGCAGCGACGTGTCCGCGAGCTCCTGGCCCCCGAGCGGGCGCGGTTCGAGACGTTGCTCGACGACCTCGGGGTCGACCCCACCGCAGCGGAGCGGCTGCGCGAGGTCGTCCGACGCGTCGACGACGCACGGTTCGCCGGGACCGGGGGGCTCGGATGACCCTCCTGGACAGCGCCAAGCGACTGCTCGGCAAGGGCGGCGTGCCGCTCGCGACCCGGGTCGAGGGGCTCGAGCACGCCGTCGAGGCGGCACAGGGACGGCTGGAGGGTCCCGAGCTCGAGCACGCCGAGGAGGTCGTGGCCCGAGCCGGCACCCGGCTGCGGCTCTCGGCCGACCACACCGTGGTCGCGATCGGTGGTGCCACCGGCTCGGGCAAGTCCTCCACGTTCAACGCCCTGACCGGGTTGGACCTCGCCGCCGTGGGTGTCCGCCGGCCCACCACCTCCTGGACCATGGCGTGTGTCTGGGGCGAGTCCGGGGCGGGTCCGCTGCTGGACTGGCTCGAGATCCCGCACCGCCACCGGGTCACCCGCGACTCGATGCTCGACCAGCCGGGGGAGGAGAACGCTCTCCACGGGTTGGTGCTCCTCGACCTCCCCGACCACGACTCGACCGAGGTCAGCCACCACCTTGAGGTGGAGCGGCTCGTCACCCACTCCGACCTGCTGGTGTGGGTACTCGACCCCCAGAAGTACGCCGACGCGGCCATCCACGACCGTTACCTCAAGCCGCTCGCCGGGCACGCCGAGGTGATGCTCGTCGTGCTCAACCACATCGATGAGGTCCCCGAGTCCCGCCGCGAGGCGATGATCGCCGACTGTCGACGGCTGCTGGACGCCGACGGGCTGCAGGCGGTGCCCCTCGTCGTCACCTCCGCGCACACCGGGGTCGGGATCCCGGAGCTGCGCGACCACATCGTGGCCAGGGTCGGGGCCAAGGACTCCCGCAACGCGCGGCTGCTCGCCGACGTGCTCGGCGCGGCCGAGGAGCTGGCCGAGGTCAGCGGGACGACCCCGCCCTCGGGGCTGTCCAAGCAGCGCCGGGCCGAGGTCGTCGACGCGTGCGTCGACGCGGCCGGGGTGCCGGCCGTGGTCGAGGCGGTGCGCGGGTCGGTCCGGTCCCGCGGGGCGCGGGCCACGGGCTGGCCGCTGCTGTCCTGGCTGCCGCGCCGCCGTACCGACCCGTTGCAGCGCCTGCAGCAGCGGGCGGCGACAGCGGTCGCCCCCGGTGAGGCGCCGACCGAGGCCACGACCGTGCGTCACGCGCGCGTCGCCACCACGGTCCGGGAGACGGTCGACGAGGTCACCCAGCCCCTGACACCCGCCTGGACCCGTGCGGTGCGGCGGGTCGCCGGCGAGGCGACCGATCGTCTGGACGACGAGCTGACGCGGGTCGTCGCGATGACGCCGGAGGCGGAGCGCTTGCCGACCTGGACGCGGGTGCTCCAGGTCGCGCAGACCGCGCTGTTCCTCGCTGCCCTCGCCGGCGGCGGGTGGCTCGTGGCGCTCGCGGTCATGGGCTTCCTCCAGACCGGTGCGCCCACCCCGCCGGAGGCCGCCGGCCTGCCGCTGCCGACCTTGCTCCTGCTCGGGGGAGTGGCCGCCGGTGTCGCCCTGGCCGTCCTCGGACGGCTGCTCGTGGGGATGGTCGCCGGCTCCCGTGCGCGCCGCGCCGACCGACGGCTGCGCAAGGCCGTCCGCGAGGTCGCCGAGCGGACGCTGCTGGGTCCCGTGGACGCCGAGCTGGAGGCGTGCCGGGTGGCCACCGAGGGTCTCGCCTCCGCCACTCGCTGAGCCACTCGCTGAGCCATTCGCTGAGCCATCCGCCGGCGGCCCACTCGCCGTCCCCAGGTGGTCCTCGGCACGGTCCCTCCCCAGCCCGCGCGCCCGGTGCACGCCGAAGCGCGGGGGTGACGACGGTGGTCCTCACTGTCCGCACCACCGAAGGAGAACCGACGTGTACGACACCTATGTCGTCCTGCAGGGCTGGGTCGGCGCCGAGCCCGTGACCACCGAGACCGGCCGGGGGCCGGTCACCAAGATCCGTGTGGCGTGCACGCCGCGCTACTTCAAGGACAACCAGTTCCACGACGGTGAGACCACCTGGTACACCGTGAACGCCTGGCGCACCCTCGGCACCAACGTGGCCCGCTCGGTGCACCAGGGGGACCCGGTGGTGGTCCGGGGCCGCCTGAAGTCCGACGTCTGGAAGCGCGACGACGGCACGCCCTCGGTCACCCAGGTGGTCGAGGCGCTGTTCGTGGGCCACGACCTCACCCGCGGGACGACCACCTTCGTCCGGACGCCCCGCGAGGAGCGTCCCAGCGCCGACGAGGACCCGGCGGTGAAGGAGATGAACCACGCTGAGGACCCGTGGGGTCCTCCGGTCACCAGCGAGGGCGTCGCTGCCTGACCCGTCCCGGCGCCGGCGGCTCGGCCCGATTCGGGCCGGGCCGCCTCCCGGCCGTAGGGTTCGGGCCATGGCTGAGTACGTGTTCACGTTGCGCAACGTCCGCAAGGCCCACGGGGAGAAGGTCGTCCTCGACAACGTCACGCTGTCGTTCCTGCACGGCGTCAAGATCGGAGTCGTCGGCCCCAACGGTGCCGGGAAGTCGACGCTGCTGCGCATCATGGCCGGCCTGGACCACGCCTCGAACGGCGACGCGATCCTCGACCCCGGCGCTTCGGTCGGGATGCTCCAGCAGGAGCCCCCGCTCACCGAGGGCACGACGGTGCTGGAGAACGTCGAGGAGGCGGTCGGCGAGATCAAGGGCAAGCTCGACCGCTACAACGCGATCTCCGAGCAGATGGCCGACCCGGACGCCGACTTCGACGCGCTGCTCGCTGAGATGGGCGACCTGCAGACCGACCTGGACCACGCGAACGCCTGGGACCTCGACAGCCGCCTGGACCAGGCGATGGATGCACTGCGCTGCCCGCCGGCCGACACCCTGGTCGACCACCTCTCCGGCGGTGAGCGCCGCCGCGTCGCGCTGTGCAAGCTGCTCCTGCAGCAGCCCGACCTGCTGCTCCTCGACGAGCCCACCAACCACCTGGACGCCGAGTCGGTGCAGTGGCTCGAGGGCCACCTGAAGAGCTACCCCGGCGCGGTCCTCGCGATCACCCACGACCGGTACTTCCTCGACAACGTCGCCGAGTGGATCGCCGAGGTCGACCGCGGTCAGATCCACGGCTACGAGGGCAACTACTCGACGTACCTCGAGACGAAGAAGGACCGGCTCAAGATCGAGGGCCAGAAGGACGCCAAGCGGGCCAAGATGCTCGAGCGCGAGCTCGAGTGGGTCCGGTCCAACGCCAAGGCCCGGCAGACCAAGAGCAAGTCCCGGCTGGCGCGGTACGAGGAGATGGCCGCCGAGGCCGACCGGATGCGCAAGATCGACACCGCCGACATCAACATCCCCGCGGGCCCGCGGCTGGGCGACGTGGTGCTCGAGGCCGCGGACCTCGGCAAGGGCTTCGAGGGCCGCACCCTCATGCACGACCTCTCCTTCTCCCTGCCGCGCGCCGGCATCGTCGGCGTGATCGGTCCCAACGGCGTCGGCAAGACCACGCTGTTCCGGATGATCACGGGGCAGGAGCAGCCCGACGAGGGCGAGCTCAAGGTCGGACAGACCGTGAAGCTCTCCTACGTCGACCAGAGCCGGGGCGGGCTCGACGGCCAGAAGAACGTGTGGGAGGTCGTCTCCGACGGCCTCGACCACATCAAGGTCGCCAACTTCGAGATGAACTCGCGCGCCTACGTCGCGTCGTTCGGGTTCAAGGGTCCCGACCAGCAGAAGAAGGCAGGGGTGCTCTCGGGTGGTGAGCGCAACCGGCTCAACCTCGCGCTCACGCTGAAGATGGGCGGCAACCTGCTGCTGCTCGACGAGCCGACCAACGACCTGGACGTCGAGACGCTGTCCGCGCTCGAGGACGCGCTGCTGGAGTTCCCCGGCTGCGCCGTCGTGACCTCCCACGACCGCTGGTTCCTCGACCGCGTCGCGACCCACATCCTGGCCTGGGAGGGGACCGACGAGGACCCTGCGCGCTGGTTCTGGTTCGAGGGGAACTTCGCGGCGTACGAGGAGAACAAGATCGAGCGGCTCGGGCCGGACGCCGCTCGTCCGCACCGCGTGACCCACCGGCGGCTCACCCGCGACTGAACGCCCGCCGGGCGCGGGCTCCGGGCAGCCGGCTCAGCGGATGTCGGCGTCGGGGTGGCCGGCGACCAGGGCGTCGGAGACCTGCTCGAAGGCCCGGCCGACCGCGGCGAAGTCCGCGGGCCCGACGAGGTCGACGAGCAGACGGCGCACGCCGCGCACGTGGAGCGGCGCCGCGGCCGCGAGCAGGGAGCCACCCTCCTCGGTGAGGGTCGCCTCGACGCCGCGGCCGTCGTCGGAGCAGCTGCTGCGCACCACGAGACCCCGGAGCTCCATGCGCTTGACGGTGTGGGTGAGTCGACTGCGGGAGTGGCTCAGGCTGGAGGCGAGCACAGCCATCCGCATCCGGTTCTCCGGCGCCTCCGACAGGCGGACCAGGATCTCGTACTCCGAGAGGCTCAGGTCGAAGGTCTCGCCGAGCTCGCGGTCCAGGCGCTCCATGAGCAGGGTGGTGCCGACCAGGTAGGCGCGCCAGGCCCGCTGCTCCTGCGGGTCGAGCCAGGCGACGTCGGGGGGTTCGGCAGGGGTGCGGGAGGGGGAGGAGATGCTCACGCGAGCATCTTAGCGACCCGATGATTGAAGATTTAATGAATCTCGTGCTACCGTCTGGTTATTGCTTGAAGGTTCAAGTGAATACCGACCCCGTCTCCCGAGGAGAACCCATGAGCGCCACGACCACCACCGCACTGCCCGCCGGCACCTGGAGCATCGACCCCAGCCACTCCGAGGTCGCCTTCACCGTCCGCCACATCATGAGCAAGGTGCGCGGCCAGTTCACCCGCTTCGAGGGCGCGCTCGTCTCCGACGGCACCCCGGGCGGCGTCAGCGCCTCGGCCACGGTCGACCTGAACTCGGTCGACACCCGTGACGAGCAGCGCGACGGCCACCTGCGCTCGAAGGACTTCTTCGGCGTCGAGGAGCACGGCCCGATGACCTTCACCAGCACCTCGTACGACGGCAGCAAGGCGACCGGCGAGCTCACCATCAAGGGCGTCACCCGCACCGTCGAGCTCGACGTCGACGTGCTCGGCACCGGCGGCGACCCCTGGGGCGGTACCCGGGTCGGCATCGAGGCCACCACCCGGATCAGCCGCAAGGACTACGGGATCGACTTCAACATTCCGCTCGACGGCGGCAAGGTGATGATCGGCGACACCATCACCATCCTGCTCTCCGTCCAGGCCGTCCTGCAGGCAGACGAGGCGCCGACCGCCTGAGCGAGCCTGCCCCGTCAGACCCCTGACGCGCGGACGCCCCCGGACCCGTCGGGTCCGGGGGCGTCGCACGTCGTGCGGGCGTTCGATCAAATGCGCTCGAGGATGAGCGCCATGCCCATGCCGCCACCGACGCACATGGTGATCAGCCCGGTGGACTTGTCGTGGTAGTCGAGCGAGTTCAGCATGGTGTTCTGCAGGCGGGCCCCGGTCATGCCGAACGGGTGGCCGACGGCGATGGAGCCGCCGTTGATGTTCAGCTTGTCCATGTCGACGCCGAGGTCCTGCGCGGACGGCACGACCTGCGCGGCGAACGCCTCGTTGATCTCGACCAGGTCGATGTCGTCGATGGTCATGCCCGCGTGCTTCAGCGCACGCTTGCTCGCCTCGACCGGGCCCAGGCCCATGATCTCGGGTGACAGGCCGGAGACGCCGGTGGACACGATGCGTGCCAGCGGCGTCAGCCCCAGCTCGGCAGCCTTGGTGTCGGACATGATCACCACGGCAGCGGCACCGTCGTTGAGCGGGCAGCAGTTGGCCGCGGTGACGACGCCGTCGGGGCGGAACACGGGGTCGAGCTTCGAGGCCGCCTCGTAGGTGACACCGGCGCGCGGGCCGTCGTCGGCCGTGACGACGGTGCCGTCCACGGTCGTGACCGGGGTGATCTCGCGAGCCCAGAAGCCGTCGTTGATCGCCTTCTCGGCGAGGTTCTGCGAGCGGACTCCGAACTCGTCGAGCTCCTTGCGCGAGAGGCCGCGCATCCGCGCGACGTTCTCGGCCGTCTGGCCCATCGCGATGTAGACGTCGGGGAGCAGACCGTTCTCGCGGGGGTCGTGCCAGTCCTGGCCTCCGGCGGCGTACTCCTGGGTCCGCGCCTTGGCGTCGTCGAACCTCGGGTTGTGGGTGTCGGGGATGTGGTCGGAGGTGCCCCGGGCGAACCGCGAGACCGTCTCGACACCGGCGGAGATGAACACGTCGCCCTCGCCGGCCTTGATCGCGTGGAAGGCCATCCGGCTGGTCTGGACGGACGAGGAGCAGTAGCGGGTGATGGTGGCACCCGGGACCTCGTCGAGCCCGAGCAGGACCGAGACGTTGCGCCCCATGTTGTTGCCGCTCTCGCCACCGGGGAGACCGCAGCCCAGGAGCAGGTCGTCGATGGTCGTGGGGTCGAGCGCCGGAACCTTGTCGAGCGCCGCCTGCACGATCAGCGCGGTGAGGTCGTCGGCGCGGAAGTCCTTGAGGGACCCCTTGTTCGCGCGACCGATGGGGGAGCGTGCGGCACTGACGATCACTGCCTCGGGCATGGGTGTGACTCCGATCTCTCGATGTTGGGGGAAGCCTAGTCGGGCCCCGACCTCTGCCAGACTCGGCGGGTGCGTCACCTCTACCGCTGCCCGCTGCGCTGGGCCGATATGGACCTGCTCGCCCACGTCAACAACGTCACCTACGTCGACTACCTGCAGGAGGCGCGGATCGACATGCTCGTCCACCACGCGCCGGTGCGCGGGGGAGAGGAGCTCGGAGAGGGTGTCGTGGTGGTGCGCCACGAGGTCGACTACGTCCACCCCCTGGTCTTCCGCGAGGAGCCGGTCTCGATCGAGACGTGGGTGACCGACGTGCGGGCCGCGACCTTCACCATGGCCTACGAGGTCTTCGACGAGGCCGCCGACGGCAGCCGGACGGTCTACCTGCGGGCCCGGTCGGTGCTCACGCCGTACGTCTTCGCGGAGGAGCGGCCACGACGCCTGGCCCCGCGGGAGCGGGAGGTGCTCGCGACCTTCCTGGACCCGACCACGCCGGCGCTCCGCCCGGACGGGGTGCGCCGCTGCGCCCCGCTGACGGACGGCACCCCGCTCGACTACGACCTTCGGGTGCGGTGGTCCGACGTCGACGCCTACGGGCACGTCAACAACGTCAAGTACTTCGAGTACCTGCAGGAGGCGCGGATCGCGTGCATCCGCGACCTGGGTCAGGGCACCGACGAGGCGTTGTGGGTCGTCGTCGCCGGGACGGACGTCGACTACCTGCACCCGGTGCTGTTCCGGACGACGCCCTACCTGGTCACCTCACGCATCGCGCGGGTCGGGGGCGCGTCGGTCACGATCGCCTCGGAGATCCGGGACTCAGCGGCTGCCGACGCCCGCGTCTACGCCCGTGGCGAGGTGGTCATCGTGAAGTTCGACCGCTCGACGCAGCGGTCAGCGCCGCTCTCCGAGGCGCAGCGTGCCCGGCTGGTCGCCCTCCGGGGGTGACGGGGGCGCTTCCGTGCTGTTGACCATGAACTGCGCGGCGTGCTGGACGTAGCCCCAGAACTCGGCGTCCTGCTCGGGCGTCAGCGCGACCGCGTCGAGGCCGGCGCGGAAGTGGTGCAGCCAGTGGTCCTTGGCGGTGGGGGTGACCGCGAAGGGGGCGTGCCGCATCCGCAGCCGCGGGTGGCCGCGGGTGTCGGAGTACGTCGTGGGGCCTCCCCAGTACTGGCAGAGGAACAGTGTGAACCGTTCGGCGGCCGGCCCGAGGTCCTCCTCGGGGTACATCGGCCGCAGGAGTTCGTCCTCGGCCACGCCGGCGTAGAACACCTCCACGATGCGGTGGATGACGTCGTACCCGCCGATGTCCTCGTAGAAGCTCACCGGTCCATTGTGCGCAGCAGGTCGACGCTGACCCAACTCGGCCGTGCGAGACTCGCGAGGTCCCCCCCCGTCGACACGAAGGAGCACGCTCGTATGGCCACCACCCGTACCGCCACCACCCACTGGGAAGGCAACCTCGCCGAAGGCGCCGGCACCGTCGCCCTGGAGTCCTCGGGCGTGGGGACCTTCGACGTGAGCTGGCCGTCGC
Source organism: Nocardioides sp. (assembly GCA_030698375.1). GTDB lineage: Bacteria > Actinomycetota > Actinomycetes > Propionibacteriales > Nocardioidaceae > Nocardioides_A. Next base: position 11,979 of record JAUYLL010000125.1, on the reverse strand, counting down.
GCGCGGAGGAGCCGAACGGCAAGACCAGCCCGGAGGAGCTCATCGCGGCAGCGCACTCGTCCTGCTTCTCGATGGCGCTCTCGTCCGCCCTCAGCAAGGCCGGCACCCCGCCCACCTCGCTGCGCACCTCCGCCGAGGTCGAGCTGACCCCCGGCACCGGCATCACCGGGATCAAGCTCACCGTCGTGGGTGAGGTCGAGGGCGTGACCGCCGAGCAGTTCGCCGAGCACGCCGAGGGCGCCAAGGTCGGCTGCCCGGTCAGTCAGGCCCTCGCCGGCACCGAGATCACCCTCGAGGCCTCGCTGGCCTGAGGCGACGCCTCGAGGACCAGCGGTCCCGCCTCAGGCGGGACCGCTGGCCCCGGCCGGCTCCTGCCCGGCCGGCTCCTGCTTGTCCTGCTCCACCCGCTGCTCGCGGTGCCAGACCACCCGCTGCGGGAACGGGATCTCGATGCCCTCGTAGTCGAAGCGGGCCTTGATCCGCTCGCGCATGGTCCGGGCCACGGCCCACTGCTCCAGCGGCGCCGTCTTGAGCACCACCCGGACCGTCACCTGGTCGGCGTCGAGGCCCTGGATCCCCCACACCTGCGGCTCCTCGATCACGATGCCGCGGTAGTCGTCGTCCTCCCACATCTCGTGGGCCACCTCGCCGAGCACCCGCTTGACCCGGGCGAGGTCCTCGTCGTAGGCGACCCCGATGTCGAGCACCGCGCGGGCCCAGTTCTGGCTCTGGTTGCCCACGCGCATGATCTCGCCGTTGCGGACGTACCAGACCGTCCCCTCGACGTCGCGGAGCCGGGTGACCCGCAGCGTCACCGCCTCCACGGTCCCGATCGCGTCCCCGAGGTCGACCACGTCGCCGACGCCGTACTGGTCCTCGGTGATCATGAAGATCCCGGCGAGGAAGTCGGAGACCAGGCTCTGGGCGCCGAAGCCGATCGCGAGGCCGAGGATGCCGGCGCTGGCGATGATCGGCGCCACGTTGATGCCGATCTCGGCCAGCACCATCACGATCACGATGGCGATGATCAGTCCCGAGGTGATGCTCTTGAGCAGGCTCGCCATCGTCTCGGCCCGCTGCACCCGACGCTCCGCGTGGTGGGCCGTGGTGAAGGTCCCTGCGGTGGCCGTGCGTGGCGAGCGCCCGAGCCGGCCCCGGGTCAGGCCATGGGTCAACCCGGTGGGCACGACGCCGTTGGCGGCCCGGTGGGTGACCCTGCCGATCGCGCGGTGGGCCAGCCACCGGGCAAGCAGCCCGATGAGGATGATGCCGACCACCGCCGTCGGCTTGCCGATGAGGAAGGTGGCTGCGCTGGCCCAGGTCTCGTTCTCGGTCCACTGGTACACGAACCGGCAGGACAAGGCGTCGTGGGGCTCGCAGACGGTGGCGGAAGAGGGCAGTTCCATGTCTCGGAGGCTAACGGGACGGATGGCGGGCACCAACCCGCCGTGGGACCCACCTCCGATACGCTGTGAGGCGTGATGACGCCGTCCTCCGCCCCTGTCTCCCGTACCTTCCTCGTCCGCCGTCTCGGCATCGTGACGGGCCTCACAGCCATGCTGGTGCTGGGCACCCTGGCTCCGGCGATGGCCGACGTGCCGGTGGGCTGGGAGGAGGCAGAGCCCGTCTCGGGCCTGCAGTTCCTCATGGTGCTCCTCATCCTCCCGGCCGTCGCCTTCGCGGTCGTCGCCCTCCTGTCGTGGCTCTCCGCGTCGCGTGCGCCGGCGTACGCCGAGTCGGAGAACGCCTGGCGCAACCCGGAGTGGTTCGGCGGACCCACCAAGGGCGTCGGCGCCGCGTCCGCGCGCGCCGAGCTTCCTGCCGGCGAACCCGCTCATGTCGAGAGCGGTGGCGCCAGTGCCCGCTGGTGAGGCGCTGCACTCTCGCGAGCGCGCTGGCATCGACGCGGCCATCCGGTCGGCGGAGACGATCAGCCGGTTCGAGTTCTCCGTCTACGTCGGCGCCAGCGAGGGCGACCCGCGGGCGTTCGCCGAGCTCCTGCACGCGACCCTCGTGGTCCCCGAGCGCTCGGTCCTGGTGCTGGTCGACCCCGATGCCCGCGCGCTCGAGGTGGTGACCGGCGAGGTCGTCCGCCGCTCCCTCGACGACGACCACGCCCGGCTCGCCGTCGTCTCGATGCAGGCCGACCTCGCGGCCGGCGACCTGGTCGGTGCGATCAGCAGGGGCCTGGCGCAGCTCGCGCACCAGGCCCGCCGCTGACCTGCGGCGCCGGCGGATCAGGCTCCGGCGCCGTCCTTCTCCTGTGCGGCGAGCGCCCGCTGCACGTCCGCGAGACCCTCGCGGACGTAGCGCTTGGCCGCCGGGTTGGCCGGGGACTCCTCCAGCCACCGGGTCACCCGCTCGACCGTCGACGCTGACGCCAGCGGCCGCGGAAACATCTGCTCGAGCACCGTCGAGGCGCGCTGCACGCCCTTGCTCTCCCACAGGGTCTCGGCGGCGGCCAGGTACCGCTCGAGGTACGGCGCCAGCACGTCCTCCTGTCCCGCAGCCATGAAGGCGGTGGCGATGCTGCGCTGGGTCTCGTTCGCGACGTCGTCCCGGACGACCGCGGCCTCCCACGCCTCCTCCTTGGCGGCGGGGAGCGGACGCAGGGCCCGGGCGGCGGCCGCCCGTTCCTGCCCGGAGATCGTGGCGTCCTGCGCCTGCTCGGCGGCGATGCGGTGCTCGTCGGCCCGGCCGGCCGCGGCGAGCGAGGCGAGGAACGACCAGCGCAGGTCGGTGTCGACCGTCAGGCCCTCCCTGGTGGTGCTGCCGTCGAGCAGCGCCTCGAGGAGGTCGAGCGCCGCGTCGCTGTGCGCGGCCGCGGCGTACGCCCGGGCGAACGCCAGCTGGTGGTCGCTGCCCGCCTCGGCGGCGTGCAGCAGTGCGTGCAGGCCCTCCTCCCAGGTGCGCTGCACGGTGGCGCGCCGGCCGGGGTGGGTGAAGGTCTCGACGGCCTGGCGGGCGTAGAGGGGGAGCCTGCTGACCGCCATCACGTCGCTCTCCGAGCCGATGCCGCGCAGCACCAGCGCCACGAAGTCGCTGGCCGACATCTCCGCGTCGCGGGTCATGTCCCACGCCGCGCCCCAGCACAGCGCGCGGGCCAGCGAGTCGTCGAGGGTGTCGATGCCGTCGACGACGGTGGCCAGCGACCGGGGGTCGAGCCGGATCTTGGCGTAGGTGAGGTCGCCGTCGTTGAGCAGCAGCAGGTCGGGCTGCGGCTCGCCGACGAGCTCGGGCACGTCGGTGGTCTCGCCGCGCACGTCGGTCTCGACGTTCCTCCGACGGACGAGCCGACCGTCGACGCGGTCGTAGAGGCCGATGCCGAGGCGGTGCCGTCGCAGCGTCGGGAAGTCCGGGTGGGCGCTCTGCCGTACCGCGAACCGGGTGTAGCTGCCGTCCTCACCCAGGTCGAGGTCCGCGGCGAGGGTGTTGACCCCGGAGGTGGACAGCCACTCGTCGGCCCAGCTGCGCAGCTCGCGGCCGGAGGCGTCCTCGAGCGCGGAGAGCAGGTCGCCGAGCTCGGTGTTGCCGAAGGCGTGGGCCTTGAAGTAGGCGCGGAGGCCGGTGAGGAACTCCTCCTCACCCACCCAGGCGACCAGCTGCTTGAGCGACGAAGCCCCCTTGGCGTACGTGATGCCGTCGAAGTTCACCTCGACGGCCTCGAGGTCGTGGTTGTCCGCGGCGATCGGGTGGGTGCTGGGAAGCTGGTCCTGGCGGTAGGCCCAGTTCTTGCGTGCGTTGGTGAACCCGGTCCAGGCCTCGGTGTACTGCGTCGCCTGCACCGAGGCGTGGTGGGAGGCCCACTCGGCGAACGACTCGTTGAGCCAGAGGTCGTCCCACCACCTCATGGTGACGAGGTCGCCGAACCACATGTGGGCCATCTCGTGGAGGATCGTGTTGGCGCGCTGCTCGTAGAACGAGCGGACCTGCCGACTGCGGGGGAGGTACTCGTCGCGGAAGGTCACGCAACCGGCGTTCTCCATCGCGCCCATGTTGTACTCCGGCACGTAGGCCTGGTCGTACTTGCCGAATGGGTAGGGGTGGTCGAAGGCCTCCTCGAAGAACGCGAAGCCCTGCTTGGTGACCTCCGTCAGCTCCTCCACGTCGAGGTCCGGGACCTTCGACTGGCGGCAGTAGTGGCCGAGCGGGATCTCGCCGTGCTTGCCGACGTAGACGTCGCGCACCTCGTGGTACTCCCCGGCCACCAGCGCGGTGATGTACGTCGACATCCGCTGCGTCGGTGCGAAGCGCCAGGTGGCCGTGGCCTCCCCTGCCTCCGTGTCGTCCGCCGGCTCGGGCTCGGGGGTGGGGGAGTTGGAGATCACCGTCCAGTGCGCCGGGGCGGTCACGGTGAAGGTGAAGGTGGTCTTGAGGTCGGGCTGCTCGAAGGTGGTGAACACCCGGCGGGCGTCGGGGACCTCGAACTGCGTGTAGAGGTAGACACGGTCGTCGGCGGGGTCGACGAACCGGTGCAGCCCCTCGCCGGTGCGGCTGTAGGGCAGCCGGCAGCGGACCACGAGCTCGTTCTCCGCAAGGAGGTCGTCGAGCCGGATCCGGTGGTCGCGGTAGACATCCTCGGGATCGAGACGGGTGCCGTTGAGGCTCAGGTCCTCGATCGTGGCGCCGACGAGGTCGGCGAAGGTGCTGGCACCGGGCTCGCGGCAGGAGAAACGGAGCACGGTGGTGCTCGCGAACTCGGTGTCGGAGACGCTCAGGTCCAGGTCGATGGCTGCGGACTCGACGGCGAGGATGCGGGCGCGGGTCTGCGCCTCATCGCGGGTCAGGTTGGTTCCAGGCATGGCCCGCATCCTGTCACCCCCCGAGGGTGGGGCAGTGGGGGCGGACGGGGCCTGTGAGGATGCTGGGACGGGTGATCGCCAGAGGTATTAAAGTAAAAATTGTGCATTTGTGGTGTGTCGCGCTTGCCGAGAGGCGAGAATCAGTCCTCGTGAGGATCTCGAGAAGGTGGCGCGCCGTCATCGGCCCCGTCGCCAGCGCCGTCGTCGTCGCTCTCACCGCGAGCCTCCTCGTGGCTCCCGCCGCCAGCGCGGAGAGTGCTCCGGCCGAGTCGCCGCCCAGCGTCGCTGCTGCACGCACCGCCGCGCCGTCGACCTCCTACCTGTGCACCGGCTACGCCGCCTGCCGCCGGGCCGGATACCCCCACGCGGGCTACGCCACCGCCGGCAAAGAGATGTGGTGGCGCATGTACGCCGGCCACAACTGCACCAACTACGTCGCCTACCGCATGGTCCAGGGCGGGATGAGTGCCCAGCGCCCGTGGTCGGGCGAGGGCAACGCCTGGAACTGGGGCTACGTGAAGGCCTCCATCACCGACCAGGTCCCGATGGTCGGCTCCGTGGCCTGGTGGGACCGGAACGTCCCCGGGGCGGGGTCGTCGGGCCACGTGGCCTACGTCGAGCGAGTGATCTCCGACACCGAGATCATCATCTCCGAGGACAGCTGGGGGGGCGACTTCAGCTGGCGCCGGCTCGTCAAGGGGCGAGGCTGGCCCACCGGCTTCATCCACTTCAACGACGTCAAGGTCGCGAACGTCGCCGCTCCTCGGGTGGCCGGGGCGCCGGCGGTCGGCGCGACGCTCGCGGCGCAGCCGGGCACCTGGGCACCCGCCGGGAGCTACAAGTACCGCTGGTTCGTCGACGGTAACCGGCTCATGAAGCAGAACGGCGCGACTTTCGCGCCCCGACCGGCGCACCTGGACAAGGAGATCGCGGTCCGGATCATCGGGACCAGTACGGGCTACCTCAACGGCGTGGCCGACTCGGCCCGCACGACCCCGGTGGAGCCAGGGACGCTGGCACCGGGCGCGGCACCGGCCATCGAGGGCGTCGCCGAGGTGGACCGGGAGCTGTCGGTCTCGCTCGGATCGGTCAGCCCGGCCGCCGGCACGACGCGCGTGCGGTGGTTGGCCGACGGCACGCCGGTCCCCGGTGCCACCGGCACCGTGCTGACTCTGGACCAGGCCCAGATCGGGAAGCGGATCACCGCCGAGATCACTTACGGCCGCAAGGGCTACCACGACCGCATCGCCCCCTCTCCTGCCACGGCGGCGGTGCTGGCGGGGACGATCCAGGCCTCGGGCTTCCGGGTGGTCGGCGAGGCGCGCAGGGGGCAGGTGCTCACGGTCGAGCCGGGCACGGTCGAGCCGGCCGACGCCGACGTCCGTCTCCAGTGGTTGCGCAACGGTGTGCCCACCGGCGTCACCGGGTCGGCGTACGAGCTGGGGCCCGAGGACGTCGGGGCGCGGATCCGTCCGCGGATCTCGATCACCCGCACGCATTACCGCAGCTACGAGCGGACCATGAAGCGGTCCGCACGGGTCGTGACCGACCCGCGCTTGGGGGTCCGGGCGATCGGCCGGCCCGAGCGTGCGGTCGTGCGGCTCCGGGTGGTCGCGCCGGGCGTCGCCGATCCCCAGGGGACGGCCGTGGTCCGGGTCGGGCAGCAGCGGGTCGAGGTCCCGCTCAGCCAGGGGCGTGCGCGGGTCGTCGTGCGCGGGCTCACGCCCGGGAAGCGGGTCGTCCGGGTCGCCTACGCCGGGACGCACCTCATCACCCCCGTGCGGTCACCCCGCGGCCACGTGGTCGTGGCGCGGCCGCGCTGACCCCGACCTGCCGGTTCCTCCCACAGCGCCACCGGGTCACCCGGGGGTGACCAGCAGCCGAGCATGATGGGGCCCATGACCCGCGCCGACTTCTGGTTCGACCCGCTGTGCCCCTTCGCCTGGATCACCTCGAGGTGGGTCCTCGAGGTCGAGGAGGTGCGCGACGTCGAGGTCACCTGGCACGTGATGAGCCTGGCCTACCTCAACGCCGACAAGGACGTCTCCGACGACTACCGAGCCATGCTCGACGACGCCTGCGGGCCCGTGCGGGTCTGTATCGCCGCGGAGGAGGCCCACGGCAAGGACGTCCTGCTCCCGCTCTACACCGCGCTCGGCACCCGCCGCCACAACGAGCAGCGGGACCTGGACCGCGCGACCGTCGAGGAGGCGCTCGAGGAGGTCGGCCTGCCCGTCGCGCTCGCCGAAATGATGGACTCCACCGAGCACGACGAGGACCTCAAGGCCTCCCACCACCGGGGCATCGACCAGGTCGGCGAGGAGGTCGGCACCCCGGTCATCGCGCTGGAGGGGGCGGCGTTCTTCGGCCCCGTCCTCACCCGCATCCCGCGCGGCGAGGAGGCCGGCAAGGTCTGGGACGGCGCGGTGGCGCTGGCCGGCTACCCCTACTTCTTCGAGCTCAAGCGCTCCCGCGACGCCGACCTCGTCTTCGACTGAGGACGGCGGTGCCGGGCGCCGCGGGCCGGCTCCGGTGTCCCACCTAGGATCGGGCGCCATGAGCAGAGTTCTGTCCGCCGTCGCCTGGCCCTACGCCAACGGTCCCCGCCACATCGGCCACGTCGCTGGCTTCGGCGTGCCGTCCGACGTGTTCAGCCGGTACATGCGGATGGCCGGGCACGACGTGCTCATGGTCTCGGGCACCGACGAGCACGGCACCCCGATCCTGGTCGCTGCCGACGCGGCCGGGGTGAGCGCGCGGGAGCTCGCCGACGTCAACAACCGGCTCATCGTCGAGGACCTGGTCGCGCTCGGGCTCTCCTACGACCTCTTCACCCGTACGACGACCCGCAACCACCACGCCGTCGCTCAGGAGCTCTTCACGGTCGTGCACCGCAACGGCTACATGGTGGAGCGCACGACCAGCGGTGCGATCTCTCCCTCGACCGGGCGCACGCTGCCCGACCGCTACATCGAGGGGACCTGCCCGATCTGCAAGGCCGACGGGGCGCGCGGCGACCAGTGCGACTCCTGCGGCAACCAGCTGGACCCCACCGACCTGATCGAGCCCCGCAGCAGGATCAACGGCGAGGTCCCCGAGTTCGTCGAGACCCAGCACTTCTTCCTCGACCTGCCGGCGCTCGCCGAGGCGCTCGGAGCCTGGCTCGACGAGCGGGAGGCCTCGGGAACCTGGCGCCCCAACGTCATCCGGTTCAGCCAGAACATCCTCGCCGACATCCGGCCCCGCGCGATGACCCGCGACATCGACTGGGGCATCTCCGTCCCGCTCGACGGCTGGCGCGAGAACCCGACGAAGAAGCTCTACGTCTGGTTCGACGCCGTCATCGGCTACCTCTCCGCCTCGATCGAGTGGGCCCGTCGCTCGGGCGACCCCGACGCGTGGCGCGCGTGGTGGAACGACCCCGAGGCGCTGTCGTACTACTTCATGGGCAAGGACAACATCACCTTCCACTCCCAGATCTGGCCCGCCGAGCTGCTCGCCTACGACGGCCGCGGCGAGCGTGGCGGCGAGCCGGGGGAGTACGGCGTCCTCAACCTGCCGACCGAGGTGGTCTCCTCGGAGTTCCTCACCATGGAGGGCCGCAAGTTCAGCTCCTCGAAGTCCGTCGTGATCTACGTCCGCGACGTCCTCGAGCGCTACCAGCCCGACGCGCTGCGCTACTTCATCTGCGCGGCCGGCCCCGAGAACCAGGACAGCGACTTCACCTGGTCGGAGTTCGTCCGCCGCACCAACGACGAGCTCGTCGCCGGGTGGGGCAACCTGGTCAACCGGACCGCCACCCTGATCGCGAAGAACTTCGGGGAGATCCCGCCCTGCGGGGCCCTCGAGGACACCGACCAGGCGCTGCTGGACCGGGTCGAGGGGGCCTTCGACACCGTCGGGGACCTGATCCGCGCGCACCGGCAGAAGCAGGCGGTGGGCGAGGTGATGCGCACCGTCGCCGACGTCAACCGCTTCGTCTCCGACACCGCCCCCTGGCAGCTCAAGGGCGAGGACCAGCGCGAGCGCCTCGGCACGGTGCTCCACGTCGTGGCCCAGTGCGTGGCCGACTGCAACCTGCTGCTGGCGCCCTTCCTCCCGCACAGCGCCAACGCCGTCGACGCCACCCTCGGCGGGACCGGCGAGGTGGCGCCGATGCCGCGGATCGAGGAGGTCGACGACCTCGACGGCGGGCCGGCGTACCCGGTGATCACGGGTGACTACCGCGAGATCCCGGAGTGGCGTCGTCGCCCGGTCGTGGTCGGCGCCACCGTGGCCAAGCCCACTCCGGTCTTCACCAAGCTCGACCCCTCGGTCGTCGACGAGGAGCTCGCCCGGCTGGCCGGGGAGACCGTGTGACCGACGGGACGGACGGCACGACGGGAGGCCTCTTCCCGCAGGTGGCGGCGGCGGTCGGCGTCGGCACCGGCGACCTCCCTGCCTACGACCCGCGGCACGACCTCGAGGCCGCCCGCGAGCGGGCCCGGGCCGAGGCTGCCACCGAGCGCCGCGAGGACGTAGCCATGGTGGTGGACGTCGACGCCGGTGGCGTGCCGTGTCGGCTCTACCTCCCCGCGGACGCGCACGCAGGGGTGGTGGTGCACCTGCACGGAGGGGGCTTCGTCTTCCACGACGTCGAGGTGCACGACGCCTCGGCGCGGCGGCTGGCGAACCGCACCCGCGCCGCGGTCCTCTCGGTCGACTACCGACGCCCGCCCGAGCACCCCTTCCCTGCGGCGCCCGACGACGTCGACGCGGTGGTGCGCTGGCTGGCCGGCGGTGCGGACGGACACGACCTCGCAGGGCCGGCGTACGTCCACGGCGACAGTGCGGGCGGCAACCTCGCGCTCGTCGCCGCCCTGCGCAACCCGGGCTTCTTCGCCGCGGTCGCGCTGGTCTACCCCTTCCTGGACCCGACCGCGTCCTTCGACTCCTACCGCGACGCGGTGGGCTTCGACCCCCGGGAGGCGGCCTGGTACTGGGAGCAGTACGCCGGGACCCCCGAGAACCTCGAGAACCCCGATCTCGCCCCGCTGCGCTCGACGCGGCTGGGCACCCTGCCGCCGACCCTGGTGGTCAGCGCCGAGGCCGATCCGCTGCGCGACGAGGCCGAGGAGCTGGCCCGCCGGATGGCCGCCGCCGGCGTGGCGGTCACCGCGACCCGCTATCTCGGCCAGGTGCACGGGTTCTGGCGCCACCCCGACGCCTTCGACGCGGCCGAGCCGTTGATGCGGCAGGTGGCCGGGTTCCTGCTGCTCCACGGCGGTCTGGGAGACTGACGCCATGCGCGTCCATCTCGGCTCCGACCACGCCGGTCTCGAGCTCAAGGAGCACCTGCTCACCCACCTGACCGACGCCGGCCACGAGGTCCTCGACCACGGTCCGTTCGTCTACGACGCCCTTGATGACTACCCGGTCTTCTGCCTGCGGGCGGCCGAGGCGGTCGCCGAGGAGTTCCCCGAGCAGGGGAGCCTCGGCGTGGTGATCGGCGGGTCCGGCAACGGCGAGCAGATCGCGGCCAACAAGGTCCGCGGGGTGCGTGCGGCGCTGGTGTGGAGCGAGGAGACCGCCGTGCTCGCCCGCGAGCACAACGACGCGAACGTCGTCTCCGTCGGCGGTCGGATGCACACGGTCGAGGAGATGGCCCGCTTCGTCGACGCCTTCCTCGCCACGCCGTACTCCGGCGAGGAGCGCCACACGCGGCGGATCGGCATGCTCTCTGACTACGAGACCAGCGGCGACCTCCCGCCGCTGCCCGAGTCCGCGCTCGGCGGCCCCGGCTCCGCCTCTTCCTGAGGTGCCCGAGGGACACACCCTCCACCGGCTCGCCGGTGCGCTGACCGCGGCGTTCGCCGGGTCGGCCGTCGCCGTCGCGAGCCCGCAGGGACGCTTCGCCGAGGAGGCCGCGCTGCTGGACGGTGCGGTGCTCGAGCAGGCGGAGGCGTGGGGCAAGCACCTCTTCCTCACCTTCGCCGGAGACCGGGTCGTCCACGTGCACCTGGGGTTGTACGGGAAGTTCGCGGTCACGGTCCTCGGACCCGGCGCCGCGGAGGTGCCCGGCCCCGTCGGGCAGGTCCGGCTGCGGCTGGTGACGGACGCCGGACCCGGGGGGACGGCGTACGCCGACCTCCGCGGGGCGACCGCCTGCGCGCTGATGACGCCCGCCGAGGCGGAGGTCGTCGTCGCCCGTCTCGGCCCTGACCCCCTGCGTACGGACGCAGTCCCGGAACGGGCGTGGGAGCGGGTCTCGCGCAGTCGAGCGCCGATCGGGGCGCTGCTGATGGACCAGCAGGTGCTCGCCGGCGTCGGCAACGTCTACCGCGCCGAGGTGCTGTTCCGGCACCGGATCGACCCGCTCCGGCCCGGACGGACGCTGCGTCGCAGGCAGCTCGAGACCCTGTGGGACGACCTCGTGGTGCTCATGACCGAGGGGGTGCGGACCGGACGCATCGACACCGTCCGGCCCGAGCACACCCCCGAGGCGATGGGTCGCGAGCCCCGCCGGGACGACCACGGTGGCGAGGTCTACGTCTACCGGCGCACCGACCAGCCGTGCCTGGTCTGCGAGCGACCCGTCCGTACCGAGGTGCTCGCCGCGCGCAACCTGTTCTGGTGTTCCCGATGCCAGCCCACGTTCCGTTCCCGCGCCGTACAGTGAGCGCGAGCACGAGCACGAGCGGCACTATGACGAGGCGGGGGCCATGACGACGAGCGTGCCGAGCACCCGGCGGGTGGTCCGGGCGCAGGGTACGCGGCGCGTGATGCACCTCTCCGCGCGCTCGCGGGCTCGGCGGGCCCTCGACGGTGAGCTGGTGTGGTGGTGGCTGCTGCTGGGCGTCGACGTGCTGGTGCTGTGGGCGGCCGTCGCGATGCAGGACTCTGTCCCGCTGACGATCTTCGTGCTGCCGTTGGCGCTGGCCACGATCCTGCTCGGTCCGCGCCGGCTGCCGTGGTTCGTCGTCGTCACGCTCCTCGCCCTCTCGCTCGCCGTCTGGCGCCAGGACAGCATCACGCTGAAAGTCAGCGTCGGCGTGATGGTGATCTTCATCTACGGGCTGGTCATCCTGCTCGGGTCGTTCCGTCGCTCCCGGCTGGGCGTCTCCGGCATCCGGGGGGAGTCGATGCTGGTCGACCTGCGTGACCGGATCATCCAGCAGGGCCAGCTCCCCCCGATGCC
>JAUYLL010000120.1 GCA_030698375.1 Nocardioides sp. | reverse complement strand
GGGCACCAGCCCGACGCGGGTGCGCCGGTCGAGCAGGTCGTCGACGTCGATGGCGCCCTCGTGCGTCACCCCGAAGACCAGCTCGGCGAGGGTGACGCCACCCGGGCCGGGGGCGAGCAGCTCCTCCTCGCCCAGGCCGGTCACCGCGACCGCCTCGTCGAGGACCGTGCGCGCCTCGGTGCCGAAGCGGCGTACCAGGCGGGCGGGGCCGGGCAGGGTGGCGAGCGTCTCGCGGTCGGCCGCGCCGAGCAGGGGCAGGTCGCGGGTGCGGCACGGCTCGGCCTCCAGCCCGGTGGCGTCGACGGCGTCCTCGGCCATCCGGCGGTATGTCGTGAGCTTGCCGCCGACGACGGTGACGACGCCGCTGTGCGAGGTGAGTACGGCGTGCTTGCGGGAGAGATCGGCGGTCGACCCCTCCGCCTCGAGCAACGGGCGGAGTCCGGCGAAGGCGCCGATGACGTCGCTGCGTCGCAGCGGCCGGTCCAGCACGGCGGCGACCACGTCGAGCAGGAACCCGATCTCGGCCTCGGAGGGCTCGGGCACGTCGGGGACCCCGCCCTCGACCGGCTCGTCGGTGAGACCGAGGTAGATCACGCCCTCGGGCTGCGGCAGCGCGAACACGTACCGGTTCGATGCTCCGGGGACGGGCGCGGTCAGCGCCGTGGTCAGACCAGGGATCGCCTCGGCCCGCAGGACGACGTGCGTCCCGCGGCTCGGGCGGAGCCGGACCTCGTCGACGAGGGTGTCCGCCCAGACCCCGGTGGCGTTGACGACCGCGCGGGCGGTGACCGTCCGGGTCTCCCCACTGAGCTCGTCACGCAGCACCACGCGGGTGCCGGCCGCCTCCAGCACCCTGGCCCGGGTGCGTACGTCGGCCCCGTGCGCCGCGGCGGTCCGGGCGATGCAGGTGACCAGGCGGGCGTCGTCCTCGAGCTGGCCGTCCCAGTAGACCAAGCCGCCGCGCAGCCCGGCCGAACGGAGCGCCGGAGCCATGCTCAGCGCCTCGGTCCGCGAGACCCGGCGCGGGCGCGGCAGGGTCTCGCGGCTCGTGCGGGCCGCCAGGCGCAGCAGGTCGGCGGTGCGGAACCCCGTCGACGCCAGGCCCGCCTGGGTGGGCGACACCCCGTCGGTGAGCGGCAGCAGCCAGGGAAGCGCGTGCGTCAGGTGGGGGGCGGTGCGCTCCATGAGGATCCCGCGCTCGACCGCGCTCTCGTGGGCGATGCCCAGCTGGAGCGAGGCGAGGTAGCGCAACCCGCCGTGGACGAGCTTGCTCGACCAGCGCGACGTCCCGAAGGCGATGTCGTGGGCGTCGACGGCGAGCACGTCCAGTCCTCGGGTCACCGCGTCGAGGGCGACGCCGGCACCGGTGACGCCGAGGCCGACCACGACCAGGTCGACGTGGTCGGGGGCGTCGGCGAGTCCTGCACGGATCCTCATGCGAGGTACCTCCGGACGAGCTCGCGGAGCTCCGCGTCGAGGTCCTCGAGGCTGACTTCGTCGTCGGTCATCGTGCTTGCGGAGAGCAGGAAGCCCTGGGTCGCGAGGGCCAACGAGCGGGCCAGGCGGGTCGGTTCCCCGGCGCGCGCGCCGCGCTCCTGGGCGGCGGCGATGCGCTCGGCAAGGAGGTCCACCACGGCCTGCTGGGACCGCCCGCGTCGGTCGATGAGGTAGGGCAGCAGCAACTCGGGGTCGACGTCGACCACCCGTCGCAGGAGTGCGTCCTTCCGCAGCGCGGCGACGACGCCGACCAGCACGTCTGCCACCTGGTCGGCCGGGTCGGCGGCGGGGTCTGCTCCGGCGCGTGCGGTCACGGTGGTGACCACCTGGCCCCACTCGCGGGTCATCAGGTCCCCGAAGAGGGTCGTCATGTCGGGGTAGGTCCGGTAGACGGTCATCCGCGAGACCTCAGCGCGACGGGCCACGTCGCTGAGCGTCGTGCGCTTCCAGCCGACGGTGAGCACCGCTTCGCGGGCGGCGTCGAGCAGTCGCTCGGCGGTCCGGCCACCGGAGGCGCCCTCGTCGGGGATGTTACGGATAGACGTCATGTGTCACACTGTAACGCATGACCCTCGAGATGCACCCCCAGCGCTGGGGTGACCCGGCCGCGGCCGAGACCCTGCCCGAGAACGTGCACGCCCTGGTCGACTCGATCGTCGGCACCCGCCCGACGCCGGCTGTGGACGACGTTGCCCTCCCGCCGGGGGGCCTCCACGACGAGGCCCTCGACGCCCTGCGCGCAGCGGTCGGCACCGACGCGATCTCGACCGACGACGACGCCCGCCGGCTGCGCACCCGCGGGAAGTCGACCCCCGACCTGCTGCAGGCCCGCCGCGGGGACCTGGCCGACGCGCCGGACGCGGTGGTCCGCCCCCGTACGCACGAGGACGTCGCGCAGGTCCTGCGCTGGGCCACCGACCATCGTGTGGCCGTCGTCCCGTTCGGCGGCGGCACCTGCGTCACCGGCGGTCTCGCCGCGCGCCGCGACGGGTACGCCGGCCTGGTCAGCCTCGACCTCGTCCGGCTGGACTCGCTGCTGTCCGTCGACCAGGTCTCGCGCACCGCGGTGCTCCAGGCCGGCATGCGCGGGCCCGCGGCGGAAGCTGCCCTGGCCGAGCACGGCCTGACCCTGGGGCACTTCCCGCAGTCCTTCGAGTTCGCGTCCGTCGGCGGTTTCGCCGCGACGCGGTCCAGCGGCCAGGCGTCCGCGGGGTTCGGTCGCTTCGACGACATGGTCGTGGGCCTGCGCGTCGCGACCCCGATCGGCGACCTGGAGCTCGGCTCCGCTCCGGCGAACGCCGCAGGACCCGACCTGCGTGAGGTGGTGCTGGGCTCGGAGGGCTCCTTCGGCGTCATCACCGAGGTGACGGTCCGGGTGCGACCGGTGGCGCAGGAGACGACGTACGAGGCGTGGTCCTTCCCGAGCTTCGACGCCGGTGCGGACGCCATGCGCCACGTCGTCCAGGCAGGGCTGCGCCCGACCGTGCTGCGGCTCTCGGACGAGACCGAGACGATGGTCAACCTCGCCAGCCAGAAGGACATCGGCGGGGAGGGCGTCACCGGCTGCCTGATGGTCGTGGGCTTCGAGGGTGCGGACGTCGCCGCGCCGCGCGCGGCGGTGACCGCTGTGCTCACCGACTCCGGCGGGATCCCGCTCGGCGAGGAGCGCGGCCGCGCCTGGCTCGCCGGCCGGTTCCACGCGCCGTACCTGCGGGACTCGCTGCTCGACGTCGGCGTCCTGGTCGAGACGCTCGAGACCGCGACATTCTGGTCGAACCGGCAGCGCCTGTACGACGCGGTGCGCACAGCCCTGCAGGCGGAGCTCGGCGAGAAGGCCCTCGTGCTCTGTCACGTCTCGCACGTCTACGAGACCGGCTGCTCGCTCTACTTCACCGTCGCGGCACCCCAGGCCGAGGAGCCGCTGGCGCAGTGGCGGGCCGCGAAGGCCGCGGCGTCGGACGCGATGATCGAGTCCGGGGCCACCATCACCCACCACCACGCGGTTGGCACCGACCACAGGCCGTGGCTCGCCCGTGAGATCGGTCCGGTCGGGGTGGCGATGCTGCGTGGGATCAAGTCGTCGGTCGACCCGGCCGGGGTGCTGAACCCCGGCGTGATGGTCCCGTGACCGGACCCGAGGAGCGGTCCTTCTGCTTCCTGGTCAACCCGCTCTCGGGCGCCGGGGCGGCCTCGGCTGCGGTGGTCCCGGTGGCCCGACGGCTGCGTGAGGCCGGTGCGCAGGTCGAGGTGCTCTACTCGCGCGGGCCCCAGCAGGTGCTCGCCGAGGTGGACGCGATCGTGGCGCGGGGCTCCGTCGTGGTGTCGGTGGGCGGCGACGGCATGCTCTCCTCCCTCGCTGGCCGGGTCGCCGCGGCCGGAGGCACGCTCGGGCTGGTTCCCGCAGGACGCGGCAACGACTTCGCGCGGATGCTCGGCCTCACGGCGGACCCGGAGGAGGTCGCCGAGACGCTGCTGTCCGGGGTGCCGACGCCCGTCGACCTGCTGTCGGTACGGCGGGGTTCCGACGAGACCGCGCATCCCCGCGTGGTCGCCGGGTCCGTCTACGCCGGGGTGGACGCCGTGGCGGGGGCGGTCGTCGACCGGGTGCGCTGGCTGCCGCGGCGGCTGCAGTACCCGTACGCCGCGCTGCACGCGCTGGCGACGTACCGCCCGACCCGCGCCACCGTGGTGCTCGACGGGGTGACCCACACGTTCGAGGCGGCGACGGTCGTCGTCGCCAACTCGGCGTACTACGGCTCCGGGATGAAGATCGCGCCGAGCGCCCGCGTCGACGACGGTCTGCTCGACGTGGTCGTCATCGAGGCCGCCTCGCGGCGCAGTCTCGTCCGCGCCCTGCCGACGGTGTACGACGGCGCCCACGTCGTCCGCGACGAGGTGCACGTGCTGCAGGGTCGGTCGGTCACGGTCCACGGCGCTCCCGCGGTGCCCATGGGCGGGGACGGCGAGCCGCTCGGGCACCTGCCCGCGTCGGCCGCGGAGGCCGTGCACGTGGACGTCCTGCCCGGCGCCCTCCGGGTGCTGCTGCCGGCGAGGTAGCGGCGGCCGGGTTCAGCGGATCTGCGAGCCCGAGATGGTCCGCGCGATGACCAGCCGCTGGATCTCCGAGGTGCCCTCGAAGATCGTGTAGATCTTCGCGTCGCGGGCCATGCGCTCGACCGGGTAGTCACGGGTGAAGCCGTTGCCCCCGAGGATCTGCATCGCCTGCTCCGTCACCCGGACCGCAGCCTCCCCGGCGAAGAGCTTCGACATCGACCCCTCGGCGGCCTCGAAGCTCCTGCCCTGCTGCGCCATCCAGGACGCGCGCCAGACAAGCAGTCGCGCGGCGTCGATGGAGGTCTTCATGTCGGCCAGCGCGAAGGCGATCGCCTGGTTGTCGATGATCGGTCGGCCGAACTGCTCGCGCTGCTTGGCGTACTCCAGCGCGTACTCGTACGCCGCCCGCGCGATGCCGACGGCCTGCGCGGCGACCGCAGGGCGGGTGCGCTCGAAGGTGGCCATGCTCGCGTTGCCCTTGGCGCCCGCCCCGTTCTTGGCCCGCGCGAGCCGCTCGTCGAGCTTCTCCTTGCCCCCGAGCAGGCAGCGCCCGGGCACCCGCACGTCGGCGAGCACGACCTCCGCGGTGTGGCTGGCGCGGATGCCGTGCTTGGTGAACTTCTGGCCCTGGCTGAGGCCCTTGGTCCCGGGCGGCACCACGAAGCTCGCCTGTCCACGCGTGCGCAGGTCCGGGTCGACGACGGCGGTGACGACGTGCACGTCGGCGAGCCCGCCGTTGGTCGCCCAGGTCTTGGTGCCGTCGAGGACCCACTCGTCGGTGGCCTCGTCGTACCGGGCACGGGTGCGCATGGCGCCGACGTCGGACCCGGCGTCGGGCTCCGACGAGCAGAACGCCCCGAGCCGGAGGTCGCCGGGCTCGCCGAACATCTCGGGCACCCACTCACCGACCTGCTCCGGGGTGCCGTTGGCGGCCACGCCCGCGGCCGCGAGCGCGGTGCCGACGATGGCCAGCCCGATCCCGGCGTCGCCCCAGAAGAGCTCCTCCATCGAGACGGGGATGCCCAGGCCGGTCTCGTCGAAGCTTTGGGTGGCGAAGAAGTCCATCGAGTAGATCCCGGCCTTGGCGGCCTCCTCGACGACGGGCCACGGGAACTCCTCGCGCTCGTCCCACTCGCTCGCGGCCGGGCGGATCACCCCCGCAGCGAACTCGTGCAGCCAGGACCGCAGCTCGCGGTGGTCGTCCGACAGGTCGAAGAAGGGGGTCGTCATGACCCGAGGGTAGGCCCGGGTCAGCCGGCGTGGTCGATGCGCAGCACCGAGATCAGCGTGCGCGCCGCGGCGCCGCCGTGCTCCTCGGCCAGCGCGCAGGCGGTGACGACGTCGAGGTCGTCGAGCAGTGCGCCGAGCACGGTCTCCACCGCGTCCTCGCCGCCGGTGCGGCCGCCGGCCGCGTAGAGCCGGCCCAACCGCTGCTCGGCCTCGGTGAGCAGCGCGGGGGTGTAGTCCCAGGCCTCGCTCCACCGGCGGTGCAGCAGCATCATCCGGATCGCCGGCCCGGTGTGGTCCTCGAGCAGGTCGGAGACCAGCACCAGGTTCTTCGTCGACTTCGCCATCTTGGCGCCGTCGAGCATGACCGAGCCGACCCGGAAGTGCGCCCGGGCGTACGGCGTCGCGCCGCTGGCCGCCTCGACCATCGCGGCCTGGTAGGCGTGGTGCGGGAACGCGAGGTCCTCGCCGCCGCCGAGCACGTCGATGCTCGGTCCGAACGTGGTCCAGCACATCGCGGCGCACTCCGCGTGCCAGCCCGGCCGGCCCCAGCCCCAGGGGCTCGGCCACGCCGGGTGCTCGGCCGGGGAGGGACGCCACACCGGGACGTCCCACGGCGACTCGCTGCCGGCGGCGCCGGGCTCGTCGCCGAACTCGCGCAGCCGGGCGAGGGCGTCGTCCTCCGACAGGCCCGAGGTCCGGAAGGCCGCCTCGCCGCGGAACCACACCGTGCCCTCGTGCTCGTACGCGGCACCTGTGCGCAGCAGCGCCGCGGCCAGCTGGACCACGTGGGTCACGTGGCCCCGGGCGTGCGGGGCGTGGGCGGGGCGGGCGACGCCGAGCGCGCGCATGTCGCGCTCGAAGCGGAACTCCTGGCTCAGCGCGAACTCGTCGTAGGGCCGGCCGTGGCCGGAGGCGGCGGCGGTGAGCACGTCGTCGACGTCGGTGACGTTGCGGCACACCTCGGGCTCGAGCCCGGCGGCGCGCACGACCGAGGCCAGCAGGTCTGCCCACACGAAGGTGGCGGCGTGGCCCAGGTGCGTGACGTCGTACGGCGTGATCCCGCAGGTGTAGATGCGGGCGCGACCGGTCAGCGGCAACGGTGACCCGCCGAGCGTGAGGGCGCTGCTCAGCAGCGGGCGGGGGTCGACGTCGGGCACGCGGCCGGCGAGCCCGACCACACCGGAGGAGATCTCGTGAGGCACGTCGCGATCATGCCATCCACGGCCCCACCCGCCACCCGTCCGCCACTCGTACGATGCGCGCATGCCGAGCGACGACGGTTCCGACAGCGGCTTGGTCCGCGGTCCCGACGGGCTGGTGCGCCCGGTGTGGGCCGTCGGCGACCCGTTGCTGTCGACGTACTACGACACCGAGTGGGGCATGCCGGTCCGCGACGAGCAGGGCCTCTTCGAGCGGCTCAGCCTCGAGGCGTTCCAGTCCGGGCTGTCGTGGGCCACGATCCTGCGCAAGCGTCCCGGCTTCCGCGACGCCTTCGACGGCTTCGACCCCGACCGGGTCGCGGCGTACGACGCCCGGGACGTCGCGCGACTGATGGCCGACGCCCGGATCGTCCGCAACCTCCGCAAGATCGAGGCCGCCGTCACCAACGCCCGGGCCACCGTGGCGCTGCGCGCGGACGGCGGGCTGCCGGACCTGCTCTGGTCCTTCCGCCCGGAGCGGACCCCCGAGCCGCGCCACCAGGCGGAGGTCCCGACGACCTCGCCGGAGTCCGTCGCGCTGGCGAAGGAACTCAAGCGTCGCGGCTTCGTCTTCGTCGGTCCGACGACGATGTTCGCGCTCATGGAGGCCGTCGGCATCGTCGACACCCACGTGGTCGGCTCGCACCGCCGTGGTACGTCCGGTGTCTGGCCCGCGGCTGGCCCCGGCGCGCCATAGTGGAGTGGTGAGCAACCTCGAGCGCGATCCCGACGAGCTGACCTGCGACGCCACGCCGGACGCCGCCGCCGAGGGGGAGCTCGAGGTCCTGGTGCTCACCCCGCGCGAGGTGCCGCTGGGCGGCCCGCGGGCGATGACGGTCCGGCGCACCCTCCCGCAGCGTCGCCAGTCGTTCGTCGGCGGGTGGTGCTTCGTCGACCACTACGGTCCGGACGACGTCTCCGAAACCGGCGGCATGGTCGTCCCGCCGCACCCGCACACCGGGCTGCAGACGGTCAGCTGGCTCTTCTCCGGCGAGATCGAGCACCGTGACAGCGTCGGGAGCCACGCGATGGTCCGCCCGGGCGAGCTCAACCTGATGACGGCCGGCCGCGGCATCACCCACTCCGAGGTGTCGACCGCCGCGACCCGCACCCTGCATGGCGTGCAGCTGTGGGTGGCGCTTCCCGAGGAGCACCGCCTCGTCGAGCCCGGCTTCGAGCACCACGTGCCCGACCCGGTGGCCGGCGACGGCTGGACCGCGCGCGTCTTCCTCGGGACCTTGCTGGGCCAGCGCTCGCCGGTGTCGACCTGGTCCTCGCTGCTCGGGGCCGAGCTCGTGCTGGAGGCCGGGACCAGCCTGAGCCTGGACGTGGACCCCGACCACGAGCACGGCCTGCTGGTCGACAGCGGCGCCGTGTACCTGGGGCGCACGGCGCTGGCGCCCGGTGACCTCGGCTACAGCGCCCCCGGTACGCCGACCCTCACCGTCCGTGCCGAGGAGACCTGCCGCCTGGTGCTGCTCGGGGGCACGCCGCTCGGCGAGACGATCGTGATGTGGTGGAACTTCGTCGGGCGCAGCCACGACGACGTGGCGGCGTACCGCGCGAACTACCAGGCCGCGATCGGCGCCGAGGAAGGTGGCGACGACCCGGCGCAGTTCGCCCTCGTGGTCGGCGACCTCGACCCGCTGCCGGCGCCCGCGCTGCCGAATGCCCGCCTGCGCCCCCGTTCCTGATCGGCGGGCGGACCTGGCCGGGCGGCGTCAGCCGGTGAACAGCAGGACGGCCCGGCGCGCGGTCTCGACGAGCCCATAGAGCAGGGGGACCGCAACGAGGGCCCAGCTGCCGGCGACGCGTGGGGACATGTCAGCTCCTCTCCTCGGCGGCGGGTTCGGTGTCCTCCGGCTCGTGGTGCTTGCTGTCGACCGGCCGCACAAGCAGGTTGGCGACGAAGCCGACGGCGAGCAGGCCCACCATCGTCAGCAGCGCCGGCCGGTAGTCGCTGGCGGTGAGCTCGCCGGGGGTGCCGCGTGCGTCGAGGAACGCGTTGACGATCAGCGGGCCGGCCACGCCGGCGGCCGACCAGGCCGTCAGCAGCCGGCCGTGGATCGCGCCCACCTCGAGGGTGCCGAACAGGTCGCGGAGGTAGGCGGGGACCGTCGCGAATCCCCCGCCGTAGAAGCTGAGGATCAACGCTGCGAGGAGGACGAACAGCACGGTGGAGCTCTGCCCGAACAGGGCCAGCAGCACGTAGGCGCCCATCCCGACCCCGAGGTAGATCATGTAGATCGGCTTGCGGCCGAGGACGTCGGAGGTCGAGGACCAGACGAACCGGCCGGCCATGTTGGCGATCGACAGCAGCCCGACGAAGCCCGCCGCGCTGGCGGCGGTGACGGTGCTGGTGGCGCCGTCACGGAAGAAGTCCTGGATCATCGGCGCAGCCTGCTCGAGGATGCCGATCCCGGCGGTCACGTTGCAGAAGAGCACGATCCACAGCAGCCAGAACTGCGGCGTGCGCACCGCCGTGCCGGCCCGCACGCTCGCCGTCGTGACCATCTTCTGCGCCTTCACCTTCGAGGGGTCGAACCCCTCGGGCCTCCAGTCGTCGGCCGGCACCCGGATAGTGAGCGTGCCGAAGGACATGAAGACCAGGTAGCCCAGGCCGAGGGTGACGAAGAGCCACGCGACGGACGTGCCGCTGGCCACCGACCCTGCCTCGCCTGCTTGGTAGGAGGCGTCGTACAGCGCGAGCAGACGGCCGCTCAGGGGGCTGGCGACCAGGGCGCCACCGCCGAAGCCCATGATCGCCATCCCGGTGGCGAGCCCGGGACGGTCGGGGAACCACTTGATCAGAGTGGAGACGGGCGAGATGTAGCCGATGCCGAGGCCGATGCCCCCCAGGAAGCCGTACCCGAGGTAGAGCAGCCACAGTTGGGAGGTGGCGATCCCGGCGGCGCCGACGAGGAACCCGGACGTCCAGAACAGCGTGGCGACAGCCATCGCCGCCCGGGGACCGTTGCGGTCGACCCAGGTGCCACCGACGGCGGCCGAGAGGCCGAGCATCACGATGGCGATCGAGAAGACGATCCCGATCGCGGTCTGGCTGACCTCGAAGTGCTCGACGAGCGCGGTCTTGTAGACGCTCGTGGCGTAGACCTGCCCGATGCATAGGTGGACGGCGAGCGCGGCAGGAGGGATCAGCCACCGGTTGAACCCCGGCGGGGCGACGATGCGGTCACGCCGCAGGACAGCGGGGAGCGAGGCCATGCCTCCGTTCCTGACCCGGGGGCGCCCCCGCCACACCCGGTGACCCGGGTCACGCGCGACGAACGGTGGGTGTTCCGCGACGAGCGGTCGTTTCTCATGCCGGTACCCCCACCACGGGGTAGAGCACCCACCCGCCGGGTAGAACGGCGGGGAACGGTCGCCCACCGAGGAGTTCCGCTGATGCCACGCCTGGTCCGCCCCGCCCCCACCGACGACATCGACGAGCGCGACCTCGAGGTGAGCGGCCCCAAGGACTCGGCGGCCGGCATCACGGCGGTCGCGGTGTCGATGAAGCGGGCGATCGAGCAGATGGGCGTGCCCCGCACCGTGCGCACGCTGCTGCGCCTGAACCAGGTCGACGGGTTCGACTGCATGAGTTGTGCCTGGCCGGATCCGGACCCTGACCACCGGCACACCGCGGAGTTCTGCGAGAACGGCGCCAAGGCCGTCACCGACGAGGCGACGAAGCGGCGGGTGGACCGGTCCTTCTTCGCCGAGCACTCGTTGGACGACTTGGAGGAGCGCACGGACTACTGGCTCGGTCAGCAGGGCCGCATCACCGAGCCGATGGTGCTGCGCGAGGGCGGTACCCACTACGAGCCGATCACCTGGGACGACGCCTTCGCGATGATGGCGGGGACCCTCAACGGCCTCGACAGCCCCGATGAGGCGGTCTTCTACACCTCCGGGCGGGCCTCGAATGAGGCGGCGTTCGCCTACCAGCTCTTCGTGCGCGCCTTCGGCACCAACAACATGCCCGACTGCTCGAACATGTGTCACGAGTCGACCTCGGTCGCGCTCGCCGAGACCATCGGCATCGGCAAGGCCAGCGTCACGATGGACGACGTCTACGAGGCCGAGCTCATCGTGATCATGGGCCAGAACCCCGGAACCAACCACCCTCGGATGCTGAGCGCGCTCGAGAAGGCGAAGAAGAACGGCGCGCGGATCGTCGACATCAACCCGCTGCGCGAGGCCGGTCTGGTCCGCTTCCGCAACCCCCAGCACCCGAAGGGCCTCGTCGCCGGTGCCGAGATGGCCGACCTGCACGTGCCGGTGCGGTTGAACGGCGACCTCGCGCTGCTGCAGGCCATCGGGTCGCTGCTGCTGGAGTCCGGGGACGTCGACCGTGAGTTCGTCGAGCGGCACACCGTCGACTTCGACGCCTGGGCCGACCACGTGCGTCAGCTCGACTGGGCACAGGTCGAGCGGGCCTCGGGAGTGGGTCGGGCTCAGATCGAGGAGCTCGCCCAGCTCTTCCGGGAGTCCGACAAGACCGTCGTGTGCTGGGCGATGGGAATCACCCAGCACCGCAACGCGGTGGCCACGATCAAGGAGATCGTCAACCTCTGTCTCCTCCAGGGCAACATCGGCAAGCCGGGTGCCGGTCTCTTCCCGGTGCGCGGCCACTCCAACGTGCAGGGCGACCGCACGATGGGCATCTGGGAGCGGCCGCCGGAGCACTTCCTCGACGCGATCCAGGCCGAGTACGGCTTCGACCCGCCGCGTGAGCACGGCTTCGACACGGTCGAGTCGATCCGGGCGCTCCGTGACGGCGACGCCCGCTTCTTCATGGCGCTCGGCGGCAACTTCGTGGCCGCGTCCCCCGACACCGCGGTCACCGAGGACGCGATGCGGCGCGCGGACCTGACCGTCCAGGTCTCCACCAAGCTCAACCGCTCCCACGTCGTCCACGGCAAGCAGGCCCTGATCCTGCCGACGATGGGCCGCACGGAGAAGGACCGCACCGGAGGTCGGGTCCAACGGGTCACGGTCGAGGACTCCGTCTGCGCGGTGCACGCCTCGCAGGGCCCGTTGACGCCAGCCAGTCCGCACCTGCGCTCCGAGGTTGACATCGTCTGCCGCCTGGCCGAGTCCACGCTCGGCGACCGGTACGGCATCCCGTGGGAGTCCTACCGCAGCGACTACACCGAGATCCGGCACGCGATCTCCCGGGTGGTGCCCGGGTGCGAGGCGTACGCCGAGAAGGTCGACCGGCCGGGCGGCTTCGTCCTCCCGCACGGCCCCCGCGACAGCAGGACCTTCCCCACCGAGCGGGGGAAGGCGGTCTTCAGCGCGAGCCCGCTCGAGGTCCTCGAGGTGCCCGAAGGACGCCTGCTGCTGCAGACCCTGCGCTCGCACGACCAGTTCAACACCACGATCTACGGCCTGGACGACCGCTACCGGGGCGTTTCGGGTGGCCGTCGGGTGGTCTTCGTGCACCCCGACGACATCGCCGCGCTCGGCCTTCGCGACGGAGGAATGGTCGACCTCGTGAGCGAGTGGGACGACCCCATCGACGACGGGCCCCCCAGCGAGCGGTACGCACCCGAGTTCCGGATCGTCTCCTACGACCAGCCTCGCGGCTGCGCGGCGGCGTACTACCCGGAGACGAACCCGTTGGTGCCGCTGGACTCCACGGCGCTCGGCAGCAACTGCCCGACGTCGAAGTCGGTGATCATCCGGCTGGAGCCGACGTCGCAGCCGCCCGACACCGCCGGCGAGGCGCGCGACGAGGCGTCCAGCACCGGAGGTGGCGGCCCCCGGGGCGAGGACGAGGCGCACAAAGCGCACCCGGAGCCGCCGCAGTTGAGCTGAGGGGCGACAATCCTCATGTGTTGCCCGGTCTCGTCGTCCTCCTGCTCTGCCAGTTCGCCGGTGAGCTGGCGGTGCGGCTGACCGGGGTGCCGCTCCCCGGCCCGGTGGCCGGGATGCTGCTCCTCGTCGTCGTCCTGGCGGTACGCCGGCCTGCCCCCGACGCGCCCGTCCTGCAGGCCGCGGACGGGCTCCTCGCGCACCTGCAGCTGCTCTTCGTGCCGGCCGGGGTGGGGGTGGTGACCACGCTGGCGGTCTTCCGCGACCAGGCGCCCGCCGTGCTCGGGGGCATCGTCCTGGCCTGGCTGGTCGGGCTGCTCCTCACCGGCTGGTCGGCGGCCGCGCTGCTGAACCTGCAGCGCCGCTTCGGCCACGGCAGGCGGGCCGCGTCGTGACCGACCGCTGGACCGAGACGGGGGAGTGGCTGGTCTCCTCGCCGCTCTTCGGCGTGACGCTGACCCTGGCGGCGTACGTCGGGGGGCGCCTGCTGTGGCAGCGGCTTGGCAAGCCGGCGGCGCTCCAGCCGGTGGTGGTGGCGATCGTGGTGGTGGCCGGCGTGCTGTTGCTCTTCGACATCGACTACGACGACTACCTCATCGGCGGATCGCTGATCTCGTTCCTCCTCGGCCCCGCGACGGTCGCGCTCGCGGTGCCGCTCTACCGGCAGCTGTCCGCGCTGCGCTCGGCGGCCCTCGCCGTGCCCACCGCCATCGTGCTCGGGTCCGCGGGGGCGATCGTGGCTGCCGTCGGCTTCGTCCGGCTCCTGGGCGGCGACGAGGTCCTCGAGCGCACCATGGCCCCGAAGTCGGCGACCACCCCGGTCGCGCTCGAGCTCGCCGCGCTGTACGGCGGGATCCCCCCGCTGGCTGCCGTGCTCACCGTCCTGACCGGCATCGTCGGCGCCGTGCTGGGCCCGTGGGTGATGACCCGGGCCCGCATCGTCGACCCCCGTGCCCGGGGGCTGGCCGTCGGCACCTCCTCCCACGGCATCGGCCTCTCGCGGATCCTCCACGACGACCCGGTCGAGGGTGCCTTCGGTGGGCTGGCCATGGCGCTCACGGCGCTGAGCACCTCGCTGCTCATGCCGCTGCTGCTGCCGCTCCTCGGCCTGCCCTGACGACGAGCGCCCACTAGTCTCGGCGCCATGGCCGAGGTCCCCACCACCACGCCCGTGCACGCCTTCACCGACGACGCCCTGGGCGACGACGACGCCGTCGGGCTGCTCGCGCGCCTCGCCGCGCGGGACGTCTCGCCCGCGGAGCTGGTGGAGGCGGCGGTCGCGCGCGCCGAGCAGGTGCAGCCCGCCCTCAACGGGCTGGCGCACGCGGCGTTCGACCGGGCTCGGGCCGAGGCGCGCGCACTGCCCCAGGGCGCGGCGGGCGCCGGGC
>JAUYLL010000110.1 GCA_030698375.1 Nocardioides sp. | reverse complement strand
GACACCTTCTTCGCCAAGAAATATGGTCACCGCGCCATCGTGCTGGAGACCGTCGCGGCGGTACCGGGCATGGTCGGGGCGACCCTTCAGCACCTGCGTTGCCTGCGCGAGATGCGCGACGACGGGGTGCGCCGGGCGCTGTGTCTGGTCACCTCGGCGTTCTCGTCGTACTCGGGTTGTCGCCAGTACCGCGAGGACCTGGCCGCCGCCCGGGCGGAAGTCGGCGACGATGCCCCCGAACTCGACAAGGTCCGCGTCTACTACAACCACCCGGGATTCGTCACGCCCCAGATCGGCATCGTCGAGCGGGCACTGGCGATGCTGCCCGACGAGGTCCGCGGCGAGGCCCACCTGGTGTTCACGACGCACTCGATCCCGCGCACGATGTCGCGTCACAGCGACTACGAGGTCCAGCACCACGAGACCTGCCGGCTGGTCGCGGAGGCGTTCCCCGGCCGACCGTGGCAACTGGTCTACAACTCGAGGTCGGGCCCCGAGCACGTCCCGTGGCTCGAGCCCGACGTGAACGACCACCTCGAACACCTCGCTGCCGACGGGGTGCGCGCCGTCGTGGTCGTGCCGATCGGGTTCGTCTCGGACCACATGGAGGTCATCTACGACCTCGACACCGAGGCCGCCGCCACGGCCCAGGCCGCGGGCCTGCCGTTCGTGCGTGCGGCGACCGCCGGCACGCACCCACGCTTCGTCGCGGTGGCCCGGGAGCTCCTGCTGGAGCGCGCCGCGGTCGAGCGCGGCGCGGCGGTCGAGCGTCCGACCGTGGGCGACCTGGGTCCCTCGTGGGACCGCTGCCCGCCCGGCTGCTGCGCCAACCCTGGCGGGGAGCGGCCGGCGCTCTGCGGTCGTGACTGAGGCCGTCCGGGGCCGGCCCGAGGACCAGGCGCTGCTGGAGCTGGCCCGCGCCACCGCCCTCGCTGCCGCCGACCTCGTCGCCGGCATGCGCCGAGACGGCGTCGAGGTCGCTGCCACGAAGTCGACCGCGACCGACGTGGTGACCGCGGCCGACCGCGCGGCCGAGGAGCTGATCCGCCAGCGGATCGCCGCAGCCCGTCCCGACGACGGCTTCCTCGGGGAGGAGGGCGGCGCGTCGGAGGCGGGGACCAGTGGCGTCCGGTGGGTCGTCGATCCGATCGACGGCACCGTGAACTTCCTCTACGGGATCCCGGCGTACGCCGTCAGCATCGCCGCCGAGGTCGACGGTCAGGTGCGCGCGGGCGTCGTGGTCGACGTCGCCCGGAGCGAGGTCTGGTCGGCCACCCGCGGCGGTGGTGCCCACCGGGATCGACGTCGGCTCGAGGTCCGGGAGAGCGGACCGCTGGAGGAGTGGCTGGTCCGCACCGGCTTCGGGTACGCCGCCTCGTTGCGCGCCGCCCAGGCCGTCGCGGTCGGGCGGATGCTCCCGCAGGTGCGCGACGTCCGGCGCATCGGCTCGTGCGCGCTCGACCTCTGCGCGGTCGCGGCGGGCGAGTCGGACGCCTACGTCGAGGAGGGCGTCCACGACTGGGACCACGCGGCCGCCGGGCTGGTGCTGGAGGAGGCGGGCGGCCGCTGGGAGGTGCTGCGCGGCGCCTCGGGTGGCGACCTGCTCGTCGCCTCGGGGGCCCCGGGCTTCCCGGTCTTCCGGGACCTCGTGGTCTCCTGCGGCTTCGCCGGCTGACCTCGCCGGGGCCTCAGGTGGGGCCTCAGGTGGGGCTCAGCCCTCCTCGTGCTCAAGCAGGTGGAGGACGGGGACGCCGACCTTGCGCCGGGCGCGGGAGGTCCAGTCGAGGTGGAAGAACTCTGCGACGACGTGCGGCCGGGTCAGGATGATCGCCTCGCTCGCCCCCACCTGGGCGACCTTGGCGGTGAGTGCCTCGATCGGGTCGATGGCGACCACGTCCCCGACGACGTCGAAGCGCCCGGGGTGGTCGACGCCGGCGGACCGGAGACGTTCGACCGTCGTGTCGAGCTCGCTGCGGCAGTGCTCGAGCAGCTCGGACTGGATCTGGCGCAGGTCCTCCTCGCCCATGGCGAGGCCCGGGGAGGCGATGACCTCACCGGCGGCGAGGGAGCCCATGGCGGCCTCGACCCGGC
Source organism: Nocardioides sp. (assembly GCA_030698375.1). Lineage (GTDB taxonomy): Bacteria > Actinomycetota > Actinomycetes > Propionibacteriales > Nocardioidaceae > Nocardioides_A. Next base: position 32,621 of record JAUYLL010000110.1, on the reverse strand, counting down.
TGGCGGCGTCCTCGACCGGCATCAGCACGTGGTAGCAGAGGGAGTCCTCGAGCGCCTCGTGCAGCGCGCGTACCTGGGCAGCGTCCGCGGTGGCGAGCTCCTGCTCGACCAGCAGGACGACGTCGTAGCATCCGGTGTTCTCCGAGGGGTCCTGCGTGGTGTTCATCCGACCTCCGGTTCCGGGGTGGCCTTGAGGTTACTCCGTCCGGACCCGTCCGCCCAGCACCTCGGCGAGGTCGTACCTCACGGGTTCCTCGAGCTGGTCGTAGCCGCAGGACGCAGGGTCGCGATCGGGGCGCCACCGCTTGAATTGCGCGGTGTGCCGGAAGCGGGCTCCCTCCATGTGGTCGTAGCCGACCTCGAGGACGCGCTCGGGGCGCAGCGGCACGAAGGAGAGGTCCTTGCCGGCGCTCCACCGCGACTGGGTGCCCGGCACCCGGTCGGGGTTCGCGATCGCCCAGTCCGCCCATTCCGACCACGGATGCTCGCCGACGTCGGTCTCGAGCGGGCGCAGCTCCTCGAGCAGCTCGGCGCGGCGCCGGGCCGTGAAGGACGCCGCGACCCCCACGTGCTGGAGCCGACCGGCCTCGTCCTGCAGCCCGAGGAGCAGCGAGCCGAGGAGTGGCTGCTCGGGCGTGGACGTCTTGTGCAGCCGGTAGCCCGCCACGACGACGTCCGCGGTGCGTTCGTGCTTGATCTTCATCATGGTCCGGGTGTTCTGCGCGTAGCGGGCACCGAGGGGCTTGGCGATCACGCCGTCGAGCCCTGCGCCTTCGAACTGCTCGAACCAGCGCTGGGCCACCTCGGGGTCGGTCGTGGTGCGGGTGAGGTAGGTCGGACCGCCGGTGCCGACGAGGGGGGAGAGGGCCTCGGCGAGACGGGCCCGACGCTCGGCGAAGGGCCGTCCGCTGAGGTCGTCGTCACCGAGCGCGAGCACGTCGAAGGCGACGAACCCCGCCGGCGTCGCCTCGGCGAGGGTGGCGACCCGGGAGGCGGCGGGGTGGATGCGCTCCTGGAGGCTCTCGAACCGCAGCCGTCCGCCGTGGGCGACAAAGAGTTCGCCATCGAGGACGCAGCGCTCCGGGAGCTGCTCGCGGACTGCGGCGACCATCTCGGGGAAGTAGCGGGTGAGCGGCTTGGTGTTGCGGCTGGTCAGCTCGATCTCGTCGCCGTCCCGGAAGACCAGGCAGCGGAAGCCGTCCCACTTGGGCTCGAAGAGCAGACCGTCGTCGAACTTCGCGGGGTCGGGGACGCCCTTGACTGCCTTCGCGAGCATCGGGCGGACCGGTGGCATCACGGGCAGCTCCATGGGCGGGAGCGTACGCCGCGGGGAGCCACCACCCCTAGGGTCGCTCCATGACCACCAAGGACGTAGAACCGGGGACCGATCTCGCGGGCAGCGGGACGCTCGCGGACCTGCCGGACCTCTTGCGTCGAGCGCCCGGAACGGCGGACCTCGACGTGTACCACCCGTCGCAGACGCCCGGGTTCGACGGGGACAAGGCAGCGGGAGCCAAGGCGTTGGCGGCCCTGGCCGACCCCCTAGCCGACCTCCAGGAGCGGCTCTTCGCCGCCGGCCGCTCGGGGGACGGACGGCGGGTGCTCGTGATCCTCCAGGGCACCGACACCTCCGGCAAGGGCGGCACCGTGCGGGCCGTCGGCGGACTGCTCGACCCGCAGGGCATCGTCGTGCGGGCCTTCGGCCGGCCCACCGCAGAGGAGCAGCGGCACGACTTCCTCTGGCGCATCGAGCAGGCGCTCCCGCCAGCGGGCCGGATCGGGTTCTTCGACCGCTCCCACTACGAGGACGTGCTGGCCGCCCGGGTCCGTGGGCTCGTCTCCGGGGCCGAGGTCGACCGTCGGCACGCCGCGATCGAGGAGTTCGAGCACCGGCTCGTCGAGGGCGGCACCACCCTGCTCAAGATCATGCTGCGCATCTCGCCGGAGGAGCAGCGTGAGCGGCTCCTGGCCCGGCTGGACAACCCCGCCAAGCACTGGAAGCTCGACGACGGCGACCTCGACGACCGGGACCGGTGGGCGGACTACGACGCCGCCTACGCAGCGGTGCTGAGGCGCTGCAGCGGCGCGGCCCCGTGGTACGTCGTCCCCGCCGACCGGAAGTGGTACCGCAACCTCGCCGTCGCCCGACTGCTGCAGGCCACCCTCGAGGGGCTCGACCTGGAGTGGCCGACCGCGAGCGTCGACGTCGAGGCGATGCGTCAGCGGCTGCTCGCCGAAGACTGAGCCAGTCGTCACCGCGGCGACCGTGCACGCGTCGTAGGGTGCCGCCCATGAGCGTCTCGACCCCGCTGCGCACCGTGCACGCCACGCGGTACGTCGCCCCCCTCCGCGAGGGCGGGTCGCTGCCGGGGATCGTCGAGGCCGACGACCTCGGCACCTACGTGTGCAAGTTCCACGGCGCCGGACAGGGTCCCCGGGTGCTCGTCGCGGAGGTCGTGGTGGCCGGGCTGGCCGCGGCGCTCGGCATCCCCACGCCCGACCTGGTGCGGATCGAACTCGACGCCGACATCGCGCGCTACGAGGCCGACGAGGAGGTCCAGGACCTGCTGCGCGCCAGCCTCGGGGCGAACCTCGGCTCCGACTTCCTGCCCGGCTCGTTCGGGTTCGACGCCGCCTGCGAGCCCGACCCGGTGGTCGCGGCACGCGTGCTGTGGCTCGACGCACTGGTGGCCAACGTGGACCGCTCCTGGCGCAACCCGAATCTCCTGATCTGGCACGGCGACCTCTGGGCGATCGACCACGGTGCCTGCCTGTACTTCCACCACTCCTGGGGTGGCGGGATCGGCTCGCCGGAGCGGTTCGCGGCCCAGCCCTACGACCTCGGCGACCACGTGCTGGCGGCGTACGCCGAGCGGGCCGACCTGATGACCGCCGCCGATCGGCACGGCCGGGACGTGCTCACCGACGCCACGCTGACCGCGGTGGTGGAGCGGGTGCCGGACGTGTGGCTCGGCGACGACCCCGGCGAGCAGCGGGCGGCGTACGTCGCCTTCCTGCGAGCCCGACTCGACGGCCCGGGCGCCTGGGTCCCCGCAGGAGGTGTCCGGTGAGCCTCGGTTCCGAGCGGCTGCTGCCCTACCAGTATGTCGTGCTCCGGTGCGTGCCGCGGGTCGACCGCGAGGAGTTCCTCAACGTCGGTGTGGCGCTCTACTGCCAGGCGGCGGACTACCTGGACGCGCTCGCGCACGTCGACCGCGCGCGGGTCGAGGCGTTCGCGGGCGGGGTCGACCTGGACCGCCTGGAGTCCTCGTTGGCCGCCGTGCGCGCGGTCTGCCGGGGGGACCATGCCGCCGGCGCGGCGGGCCGCGCCGACCGCGGGGCCCGCTTCGGGTTCGTCAAGGCGCCGCGCAGCACGATCCTGCAACCGGGTCCGGTACACGGCGGGCTGACCACCGACCCCGCACGCCAGCTCGAGCACCTGCTGGATCGGCTGGTGCGCTGACCGACGCCGGGTCAGAGGTTGATCATGTGGCCGGCGATGCCCTCGACGGCCTCCTTCACGGCCTCCGACAGCGTGGGGTGCGCGAACACGTTGCGCGCCACCTCGTCGGCGGTGAGGTCCCAGCGCTGCGCGAGCGTGAGCGCGGGGAGGAGCTCGGTGACGTCGGGCCCGATCATGTGCGCGCCGAGGATCTCGTTGTACTTCGCGTCCGCGACGACCTTCACGAAGCCGACCTCGTCGCCGAGGCCCTTCGCCTTGCCGTTGGCGGTGAAGGGGAACTTCGAGGTCTTGACGTCGTATCCCTTGTCCTTCGCCTGCTGCTCGGTGTAGCCGAAGGAGGCGACCTGCGGCTGGCAGTACGTCGCCCGCGGGATCATGTCGAAGTCGATCTCCATCGTCTCCGCACCCGCGATCGTCTCGGCGGCGACGACGCCCATCGCCTCGGCGGTGTGGGCCAGCATCAGCTTGCCGGTGCAGTCGCCGATCGCGTAGACGTTCTCGACGTTCGTGCGGCCGCGGGCGTCGATGGCGATGGCGCCCCTGTCGGTGAGCTCGACGCCGATGTTCTCGAGGCCGAAGCCCTCCACGCGCGGGGCGAACCCGATCGCCTGGAGCACCTTGTCGGTCTCGATGACCTCGGAGTCGCCGCCGTCGGCGGGGGAGACGGTGACCTTGACCTTGTCGCCGGAGTCGTCGATCGACTCGACCTTGGTCTTGAGGCGCACGTCGATCCCGAGCTTCTTGTACTGCTTGAGCAGCTCCTTGGAGACCTCGGCGTCCTCAGTGGGGACCATCCGGTCGAGGAACTCCACGATGGTCACGTCGACGCCGAAGTTCTTCATCACGTAGGCGAACTCGACCCCGATGGCACCCGAGCCGGCGATGATCACGGAGGCGGGCAGCTCGTCGGTGAGGATCTGCTCCTCGTAGGTGACCACGCGCTCGGAGAGCTCGGTGCCGGGGACCAGCCGGGTGGTGGCCCCGGTGGCGATGATGAGGGTGTCGCAGGTGACCGTGGAGGTCCCGCCGTCGGAGTCCTTGACCTCCACCGAGGTCGGGCTGGTGATCGTGCCCCAGCCATCCACCTCGGTGATCTTGTTCTTCTTCATGAGGAAGTGGACGCCCTTGACGATGGCGTCGGAGACCTTCCGGCTGCGGGCGTGGGTGGGCCCGAAGTCCATCGAGGCGTCACCGGTGATCCCGAACTTGTCCTTCTCGTGGGTCAGGAGGTGTGCCAGCTCCGCGTTGCGCAAGAGCGCCTTGGAGGGGATGCAGCCGACGTTCAGGCACACCCCGCCCCAGTACATGTCCTCCACGACCGCTACGGACTTGCCGAGCTGGGAGGCGCGGATGGCGGCGACGTACCCACCGGGTCCGGCACCGAGGACGACGATGTCGAAGTGCTTGCTCTGCTCGCTCACGACTCCAACCTATTCCCCTGCGAGGTGGTCCGCGAACCTGCCCCGGTCAGACCGGGACGAGCTCGACGGCGCCGACGGCGTACCGGGCCAGGATGGTGCGGGCGACCTCGGGGTGGGCGCCGAGCGGGTCGGAGACCGCGACCGCCCCGGCCTCGAGCGCGAGCTCCGCGGCCCGGTCGGGCAGGAAGCCGGGGGCGAGGAAGAGCGAGCCGACCGCGATGTGTCGGCGTCCCTCGGCGCGGAACTGGCGCACGGCCTCGCCCGTGGCGGGCGGCGAGCTGGAGGCGAAGGCAGCCACCACGGGCAGCCGGTGGTGGGTGCCCCACACGCGGGCGAGACGGGCCACGGCCTGGTTGGCCATGGAGTCCGAAGACCCGGCAGCGGCGAGCACCAACGCGTCGAGCTCGCGGACCCGCGCCGCACGCAGCGTCGAGCGGAGGCGCTCATCGAGCACCTCGAGGAAGACGTTCTCCAGCCCGAGGATGTGGGTCGCGCGGACCTTCAGTCCGGCGTGCCGCTCCATGGCCTCCGCAATGGCGCGGGGGACGTCGACCTGTGCGTGGTAGGCGTCGCTGAGCAGCAGCGGGACGACGACGATCTCGTCGTACCCGGCACGCACGAGCTTGTCGACGACCTTGCCGAACGTCGGCTTGGAGAGCTCGAGGAACGCAGCCTCGATGCGCAGGTCGGGGCGCATCGTGCGGACCTCGTCGACGAGGGCCTGGATCGTGGCAGCGGACCGGGGGTCGCGGCTGCCGTGGGCGAGGGCCACCAGGGCGGGAGCGGTCATGGTCAGGGCCTCCCTTCGAGGCGGGCAGCGCCGGCGGGTGCCGACGAGCCCAGGGGGTTGCGCCCCGCGGGGCGCGCTAGAGGGACCGACGACGCTGTCGGGTGCTGCAGGTGCTGCAGGTGCTGCGGGGCGCCGGTACGGCACGCGGTGGGGGTCACTGGTGGATCCCGCACTCGGTCTTGTTCTGGCCCGCCCAGCGCCCGCTGCGCGGGTCCTCGCCGGGAGCGACCCGGGCGGTGCACGGCCAGCAGCCGATCGAGGGGTAGCCGTCGTAGACGAGCGGGTTGACGAGCACGCCGTTGTCGGCGACGTACTGCTCGACCTGGGCGTCGCTCCACCGGGCGATCGGGGAGACCTTGACCTTGCTCTTCTTCGGGTCCCAGCCGATCACCGGCGCGATCACGCGGTTCTGGGTCTCCGCGCGCCGCAGACCGGTGGCCCAGGCGTCGTAGCCCTTGAGCGCGTCGTTGAGCGGGGCCACCTTGCGCAGCGCGCAGCAGAGGTCGGGGTCACGGGTGAAGAGGTCCTTGCCGTACGTCGCGTCCTGCTCCTCCACGGTCTGCAGCGCGGTCACCGTGACGAGGTTGACGTCCATCGTCGCCTCGACGGCGTCGCGGGTGCCGATCGTCTCCACGAAGTGGTAGCCGGTGTCGAGGAAGACCACGTCGACCCCGGGGGCGATCTTCTGCGCGAGGTGGGCCAGCACGGCATCACCCATCGAGGAGGTGATGCAGAACCGCTCGCCGAACGTGGCGATGGCCCACTCGAGGATGACCTCCGCGGGCGCCAGCTCCAGCTCGGCGCCGACGTGGGACACGATGTCGCGCAGCTCGTCCTCGCTGCGGCCGGCGGTCTCGCTGCCGCGGCGGTCCCGGGCAGCGAGGGTGGTGGGGGCGGTCACGAGCCCTCACCCCCGGCGGGTGCGGCGCGCCGCAGCTGGCCGAGGAACGACACGGTGAACGCGCGCTGGCAGGAGCGGCACTCCCATGCTGCCCCGCGCGGGGCGGGCGCTCCCTCGGCGACCTCGGGCTCGTGCGGCCAGAGGTTCTCGTCACCGCAGAACGGGCAGTGGAAGACGGCTCCTGCGCGGCTCATGCCAGGGCCCCGACCGGGACGGGGTCGCCGCGCAGGACGGCCTCGTCGGCGCGGGCCACCCAGGCGGCGAAGCTCTCGCCCTCGGTGCGCTGGTCGAGGTAACCGTCGACCACCGCGGTGACGTAGTCGTCGAGGCCGGCGCTGGTGACCTTGTGGGCCCGCAGCTTGCGGCCGAAGTTGGCGTGCAGACCGGTGGCACCGCCGAGGTGGACCTGGAAGCCCTCGACCTGCTCGCCGTCGACGGTCACCAACTGGCCCTTGAGACCGATGTCGGCGACCTGGGTGCGGGCGCAGGCGTTCGGGCAGCCGTTGACGTTGACGCTGATAGGGGTGTCGAGGCCGGGGAAGCGGCGCTCGAGCTCGGCGACCAGGTCCCGGGCGCGGTCCTTGGTGTCGACGATGGCCAGCTTGCAGAACTCGATGCCGGTGCACGCCATCGTGTTGCGCCGCCACTGCGAGGGGCGGGCGGAGAGGCCGATGGCGTCGAGATCGTCGAGCAGGGCGTCGAGGACGTCCGGCTCCACGCCGATGAGGACGATCTTCTGGTACGGCGTGAGGCGGGCGCCGGCGACACCGTGGGCATCCATCAGGTCCGCGAGTCGGACCAGGAGCGTGCCGGAGACCCGACCGGCGGTCGGCGCGATGCCGACGTACTTCTTGCCGTCCTTCTGGTCGTGGACGCCGACGTGGTCGCGGTGGCCCTCCGGGGAGGGCGGCGAGGGGCAGTCGGTGAGCTTCTTGCCGAGGTACTCGTCCTCGAGCACCTGGCGGAACTTCTCCACGCCCCAGTCGGCGACGAGGAACTTCAGCCGCGCCCGCGAGCGAAGCCGCCGGTAGCCGTAGTCGCGGAAGACCGAGGCGACGCCCGCCCAGGCGTCGGCCACCTCGTCGAGGGGGATCCAGACGCCGAGGCGCTGCGCGAGCATCGGGTTGGTCGACAGGCCGCCACCGACCCAGAGGTCGAAGCCGGGGCCGTGCTCGGGGTGGAGGGTGCCGACGAAGGACACGTCGTTCGTCTCGGGGGAGACGTCGTGGCTGGGGTGGCCGGTCACCGCCGTCTTGAACTTGCGCGGCAGGTTCGAGAAGGCGGGGTCGCCGATGTAGCGGCGGAAGATCTCGTCGAGCGCGGGGGTGCCGTCGATGATCTCGTCGGCGGCGACCCCGGCGACGGGCGAGCCGAGGAAGGGACGGGGCGAGTCGCCGCAGGCCTCGAGGGTGCTGAGGCCGGCTTCCTCGAGGCGCTCCCAGATGGTGGGCACGTCCTCGACGCGGATCCAGTGGTACTGGATGTTCTGCCGGTCGGTGACGTCGGCGGTGTCGCGGGCGAAGTCCTGGCCGATGGTGCCCAGGGCGCGCACGGCGCGCGAGGGGAGCAGGGCGCCGTCGCTGCGAACCCGCATCATGAAGAACTCGTCGTCGAGCTCCTCCTCCTCGAGCATCGCGGTCTTGCCGCCGTCGAAGCCGGGAGCCCGCTGCGTGTAGAGGCCCATCCAACGGAACCGGCCGCGCAGGTCGGCGGGGTCGATCGAGGCGAATCCGCGGCGCGAGTAGATGTTCAGGATCCGGTCCCGCACGTTGAGCGGGTTGTCGTCCTTCTTGGACTGCTCGTTCTTGTTCAGCGGCTCGCGGTAGCCCAAGGCCCACTGGCCCTCGCCGCGGCGGGCACGAGGCCGCGCGGGGCGGGTGGGCTGGTCCGGCGTGGTGGTGCTCATCGGATGCGTTTCCTTCGCAGGTGAAGAGACGCACGAGTCGCTGCGCTGCGAGACGGGCTCCGACGACGCTGTCGGGGGTGCATGACCGGTGTCCTACGGCGCGGACCGCGCGCCCAGGGGATCGGGGCGGGTCAGTCCGGCGGACACATCATGCTGCGGGTACGACCGAGGTCGACGTGGCGGCGAGCCACGAGCCAGGTCGTCGTTGCAGCGGTCATGGGGGAGAGTCTCGACCCGTGGACACCCGATCCACAAACGCGGATCTCATGATGTGAAACTACTGTCCGGTATTTGGTACAGCGGTTCACCGGGTCCCGGCCGCACCAGGGCCGGTCACTACGCTGGCGTCATGACGTCTGCCGACCTTCCCGAGAACGCCGCCCCCTCCGCCACCACGCCTGCGGGCGCGGGTTCCGGTGGGGGAGCTGAGCTGGCCGCCCGGGCGAGCAGTGCCTACCGCGACGCCCTGGCCGTCATCGAGGCCGTCGAGCCCCGTGTGGCGGAGGCCACACGCGCCGAGCTGGCCGACCAGCGCTCCTCGTTGAAGCTGATCGCCTCCGAGAACTACGCCTCGCCGGCCGTGCTGCTCACCATGGGCACCTGGTTCAGCGACAAGTACGCCGAGGGCACCGTCGGCCACCGCTTCTACGCGGCGTGCCAGAACGTCGACACGGTCGAGCAGCTCGCCGCCGACCACGCCCGGGAGCTCTTCGGCGCCGAGCACGCCTACGTCCAGCCGCACTCGGGCATCGACGCCAACCTCGTGGCGTTCTGGTCGATCCTGGCCCACCGCATCGAGTCGCCCGCGCTGGAGAAGCTCGGTGCCAAGAACGTCAACGAGCTCTCCGAGGCCGACTGGGAGAAGCTGCGCGGGGAGCTCGGGAACCAGCGCCTGCTCGGGATGAGCCTCGACGCCGGCGGCCACCTCACCCACGGTTTCCGCCCGAACATCAGCGGCAAGATGTTCCACCAGCAGCAATACGGCACCGACCCTGAGACGGGTCTGCTCGACTACGACGCCGTGCGGGCGAAGGCCAAGGAGTTCCGTCCGCTGGTCCTGGTGGCCGGGTACTCGGCATACCCGCGGCGGGTGAACTTCGCGAAGATGCGCGAGATCGCCGACGAGGTCGGCGCCACCCTCATGGTCGACATGGCGCACTTCGCCGGTCTGGTGGCCGGCAAGGTGTTCACCGGTGACGAGGACCCGGTCCCGCACGCCCACATCGTCACCTCGACGACCCACAAGTCCCTGCGTGGCCCGCGCGGCGGCATCGTGCTCGCCACGGAGGAGTACGCCCCGTCGGTAGACCGCGGGTGCCCGATGGTGCTCGGGGGGCCGCTGTCGCACGTGATGGCCGCCAAGGCCGTCGCGTTCGCCGAGGCCCGCCAGCCGTCCTTCCAGACCTACGCCCAGGAGGTCGCCGACAACGCCCAGTCGCTCGCGGAGGGCTTCTCCTCCCGGGGAGCGCGTCTGGTCACCGGCGGCACCGACAACCACATCGTGCTGCTCGACGTCACCGGCTTCGGCCTCACCGGCCGTCAGGCCGAGTCCGCGCTGCTGGACGCCGGGGTCGTGACCAACCGCAACTCCATCCCCGCGGACCCGAACGGCGCCTGGTACACCTCGGGCATCCGCTTCGGCACGCCGGCGCTGACCACCCGTGGCTTCGGCCACGACGAGTTCGACACGGTGGCCGAGTTGGTCGTCGACGTGCTCAGCAGCACCGAGGCCGGCACCACCAAGGCCGGTGGGCCGTCGAAGGCGTCGTACAAGGTCGCCGACGGTGTGGCGGAGAGGACCCGCGCAGCCTCGGCCGAGATGCTCGACAAGCACCCGCTCTACCCCGGTCTCGACCTGGCCTGAGCCCGCGTCCGCCCGCGTGCCATCCTTGGGGCGTGGGCAACGTCAACGTTCCGACCCCTGTGTTCGTGGCCGGAGGGGCCCTGTGCCTCCTCGGTGGCTACCTCATCGGTGTGGTCGCCGGTCCGGACACCCCGCAACGCACCACCGCGGAGGTGCTCAGCTACGACGCCGGTGCCAGCGAACTGTGCCTGACCGGGGAGACGGTCGAGGGCGCGGAGGGTGCCGAGGACGGCACGCTGTGCGGGACCTGGCGACGTACGCCGAGTTCCCAGACGCCGCGGGCGGGCGACCCCTTCCGCTTCGTGTCGATGGAGGTCGACAACGTCAGCGACGACAGCGGCGAGCGGCTCGGCCCCGGGACCGTGATCTACGGCTCGGTCCTGGACTGACCCAATACCGGGATCGGCCCGGTAGGGCGCGTAGATTCCTCCCGTGGCCGACGACACCCCGATCGATCCGCGCTCGGGCCGCGTCCGCCTTCCCGAGCCGCAGATCTCGCCCTGGTGGGCACTGGGTCGCCGTCTGCTGCTGGCAGTCGGCATCCTCGTCGGCATGGCCCTGGTGGTCTACGTTGACCGCGACGGCTACACCGACAGCGTCGACGGCAAGGTCGGCCTCATCGACGCGTTCTACTACACGACCGTCAGCCTCAGCACGACCGGCTACGGCGACATCGCCCCGGTCACCGACAGCGCGCGGTTGATCAACGCGCTGGTCGTCACCCCGCTGCGCATCGCGTTCCTGGTCCTGCTGATCGGCACCACCCTGGAGGTCCTGGCCACCCAGGGCCGTGAGATGTTCCGCGTCGCCCGATGGAGGAGAAGAGTGGACCACCACGTCGTCGTCATCGGCTACGGCACCAAGGGCCGCAGTGCCGTGGAGACCTTGGTCAACAACGGCACCGACAAGGACTCGATCGTCATCGTCGACCCCAGCCCGACGGCGGTGGGGGACGCCCACGAGGACGGGCTGGCGATCGTGACCGGCGACGCCACCCGCCGGGAGGTGCTGCGTCGGGCGGGGGTGGAGGAGGCCCAGCACGTCATCATCACGACCGACCGCGACGACTCCAACGTGCTGGCCACGCTGACGGTGCGTCAGCTCAACCCGGGCACCTACATCGTCGCTGCGGTGCGCGAGCAGGACAACGTGCCGTTGATGCGCCAGAGCGGCGCCGACTCCGTGGTCACGTCCTCCGAGGCCGTGGGGCGCCTGCTCGGGCTGTCCTCGCTGAGCCCGACGCTGGGCTCGGTGATGGAGGACCTGCTGACGTACGGCGAGGGGCTCGAGGTCGCCGAGCGTGACCTGCTGGTCCCCGAGGTCGGCAAGCAGCCCCAGCAACTGCCGGACCAGGTCATCGCCGTCGTGCGGGACGAGAAGGTGCACCGGTACTTCGACCCGGTCGTCACCCAGCTGGCGCGCGGTGACCGGCTGATCGTGGTCCGACCGTCGAGAGAACTGCCGTGGGCGCCGCGACCGGGCACCCACGAGGAGGACGCGGCCGACGACGACGAGGAGTGACCCCGTCCTCCTCAGCCGACGCCCCTCTCTGCCGATCTGGACATCGGACCAGCGGTCCGGAGGAGGCGCCATGAGCGGGGAGTCGAGCACGCGGGAGATCGCGGTGCGCGCAGGGTGCTCGTGGCGTCCCACCAGTACCTGGACGCCCACGTCCGCCCACGTCGACGGTCGCCTGACGTCCGGTGAGCGGGTCGACGTGGGGACCTGTGCCTGTGCGGCCGTGGACGCCGCGACGTACGCCGCCGCGCGCCAGGCCTGGCTGCACGGTGCGGTGCTTCGCGCTGACGACACGCTGCTGGTGCCCGGAGTGCTGACGGAGCCGATGGTCGCCGAGGCGTTGCGTCGGCGCGGCTTCGGCGCGGTGGAGTACCTGCCCCGGACGGCGTGACGCCGTCGTTGGATCGCCGCCACGAGCCGCACTCGAACACGTGTTCTAACATCGGTGCATGACGGTCGCGCACACCCCGGGGGACGGGCGGCGGGCCGAGCACGTCTGGGTCGAGTTCGCGCCGTCGTACGGCGGGGGGCGGGCGCCGGGGCTGCTGCTGCAGTGGCGCCGTGGCCGGCGCGGCTGGGAGGGCTGGGTGGTCTGGATCGAGGTGGGGCACCCCGCCGGGCCGGGTCCGCGGGTGGTGCAGGCCTGGGTGGGGTCGGACCTGATCCGGCCGGCGGACCGCTGAGGGCGGGTCACCGCACGATGAGCAGCACGATCCCGCCGTAGATTGCGGCCAGGGCGCCGACGCCGGTGAGGAGGGCGACGGTCGGGCGTGAGGCGCGGCGCAGACGGCGCATGGAGGTCCTCCGGGGCGGCGGGTGCTGTCGGGGTGGTTCGTCCGCGGAGGTACCCCGGCTGGGTCGACCCGACGCAGCGAAAGCGTGGGACTTCGCCGCACGGGCAGGATGGGCGCATGGAGATCGCCCTCTCGCTGCTCCTCGGGCTGCTGCTGATCGCGGTGATCATCGCGATCAACGGCTACTTCGTGGCGCAGGAGTTCTCCTACATGGCGGTGGACCGTTCCCAGCTCAAGGCGCAGGCGGAGGAGGGCAGCAGCGCGGCCCGGCGCACGTTGCGGATCACCGACCGCACCTCCTTCATGCTCTCCGGCGCCCAGCTGGGGATCACGGTGACCGGTCTGCTGGTCGGCTACGTCGCCGAGCCGCTCGTGGGCTCCGCCATCGGCGAGCTGCTCGGTCGCTCGGGCGTGCCCGCGCCCGCCGGGGTGGCGGTCGGCACGGTGGGGGTGCTGGTGGTCGCCACCTTCGCGCAGATGCTCTTCGCCGAGCTGTTCCCGAAGAACCTCGCCATCGCCCGGCCCTACGAGGTCGCGCTGGCGCTGGCGCGCTCGACGCACGTGTACATGCGCGCCTTCGGCTGGCTGATCCGGATCTTCGACGGGGCTTCGAACGCCCTGCTCCGGTTGTTGCGCATCGAGCCGGTCCACGACGTCGGTCACTCCGCGAACATCCACGACCTCGTGCGCATCGTGACGCTCTCGCGCGACGCCGGCCGGCTGCCAGCCGACCTGAGCCTGGTCCTCGACCGGATGCTCGACTTCCCCCAGCGTGACGTGGCGCACGGGCTGGTCCCTCGGTCGCGCGTCGACGTCGTCCCGGCCGGGACCGACCTGCGCGAGGTCCTGGAGACCATGGAGGGTGGGCACTCGCGCTACCCGGTGCTGGACGCGGAGGGCGACGTGGTCGGTGTCGTGCACCTCATCGACGTGATGGACGCGTTCGAGCAGGCCGAGGGCGGCGGGCGGACACCCTCGCTGGAGGAGATCAGCCGACCGGCCGTGGTCGTCCCGATCGTGATGCCGTTGCCGGACGTGCTCGCGCTGCTGTCGGGGGAGGGACGCCAGCTGGCCTGCGCGGTCGATGAGTACGGCGGATTCGTCGGCATCGTCACGGTGGAGGACCTGGTGGAGGAGATCGTCGGCGAACTGACCGACGAGCACGACCCGGACGAGGAGGCGCACCTGGTCGCCGGGGACGATGCCGGGCAGTGGACGGTGCGTGGCGACGCGCCGCTGGACGAGGTGGAGAGGGAGATCGGCGTGCCGCTGTCGTCCCGGGACGCCGTGACGGTCGCGGGGCTGGTCATCGCCGCTCGTCAGGCGCTGCCCGCGGAGGGGGAGGTCGTGGACGTGACACTGCCTCCCGACCCGGTGGAGCTGGCTCACGACGAGGACGCCCCGGAACGCACCCTGCGCGTGACCGTGCTCGAGGTCGGCCGGCACGTGCCGACCCTTGTCAGGGTCGAGCTGCTCGGCCCCGAGGACGTGGTCGGCGCCGGACCGGCCGCGACCGAGGAGGGGGGCTCCTGATGGACGGCTGGATGGCCATCCCGGTCACGGTCGCGATCATCGCGACCAGCGCGTTCTTCGTCGCGGTGGAGTTCGCGGTGATCGCCTCGCGCCGGACACGACTCGAGGCCGCCGCGACGAACAGCCGCTCGGCACGCGCCGCGCTGCGCAGCTCCGCTGAGGTCTCGGTGCTGCTCGCGGGGTGCCAGCTCGGCATCACCGCGTGCACCCTGGCGCTCGGCGCCATCACGAAGCCGGCGCTCGAGCACGCGCTCCAGCCGCTCCTCGGTGGGCTGGGGCTGCCGTCGTACGTCTCCTACGGACTCGCCTTCACCCTCGCGCTGCTGCTGGCGACCTTCCTGCACCTGGTGGTGGGGGAGATGGCCCCGAAGTCGTGGGCGATCAGCCACCCCGAGCGGTCGGCGACGCTCTTCGCGCTGCCGATGCGCGGGTTCATGTGGGTCTTCCGGCCGGTGCTCGTGCTGCTGAACGAGTCGGCCAACGGTCTGGTCCGGCGGGTCGGGGTGGAGCCGGTGGAGGAGGTCGCCGTCGAGCAGGGGCCCGACGACCTGCGCCAGCTCGTCCTCCACTCGGCCGAGACCGGAGATCTGGACGAGGTCTCCTCAGCCCAGCTCGCCGGCGCGCTCAAGGCCGCCCGGCTGCCGGTGGGGGACATCGTCACCGACCGCGAGGTGGTCGCTGTCGACGAGGGGGCCACCGTGGCCGAGGTGAAGGCGGCGAGCCGCGCCTCGGGCCACCTGCGGATCGTCGTCGACAGCGCCTACGGCCCCAGTCACGTCGTGCACGTGCGCGACGTGCTGACGGTTGCCGGCGACGAGCCCGTCGCGCCGTACCAGCGCGAGCTGCGCCAGATCGCGGCCAGCACGACCGTCCTCGACGCGATGACCTCCCTCCGCCGGGCCGGCACCCAGATCGCCGTCGTACGCCGCCCCGACGGCCCACCCGCCGTCATCACCGTCGCCGACCTGCTCTCCCACCTCGTCCCCGCCGCGGCCGAGGTCGAAGGTGCGACCGGACGCTGACGACTCAGACCAGCTCGGGGACGTGCAGGTGCGCGTAGGCCAGGTCGAACTCGTGCACCTCGACGATCTCGCCGCCCGCGCCGGTCGCGGCCCGGCTGCGCATGTCGTCGGCCGCCGGACGGCTGGCTTCCATCGCAGCATGGTCTTCCCAGGTCGTGGTGGCGCAGGCCAGGCCGGTGGACGGGTCGACCAGCAGACTGGCGCTGCAGAATCCGGGCGTCTGCTCCAGCTGGGGAAGGATCTCGGCCCGGACGGTCTCCGTCATGGCGTCGAGGTCACCCTGCAGCCAGCTGACCCGGCAGCACTGACCGTGGTGGGTACGGTGCATGACCGCGATCTCCCAGTCGTCCACCTGCATGGAGCCGCCGAGGATGTCCCGGCCGCGGTCGCGGATCGGGCGCATCTGCTCATCGCTCGCGCCCATGGCGGACTCACTGGCCCACGAGCTCGTGGCGATGCACTCCCCGGTCTTGCGATCGACCAGCATCGAGAGGCCGTGACAGCCCTCGATCGTGTCGAGCATGGGCCCGACCTCGTTCTTGACGAACGCAATGGCCTCGTCGATCTTGTCGGGCTTGCCGTGGAACGTTGTAGAACGTGCGTACACGGGCCCGCTCCTCTCTGGATCGGGGCAGTGCCCGGACCGGCACCGCCGGTAGACCCCCTGTCTACTCCCCTCGGCGCCAGGACGCCAGGGTCCGCTGCAAGGCAGCGGCGAGAGAGGGGCCCAGGTCTCGACCTTTCTGCCTACTGCGGCGCGGAACCCGGCTCGCCGGCGGAGTTCAGGAACGTCAGGGTCAGGTCCACCCGGGTCGCGGGTGCGCCGGCCCAGTTGTGGACCTCCAGGCGGTACCGGCCCGGCGCCGGGGTCGCGTAGGTGAGCGCCTCCTCGGTCAGGCTTCCGGTGGCTCCTGATGCGAGGTCGCTGCTCCAGGTGCCGTCCGCCGCCTGCCGCTGCAGGTAGAGGTCGATGTCGGCAGACATGCTGGGGACGGCGCTCGCGAGGAGCTTGGCGTTGTCGAACCCTTCCAGGACGTCGAACTCGTGGTACTCGACGGTGAGCGGGGTCCGCTCGGGGCCGCCCGCGGCCGGGGTCACGGATGCCTTCTGCTCCGGCTGGGCATCACCGACGACCGGCGCCTCGCCGGAGTCGGTCAGCGTCAGCGGCACGGTGTCGTCCACGACGGTGGGCGCGGCCACGACGGGCACCTGCAGGGCGGTGCCGTTCGGTCCGGTGAAGATCGAGACGTTCGGGTCCGCGGCGAAGGTGGGCACCTTGTCGGGGTCGGACGTCGTGAAGCGCAGGACGAGCTTGTGCCCGGCGCGGAGGTTGTGGGCCATCGCGAAGCCGGGCGGCTCCATCTCGTAGCGGGTCCCGGGGACCACCAGCGCGGGGGTCGAGGTCCCGTGGCGCAGCTCCGGGTTGATGGCGAACTGGCTGATGCGGCGGCGCGCACCGTCGGGGCTCTCGTCGTACAGCGTGCCGATCAGGTGGACCCGCGGCGCCGAGAACGACGCCACGAGGTCGAGCAGCGGCTGGCCGGCGAGGAGGGTGTCGTCCTGCATGGGTGCCGTGGCGAAGTCCACGCCTCCGGTGCCCTGCGGGTCGGTGAACCCACGGGGGTCGCCGCTGAAGCTCTGGGAGCCGGACGAATCAGGACGGGCCGTGTCCAGCGTGTTGCCGGAGGTCGGGAAGAGGTCGAGCATCTGCTGGCTGCTGGGGGGCCACTGGCTGTCGACCAGGATCTGGGTGCGGTCGCCGGTGCGCGAGCCCTGGAAGGTCCCGTCGGAGAGGAACATCTCCGCGGCCGGTCCGGTGTCGACCGGGCGCTGCGCCAGCTGCTTGTCGAACCATGCGTGCAGTGCGTAGGTCCACTGGATGCCCCGGCGCGTGGGGCAGCACCCGGAGCCGTGGTCCCACTGCCCGAGCCAGAGCTTGTCGCCGGCGCGGCCGCCGCGCTGGGTGAACCACTCGATCCCGGCCACCCGGGCAGCGTTGTCGTTCACGCCGTGGACCATGAACACCGGGACGTCCGACGCGGTGGCGCCGGCACGCCAGTCACGCTCGGCGTGCCACGCGGTGTACTGACCCGACAGCTGCGCCTCGCCTGCGGTCAGGGAGCTGTTCGGCAGGCCGCAGCCGGTCTCCTCGACCTTCTGCCCGAAGTGCTCCCCGCCGGGGAGGTCACGCTCGAGCGCCAGCTGCTCGTAGGCGAACATCGGTCCTGCCCACTGCAGGAAGTACGGGACACCGGCCTGGAACTGGTGGTCGTACATCGTCGCCATGCCGGCGCTCGGGACGATGGTGGCCAGGCCCTTCGGGTTCATCGCGGCGCCGAGCGAAGGCGTGGAGCCGACGTATGAGTGACCGGTCATGCCCACGCGGCCGTTGGACCACGACTGGGAGGCGGCCCACTCGACGACCTGCTTGATGTCCTTGGCGTCGTGGGGGCCGAGATGGTCGAGGCAGCCGTCGCTCTTGCCCGTCCCGCGGAGGTCCATCATCACCACGGCGTACCCCTTGGGGGCGAAGTAGCCGGTCAGTCCCAGCGAGGTTCCTTCGTCGTCGCGCGGCTCGGGAAGGATCCGCATGCCCTCCCGGTCGGCGAGCGTGCCGTGGTACGGACTGGACTCCAGGATGACCGGCCAGTCCCCATCGGCGGTGGGGCGGGTCACCTCGAGGTGGAGCTCGGTGCCGTCCCACATCGGGAGGCGCAGCTCCTCCTTGACGGTCTCGTACTGGTCCTCCGAGAGACCGGAGACCTGGGTGTAGTCGAAGGCGGTGGTCTGGGCCGCCGGGGGCTTCTTCGGCCCCTTGCCCTTCTCACCCCTGTCGCCGGGGGGCGCCGCGTGGGCGGGCTGCAAGGTCGCGGCGGTGAGCACTGCGGCGAGGACGGCTGCGAGCGGGCGGCCGAGGCGGCGGCGCTGGACAGAGGAGGCCATCGGGGTGCCTTTCGAGAAGGAGCGCGATGATCGGGCCAACGAGGCACCTGCCGAAATAGTCACGCTGGACGAACGCATCGGTAACATGCGGCGCGTGAGCCTCTCTGCGGTGCGGCTGGCACTCGTCGCGGTCGCGTTCCACATCGTGGCGGCGGTGGTCGCTGTGGTGGTGAACCTCCCTGCGCAGTTCACGACGGGCGGTCCACCGAAGGACGACGTCGGCTGGGACGTGATCACGACGGGCACCGCGCTGTCTGCCCCGCTGCCCCCCGTGCTCGGACTCCTCATGGGTGCCTGGCTGGCCAGCCGCTCCGGCAGGACGAGGGTGGTGGGCCTCGTCCTGCTCCTCCTCACCTGTGTGGTGATGACGATCGGCTGGGTGGGCGAACATGCGTCCGGCATCCCGTTCGAGGGCACCCGCTACGCGATCTTCCTGGTCCTCAGCGTCGTCGGGATCCTGGTGACGATCGCATTGGTGGTCGCCGTGGTGCGGGAGCTGGTCCGCAGCGTGCGTTCGTCGAGGTGACCTGCCCGCTCGCTGTCAGGCGCCGGTGGAACGCAGCGCTTACTCGTCCGCGGCCGCCTCCGCCTCGATCGTGGTGACCGGCGCGTCCGAGACACGCGCCACCCGGCTGGGCAGGTCCAGCTTCAACCAGCGCGAGAGCCGCGCCGGCAGGGTCGAGATGATCACCTCGGAGTAGGAGCGCTCGGCCATCGTCTCCTTGACGGCCACGAGCGGGTCGGCGTCGCAGACGCTGCCGTCCGCCTGGGCACCGGCGCGCTCGATCGCCTCGGTCATCTGGGTCAGCCGCTGCTCCGCGAGGCTGCGGGCCTCCTCGGCCATCGCCTGCCGGCGCTCGCTGTCCTGCTTGGACCACGCCTGCATCTCGTCGGCGGACATGCCCTCATAGGTGACGAAGCCACCGGTCCACCCGCTCTCGTGGTGGGGAGGGGTCATCGGCACCAGCACGTAGAAGCTGCTGTCCCCCCGCTCGATGCGTTCGCGGACCGTCCGATCGAGCGTCTCGCCGCCCAAGGTCTGGTTCGCCACGATCAGGTACTTATCCATCGCAACCGCCTCCTCGCGCCCATGTCGAGTCTCTTCCCGACCACGAGCGGGGTCAAGGGTGCTTTCCGCCCAGGCTGTGCTCGAACCGCTGCTCGGTCAGGCTCCGCTCGACGCCGAGGATCGCGTCGGTCTGGGCGGGCCTCAGGGGAGCGGTGTCCAGCTCGGGCAGAGCGTGGACCTTGCCCCGCCAGGTCAGGGTCGGCGGGCTGGCTTCGGCGTCGCGCAGGATGCGGGCGAGCGTCGACGGCTTCGGAAAGGCGAACACTCTGCGGGCCCGCTGCTCGGGGTCGTAGCCGTTGGTGAAGTGGGTCTCGGTGCCCGACGCCTCGAACACGAACGGGAGCCGGCCACCGACCGTCAGCGCCTTGAGGCGTACCTCGGCGGGGAGCCCCTCGGCGTACATCGCCGACTGCCACTCGACACCGGACCGGGGAGTGCCCTCCGGCTTGGCCTCGATCACGCCGAGGGCTGACTTGTCGACGTACAACGGATAGTCGGCGCGGCCGTGACCCGCGGCCATGATTGACTCCCGGACGGCGACCCCCTGGGCGGCGTACAGGTTCAGGTCCTTCTTGTCCTGCACCACCCAGCCGGCGGCGACGAGTTGCCTGTCGATCAGCACCCGGGCACGCGGCTCCGCCGCAAGACGCTGCGGATCATGGTCGACTCGATCGAGCGGTTCATCTACGCCAGGCCGGTCGGCAACTGGCGGTAGGACCGATGCTGGTGGCCGGGGGAATGGACCTCAGGCATGGGTGATCCCGTAGGCGTGTTCCTGCCATAGTGCGAGGCATGCCGAAACTTCCGGTCCCTGACGTCCTGCTCCGCACGCTCAGTCGTCAATTGGGCGGGCCGTCCGGTGCGCTCGGCGTCGTCGTTGCGCGGATGCTCAACAAAGGAAACAGGCCGACGATCACCGCCGCGGCCGGGGCCCTCGAGTTGACCGGGTCGGAGGAGGTCGCGGACATCGGCTTCGGTGGCGGCCTCGGTCTCGAACTGCTGCTCGACGCGACCCGTGACGGCGGGCGGGTCCACGGGGTAGACCCGTCGCCGGACATGCTGACGCGGGCGCGCAAGGCACACCATGAGGAGGTGGCGGCCGGGCGCCTCGCATTGCACGAGGCGGGCATGGAGGCGCTGCCGATTGCTGACGGCGCCCTGGACGGCTGGATCAGCCTCAACACCGTGTACTTCGTCGAGGACCTGTCACCCGCCCTGGCCGAGCTCCGCCGAGTGCTGGCGTCCGCGGGGAGGGGCGTCCTGGGGGTCGCCGACCCGGATTGGATGGCACAACGGGCCTTCACCAAGCACAACTTCACGTTGCGGCCGGTGCCCGATGTGGTGGCCGCGCTCACCGCGACAGGCTTCTCGGTCGAGCGACGCACCATGGAGGGCTCCCCGCCCTTCAACCTGTTGGTTTGCCGTCCGGTCCCGGCCTAGAAAGGAGACAGGAGCGGCCAAATCGGGCCGCTCCTTGTTCCTCGTATGTTCCTCGGAAACAAGTCGAGGCCCTCGAAAGGGCCTCTGACCTGCGGTTTCTCTGTGGGCGATACTGGGTTTGAACCAGTGACCTCTTCCGTGTCAAGGAAGCGCGCTACCACTGCGCCAATCGCCCGTGATCTCCCAGGCTCCCACTCTCGCGGGAACCGAGGCAATCGAGGTGGAGACGGGATTTGAACCCGTGTAGACGGATTTGCAGTCCGTTGCCTCGCCTCTCGGCCACTCCACCGTAAGGAGGGGACCTGCGACCCTTCTCCGAGCGGACGACGAGGCTCGAACTCGCGACCTCAACCTTGGCAAGGTTGCGCTCTACCAACTGAGCTACGTCCGCTTGTCACTCCGCTGCGGGCTGGTCGGAACCGGCCCCCGGCGGTGGTGCGTGCAGAACTGTAGCCCACGGCCGGGGAATGACAAATTTCGGGTCCGGCCGCGTGTTCCGGACCCTCGGGCAGCCGGACGCGGACCTACGCTGAGCCCATGCAGGTCTGGGTGAACGGGTCGCTGCTCGCGGACCCGGCAGCGCCGGCGGTGCGGGTGACCGACCACGGGTTCACCGTGGGGGACGCGGTCTTCGAGGCCCTCAAGGTCGTCGACGGGCGTCCCTTCGCCCTCACCCGGCACCTCGCGCGGCTCGAGCGGTCCGCCGCGGGCCTCGGGCTGCCCGCCCCCGACCTGGACGCCGTACGACGGGGGGTCGCGGCCGTCCTCGAGGGCCAGGACCTGGCCCTGGGGCGGATCCGGATCACCTACACCGGGGGACCAGCGCCAATGGGCTCGGGCCGCGGGGACGAGCCGCCGACGCTCGTCGTGGCGGCCGGGCCGCTGGCCCCCACCGAGCCGAGCACCGCGGTGGTCACCGTGCCGTGGCCCCGCAACGAGCGCGGGGCGCTGGTCGGCCTTAAGACCACGTCGTACGCCGAGAACGTGGTCGCGCTGGCGCATGCCGCGGCGCGAGGCGCCACCGAGGCGATCTTCGCCAACACCGTCGGCCACCTCTGCGAGGGCACGGGATCGAACGTGTTCTACGCCGTCGACGGGGAGCTGCGCACGCCGACGCTGGCCTCGGGGTGCCTGGCGGGAGTCACCCGGGCCCTGGTGGTCGAGTGGCTGGACGTGGTCGAGGTCGACGCACCCGTCAGCGTGCTGGAGACCGCCGACGAGGTGTTCCTCGTCTCGACCACCCGCGACGTGCAGCCGGTCCGCCGGTGCGACGGGCGTGAACTCGCGGCGCCTGGCCCGCTGACGGTGCGGGCACAGGAGGTCTGGCGCGAGCGTGAGGCCGCCGACGTCGACCCCTGAGGGGTGGGCGGCGGTTCGGGTCAGTCGGCCAGCAGGCGGGCGACCAGGTCGTCGAGGTCGAGCAGGTCGCTCTCGCTGCCCCGCGGGACCGAGGCGAGGCTCTGCTGCAGGAAGCGGTGCACATCGGCCGCGCGGACCTGGAGGAGCGCCTCGCCGTCGGGGGAGTTGAGCTCGAGGGCGACCAGCGGGTGACCGTGGTCGGCCTCGGTCGGCCAGACGTGCACGTCGCCGTCGCCGGTGGGCTCGAGCAGGCCGTCCAGGAGGAGCTCGCGCGCGAACGTCCACACCACGCCGGCGCCGGCGACGTCGAACCGCGCGCTGACGGCGAACGGGTCGGCGCTGGGGTCGTACTCCAGGACCGCGGTGATCGCGGCCGGGTGGCCCGCGGGGTCGATGAGCTCGAGCGTGGTCTTCTGACGCACTGCGGTGGCCTTGATGCTCATCGCTTCCTCCTCGACAGGTGATCCGACCCGATGCCGACGTCGTACCCGGGGTTCGCGCCCGTCACGCCTCTGGACGGGTGGGGCTCTGCCGCTGGGTCCGACGCGCGCGAGCGCGTGTGCGATCACCGATCGGCCGATACGCTCGGTCCCTGAGGATGGCGCGGAGAAAATCCGCCACACAGGGACGGGTCGTGGTGAGCGAGCGCAGCGAGAGTGGAACCTCTGCGGAGGTGGAGGCCGGGCCCTTGCTCGCCCTGCCTGAGCACCGGGCCGACCACCGGGCGTCGTCGCACGTGCGGCGCCGCCCGCGCGGCCGACTGCACGCCCGGATGCACCACAACCCCGCGACCGCCCTCGCCACCAAGATCGGCGTCACCGTCGTCGGGTCCCTGGTGCTCCTCGCCGGGATCATCATGCTGGTCACCCCGGGACCGGGCCTCGTCGGCATCGCGGTCGGACTGGCGATCCTCTCCACCGAGTACGACTGGGCCGCCCGCTGGTTGCAGGTCGCCCGCCGCAAGCTCGCAGAGGCCAAGGAGCACGCCGAGCAGATGGACCCCGCCGTCCGGCGCCGTCGGATCATGCTGATCGGGGCCGTGCTCGTCGTCGTGGCCTGCTTCGGTGTCTGGTACGTCGTCACCTTCGACTGGCCGCGCCTCGCCGTCGACGGGTGGGGCTGGGCCCAGAGCATCGCTGGGTGGCTCCCGGACCTGCCGGGGATGTGAGACCGGGCCCCGACCGGGTCGATGTGATCGGCCCCCCTGGTGTGCGCTAGTCTCTGACGCGCATCGCGGGCGATTGGCGCAGTGGTAGCGCGCTTCGTTCACACCGAAGAGGTCACTGGTTCGAACCCAGTATCGCCCACCAGCACCACGAAGGCCGGCTCCCCGCGGGGAGCCGGCCTTCGTCGTACGACGCGGGGGTCCGTCCCGCTCAGCGGGGCAGCAGCGACCTCATCGGTGGCCACACCGGTGGCGCCTCGACCAGCTCGGGTGGCAGCGGGGCGTTGCAGGCGTCCTCCTTGCAGGCTCGCACCCGGGCCAACTGCTGGCGCAGCAGGTCGCTGACCTCGGCGTACGTCATCCTCCGCGGGTCGTCGGGGACCGGGACGTCCTCGTCGATCACGTTGTCGTACTGGGAGGGGTCGGTGCGGAGGTCGAAGAGTTCCTCGTGACCACTGGCCCGGTCGGTGTAGAGATAGCGCGCGGTGCGTACGCCGAGCAGGAACCGCTGGTCGATCGCCCCGGGGTCGTCCGGGGTGACAGGTGCGCCGGCCTCGTCGGTGTCGCGCACGGTCGAGCGGGGACCGGTCACCACGAGCACCGGCCGTGTCCAACCCCGGTCACCGGTGCGGGCCAGGTCGAGCACCGAGATCCCGTCGACGGGACTGGTCGGCGAGACCCCGGCGATCTCGGCGAAGGTCGGTGCCAGGTCGGTCGAAAGGACCGGGTCGTGACGGACCTGCCCCTGGGGGATGCCGGGGCCACGCATCACCAGCGGCACCCGAAGCGATGGCTCGTAGGGCAGTACCTTCCCTTGGCGGATGCCGTGCTCGCCGAGGAAGTAGCCGTTGTCGGAGGTCAACAGGACGTAGGTCTGCTCCAGCTCGCCCGTGGCCTCGAGCGAGGCCATGACCCGGCCGACCTGGTCGTCGACGATGCCGACCGACTCGGCCCGCTGTCGGGTGGCCTCGAGCAGGGCGGCCTTCTCGGCCTCGTTGAGCGGAGGGACCGTGCGCATCTCCTCTGGCCGGTCGCTGGGATCCGGGTCGAGCCAGTACGCCCCGGGTGCCTCGGTGATGATCGAGTCGAATCGCCCGCGGGCGTTGGCAGGCACCGAGGGCGTGACCACCCGGGTGGTGGTGCCGTCGTCGCGCGTGACGGGGGCCGGGTCGTCGGGGTTGTTCGGCTTCCCATGGTGTGGCGCGGTGAACGACACGTAGTAGAGGAACGGCTTCGGCGAGGCGGCCATCTGGGCGATCTTGTTCGTCGCGAGGTCGCCGTACGCCCGGGTCTGGTAGCGGCCCTTGAGGCTGATGTAGCCCCGGCCGTTGTTGTTCAGGGTGGTGTTGTTGTAGCGGTAGGTGCCGCCGTTGTCCGGGTGGGAGGCGGGCAGCCCGCCGTCGATGGAGGCGTGCCAGTCGGTCCAGCCCGGGGGGACGTACTGCGTCGAGGTGGTCCCGGCCTCGGCGCCGGGAGCCGGCTGGCGGCCATACCCGTTGAGGTACTTGCCGAGGTAGGCGGTGCGGTACCCGGCCGTGCGCAGCCAGGTCGCGAACGTCGAGGAGTCGTCGAAGCGGGTGAACCCGTACGGCGGCAGGTGGCTGTAGACCCCGTGGTTGTGCGTGTAGGTCCCCGTCATCACCGAGGCTCGGGCCGGGCAGCACAGCGGGTAGGGCGCGAAGGCGTTGGCGAAGCTGACGCCCTGGGCAGCGATCAGCCGCCGGGTGTTCGGCATGTAGCGCAGGTCGTCGGCGCGCATGTCGTCGAGCATGAACATCACCACGTTCGGCGGGTCCTGCGGAACGGGGGCTGTGCGCACCGTCCGGGTCACGATCGGCGTCCGCGCGACGTCGCGGCGCTTGCCGGGGCTGCGCACGATGACGGTGACCTTCATCTTCGGGGCGCCGCCCATGCAGGCGCGGTTCATGCTCAGCCGGGTGACCCGGCGGTCTGGCCGCGTGTCGAAGGTACGGGAGCCGCACCGCCAGGCGGCACCGCCCGCGCGGACGAAGGTGCGACGGGGCCGGTGGGCGTGGTTCGCCGCCGCGGTGTAGTCGGCGCGCGGGCCACCGACCGCGTCGATCTTGATGGTCACCCGGCCGCGCCAGTCCGCAGAGCGGTGACGCACGACGACACCGACCCGGGGGCCGGTGTTGTCGACCTTCACCGACTCGATGGCGTGTCCGCCGCGGGGCCCGGTGGGGTCGGCGAAGGTCCGGGTGTCGGCAGTCCCCGGCGACGGCACGAGGGCCAGGGTGCCGAGCACCACCGCCGTCGCCGTCGCTGCGGTCAACGTCCGAGTGCGTCGCAGCATGGAGGCGGGGGGTTCCTCTCGAGGCAGGCGCCGCGTGGTGCGGCAAACCCGGCGGCGTGCCGGGTCCGGTGGTCGATACGATCATGACCCAGCATGCCTTGTCTTGATGTCCGAGGAGTCCGTTTTGCCCGAGATCACCGTGACCGTCGTCCACGCAGGGGAGCGGGTGGATCGGGTCGTGGAGACGGGGTCGAAGGCCTGGGAGCTCTTCGCCGACGAGCCGACCGTCATCGCCGCCCGGGTCGGTGAGGACCTGCGCGACCTCAGCCACGAGATCGAGCAGGGCGACGTCGTGGAGCCGGTGGCCATCGATTCCGCCGACGGACGCGACATCCTGCGGCACTCCTGCGCGCACGTGATGGCCCAGGCCGTCCAGGAGCTCTTCCCCGAGGCCAAGCTGGGCATCGGTCCGCCGATCACCGACGGCTTCTACTACGACTTCGACGTGCCGACCCCGTTCACGCCCGAGGACCTCGAGAAGATCGAGACCAAGATGCGCAAGATCGTCAAGGAGAACCAGCGGTTCTCCCGTCGCGCGGTCAGCGACGACGAGGCGCAGGTCGAGCTGGTCGACGAGCCCTACAAGCTCGAGCTCATCGGCCTCAAAGGGGCGGGGGCAGGGGAGGCGGCCGAGGGCGCCAACGTCGAGGTCGGTGCCGGTGAGCTGACCATGTACGACAACCTCGACCGCAAGGGCGAGGTGGCGTGGAAGGACCTCTGCCGCGGCCCGCACCTGCCGACCACGAAGCGGATCCCGGCCTTCAAACTCATGCGCTCGGCGGCGGCGTACTGGCGCGGGGACGAGAAGAACAAGCAACTGCAGCGGCTCTACGGCACCGCCTGGGAGTCCAAGGAAGCCCTCGCCGAGCACCTGCACCGCATCGAGGAGGCCGAGCGCCGCGACCACCGCCGCCTGGGCCGCGACCTCGACCTGTTCAGCTTCCCCGACGAGCTCGGTTCCGGGCTGCCGGTCTTCCACCCCAAGGGCGGCGTGCTCAAGCGGGTGATGGAGGACTACGTCCGCCAGCGGCACATCGAGGAGGGGTTCGAGTACGTCGGCACGCCCCACATCTCGAAGGACGGCCTCTTCCACACCTCGGGCCACCTGCCGTACTACGCCGACACGATGTTCCCAGCGATGGAGATGGACGGGGCGGAGTACCGCCTCAAGGCGATGAACTGCCCGATGCACAACCTCATCTACCGCTCACGCGGGCGGTCCTACCGCGAGCTGCCGCTGCGGCTCTTCGAGTTCGGTCACGTCTACCGCTACGAGAAGTCCGGCGTGGTGCACGGGCTGACCCGGGTGCGCGGCTTCGCCCAGGACGACTCCCACTCCTACGTCACCCCCGAGCAGGCCCCGGGGGAGATCAAGCACCTGCTCGACTTCGTGCTCGGCCTGCTGCGCGACTTCGGCCTCGACGACTTCTACCTCGAGCTTTCCACCCGCGACGACGACAACGAGAAGTTCATCGGCTCGCACGAGCAGTGGGACACCGCCACCGAGGTGCTGCGCACCGTCTGCGAGGACTCCGGCCTTGAGCTCGTGCCGGATCCGGGCGGGGCGGCGTACTACGGGCCGAAGGTGTCGGTGCAGGCGCGCGACGCGATCGGCCGGACCTGGCAGATGTCGACGATCCAGTACGACTTCAACCAGCCGGAGCGGTTCGGCCTGGAGTACCAGGCCGACGACGGCACCCGCCAGCGGCCGGTGATGATCCACTCCGCGAAGTTCGGCTCCATCGAGCGCTTCATCGGGGTGCTCGTCGAGCACTACGCCGGCGCCTTCCCGCCCTGGCTGGCTCCCGTCCAGGTGCAGGCGATCCCGGTCGCTGGCGACCACGCCGGTTACCTGCACGACGTCGCACGCCGGATGCGTCCCCTCGGCCTGCGGGTCGAGGTCGACGACTCCGACGACCGGATGCAGAAGAAGATCCGCAACGCCCAGCTGCAGAAGGTGCCGTTCATGATGATCGCCGGCAACGACGACATCGCCGCCGGAGCGGTCAGCTTCCGCAACCGCCACGGCCGCCAGGACAACGGCGTGCCCCTCGAGGACGCCATCGCGCGTGTCGTCGAGGCCGTCGCCGCCCGCGTCCAGGTCTGAGGCCGCGGTGCAGGGCGAGCAGGAGGGGCACCGTCAGTCGGGCGTCGGGAACCCCGACGCCCTCGACCGGCTCTGGACGCCGCACCGGATGGCCTACGTCCGGGGTGACCGCGTCGAAGAGGAACCGGCCGAGGCCGAGCCCGGCTGCCCGTTCTGTCGGATCGCGGCGAGTGACGGGAAGGACCCCGGCGAGGGTGACCTGGTGGTGGCGCGGGGGGACACGACGTACGCCGTGCTGAACCTCTACCCCTACAACCCCGGCCACCTCATGGTCCTGCCGTACCGGCACGTCGCCGACTACACCGACCTCGACGACGCCGAGACCGCGGAGGTCGCGTCCATGACGAAGGACGCCCTCACGGCGATCCGCACGGTCTCGGCCCCGCACGCGTTCAACATCGGCCTCAACCTCGGGGCCGCCGCCGGCGGCTCGCTGGCCGCCCACCTGCACCAGCACGTCGTGCCGCGCTGGTCGGGAGACGCCAATTTCATGACGGTCACCGGGGGGACGAAGACCCTGCCGCAGCTGCTGTCGGAGACCCGGGACCTTCTTGCGGAGGC
Source organism: Nocardioides sp. (assembly GCA_030698375.1). Classification (GTDB taxonomy): domain Bacteria; phylum Actinomycetota; class Actinomycetes; order Propionibacteriales; family Nocardioidaceae; genus Nocardioides_A. Next base: position 4,451 of record JAUYLL010000110.1, on the reverse strand, counting down.
GTGGCGCCGGTCGTGACCGGGTGGGGGTGCTCGGCCGCCCGCCCCTGGAAGGACAGGATCGCGGGGTTCACGACGACCCCGTCGCGCACCTCGATGGCGCGCGTCACGGTCTGGTCGGTGTCCCAGGCCTGCGGTCCGCTCATCACGGTGCGCAGGAACGGCATGAGCGCCTCGCTGAGCTCCCAGGTCGCCGAGGCCCACAGGTACGACGGCGTGTGGTCGACCGCGTAGTAGCCGATGCCGTCGCCCACGGTGAACATCGGCTCGTCGAAGGTCGTCGGTCGGGCCCAACTGAACCCCATGCCCTCGTCGCAGGAGACGTCGACGATCAGGCTGCCGCGCCGGAAGGCGGGCAGGTCGGACTCGTCGAGGTAGGTCAGCGGGTGGTCGGTGTCCTGAAACGTGCAGTTGACGACGACGTCGCTGGCCGCCAGCACGTCCGCGACGGGCACCGGACCGGCTGGGGTGGAGACGAGGGTCTCGTGGGGCGCGGCCGAGGCGTGCGCGAAGTGGCTGATCCGCACCGAGTGGATGGGTGAGCCCACCGCACCGACCTGGCGGTTCGTGAGGACCTGCACGTCGTGGATGCCGTGGGCATTGAGTGCCGTGATGGCTCCGCGCGCGGTCGCGCCGAACCCGATCACCACCGCCCGGAGCGGGCGCCCGTAGGTGCCGGTGGTGCCGACGAGGGCGAGCGCGTGCAGCACCGAGGCGAAGCCGGCGAGCTCGTTGTTCTTGTGGAAGACGTGGAGGCCGAAGCCGCCCCGGGAGTCCCAGTAGTTCATCGCCTCGAACGCGATCAGGGTCAGCGACTGGTCGATCGCGACCTGGGTCGCGACGGGGTCCTGGACGCAGTGCGGCCAACCCCACAGCACCTGCCCGGTCCGGAGGGCGTTGAAGTCCTCGTGCTGAGGCTTGGGCAGCAGCACGACGTCAGCCGCCTCGAGCAGAGCGGCGCGCGAGCAGATCTCGCCGACGAGCGGCGCGAGCTCGTGGTCGGGGATCCCGAACGGCTCGCCATACCCCTCCTCGAGGAGCATCGCGGCACGCAGGTCCGCGTCGATGCGTGGCAGGTGTGCGGGGTGCAGGGGGAGCCGGTGCTCGTTCTCCATGGTCGAACGCCCCACGACGCCGAGCCGCAGCAGGTGGTGGGGTGACTTGTCGCTCATGGCGCTCCCTGATTGGGCGCCTGGATGGCTCCGTACATCGACAGTACGGCAAGACTGCGCACCGACCGGCTCGCCAAGACGGGGTAGGCACTAGCCTGCTGCCACCATGTTGGAACGTTTTCGCGGCTTCTGGACCAAGGTCTTCTCGCCAATCGCGCACCTGCTGCTCCGGATGGGCGTGAGCGCCGACGCGGTCACCCTCGTGGGCACCCTCGGCGTCAGCGCGGGCGCGCTGGTCTTCTTCCCCCGTGGCGAGCTGCTCATCGGCGTGCTGGTCATCACCGCCTTCGTCTTCTCCGACCTCATCGACGGCTACATGGCCCGGATTTCGGGCACCTCGTCGAAGTGGGGTGCCTTCCTGGACTCCACCCTCGACCGCATCGGCGATGCCGCGATCTTCGGGGGGCTGGTGCTCTACTTCGCCGGCCCGGGGGAGTCCGAGCTCCTCATGGTCCTGGCGCTCTACTGCCTCGTCATGGGCTCGGTGACCTCCTACGCCCGAGCCCGGGCGGAGTCGCTCGGGATGCAGGCCAAGGGCGGGATCGCCGAGCGGGCCGACCGGCTGGTCGCGGTGCTGGTGATGACCGGGTTCGCCGGCATCTTTGACCTGCCGATCCTCATCGCGATCGTGCTGTGGGCCCTCGCGGTGGCCAGCACCGTCACCGTCGTCCAACGTTGCCTCATCGTGCGTCGCCAGGCTCTGGCCGACCCGACCCTGGGGGGCCCGGCCTGAGCGCGGGATCGCGCCTGCGGGAGTCGGCCTCCGCGCAGGCGTACGTCGCCGGGTGGCGGCTGGTCCGGCTGCTCCCGGAGCCGGCGGCGTACGCGCTGTTCGACAGGATCGCCACCAGGGTCTACGCAGGCGGGGGAGCGAGCGTCCGGCGGCTGCGGGCCAACCTGGCCCGGGCGGTCCCCGAGACCGAGCTCGACGCCGTCACCGAGGCCGGTGTCCGGTCCTACCTGCGCTACTGGTGCGAGTCGTTCCGGCTGCCCTCGTGGGACCTGGCCGACCTCCTCGCGCGCACCCGCATCGTGCGCGAGTACGTCCTCCGGGACGCGTACGCCGCCGGCGACGGCGTGGTGATCGCCCTGCCCCACATGGGGAACTGGGACTGGGCGGGGGCCTGGGCGTGCGCAGAGGGAATGCCGCTGATGACGGTAGCCGAGCGGCTGCGCCCCGAGCGCCTGTACGACGAGTTCGTGGCCTACCGCAGCGGGCTCGGCATGCACGTGCTGCCGCTGGGTGAGGACGGGGTCACCCGCCGGCTCACCGAGTGGGTCACCGACGGCGGCCTGGTGTGCCTGCTCGCCGACCGCGACCTCTCACGCGCCGGGGCGTCCGTCACCCTGCTCGGCGAGCCCGCCTCGATGCCGCGCGGGCCGGCACAGCTGGCGCTGCGCACCGGAGCACCGCTGGTGCCGGCGACGCTGCACCACGAGGGCCGCGAGATGGTCGTCACCTTCCACGAGCCGGTGCCGCACGACAGGGGGGACGGGGGTGACGTCCGGATGATGCAGGGTGTCGCCGACGTCTTCTCCGACGCCTTCCGCGAGCACCCCGTCGACTGGCACATGATGCAGCGCGTGTTCCTCGCCGACCTCGACCCAGCCCGGGGCCCCGCGGCCGCTGCGCCGGAGGCCTGAGGATGCGCATCGGGATCGTCTGCCCCTACTCCTTCGACACCTTCGGTGGGGTGCAGATCCACGTCACCGACCTCGCCGAGTCGCTCATGGCGCTCGGTCACGACGTCGCCGTGCTCGCGCCGGTCGAGGACGAGTCGCGGCTGCCCGCCCACGTCACCTCCGCGGGCCGCACGATGCCGGTTCCCTACAACGGCTCGGTCAGCCACCTCGGCTTCGGACCGGTCGTGGCGGCACGCTGCCGACGGTGGCTGCGCGACCACGACTTCGATGTCGTGCACGTGCACGAGCCCGGCACCCCCAGCGCCTCCCTGCTGACGCTGGCCGCCGCGGACGTCCCGGTCGTGGCTACCTTCCACACCTCCCAGACCCGGTCGCTCGCGCTCTCGGCCGCCGGCGGGGTGCTGCGACCGTTCATGGAGAAGATCTCCGCGCGGATCGCGGTCTCCGAGCACGCTCGCGCCACGCTGGTGCAGCACCAGGGCGGAGAGCCCGTCGTCGTCCCCAACGGCGTGTACGTCGACCGCTACGCCCGGGCGGAGCCGCGTCCGGAGTGGCGCGGGGACCCGACCCTCGCCTTCGTCGGCCGGCTGGGTGAGGAGCGCAAGGGCTTCGCCGTGCTCGCCCGCGCCTGGCCCCAGGTCCTCGAGGCCCATCCCGGCGCGCGACTGCTGGTCGTCGGGGGAGGCGACGTGGATGAAGCGCGGGCGCTCCTCGGGTCGACAGCGGGCTCCGTGGACTTCCTCGGCCGGGTCGACGACACCGACAAGGCCGACGCACTGGCGACCGCCGACCTCTATGTCGCCCCCAACACCCGCGGCGAGAGCTTCGGCATCGTGCTGGTCGAGGCGATGGCCGCCGGCACGGCGGTGCTGGCCAGCGACCTGCCGGCCTTCCGCTCGGTCCTGGCCGGCGGCGCGCTCGGCGTGACGTTCCGCAACCTCGACGCCGACGATCTCGCACGCCAGGCGGTCGCGTTGCTCGCAGACCCCGCGCGGCGCGAGGCCTACGTCGCTGCGGCGCGGGTCGGCGTACGGCGATACGACTGGGCGACGGTCGCGGCCGAGATCGTGGAGGTCTACGAGACGGTGGTGCGCGGATGACCCCGCTGCTCGTGGCTGCGCTCGTCGCCCTGGTGCTCCTGCTGCTGGTGCTCGGGTGGTGGCTGACCTGGACCGCGCGCCGGCTCGACCGGCTCCACCACCGGCTCGACTTGGCCCACGCCTCGCTGGAGACCCAGCTGCAACGACGCGCGGGCGTCGCCACGGAGCTCGGCCTGGCGGGGGCACTCGACCCGGCGAGCTCGCTGCTGGTCGTCGACGCGGCCGCGGCGGCCCGGCTGGGGGCGGACGGACTGCCGCCCGACGGGGAGGACGCGCAGTCGCGGCTCTCGCTCGCGCTCCGGCTGGTCTTCCCCGACGACGAGGACGGCGCGGCGCTGCTCGAGGGAGTGCGCGAGCAACCGGGTGGGGCGGCGCTCGTCGGCGAGCTCGGCGCGGCCTGCCGCAAGGTGGAGCTGGCCCGGCGCTTCCACAACGACCAGGTGATCGCCGCCCTCGCGCTGCGCAGCCGGCGACGCGTGCGGGCGCTGCGCCTGGCCGGTCGCGCCCCGGCGCCGCGGACCGTCGACCTGGACGACCG
>JAUYLL010000095.1 GCA_030698375.1 Nocardioides sp. | reverse complement strand
GCCCGCCGGCTCGCCGCCGGGGAGCAGCTCGACGCCGTCTACAACCTCGGCAGCGGCACCGGGTCCTCCGTGCGCGAGATCATGGACACCGTCGCCGCCGTCACCGGCGTGGACTTCACCCCCGAGATCGCCCCGCGCCGCCCCGGCGACCCGGCCCGCATCGTCGCCACCGGCGAGAACGCCGCGCGCGACCTCGACTGGACGATGCGTCACGACCTGCGTGCCATGGTGGCCAGTGCCTGGTCGGCCCGTCAGGCCGCCGAACGATCGAAGGAGACCTCCTCGTGAGCACCGACCTGCAGCAGATGTTCCGCCTCGACGACAAGGTCGTCGTCGTGACCGGCGCGTCCTCCGGCCTGGGCGTCGTCTTCGCCGAGGTCTTCGCCGAGGCCGGGGCCGACCTCGTCCTCGGTGCCCGCCGGGTGGACCGGCTCGCCGACACCGCCGCCCTGGTGGAGAAGCACGGCCGCCGCGCCGTCACCGTCGCCACCGACGTCGCCTCCCCCGAGGACTGCCAGGCCCTCGTCGACGCCGCGATGGAGGCCTTCGGCCGGGTCGACGTGCTGGTGAACAACGCCGGCATCGGGACCGCGGTGCCGGCCACCCGGGAGACCCCCGAGCAGTTCCGCACCGTCGTCGACGTGAACCTCAACGGCAGCTACTGGATGGCCCAGGCCTGCGGTCGGGTCATGCAGCCGGGCAGCAGCATCATCAACATCTCCTCGGTCCTCGGCATCACCACCGCAGGGCTCCCCCAGGCCGCGTACGCCGCCACGAAGGCCGGGATCATCGGCCTCACCCGCGACCTCGCCCAGCAGTGGACCGGCCGCAAGGGCATCCGCGTGAACGCGATCGCGCCCGGCTTCTTCGCCTCCGAGATGACCGACCAGTACCCCGAGGGCTACCTGGAGTCCCAGCAGGGCCGGATCCCCGTCGGGCGCAAGGGCGACCCCCGCGAACTGGCCGCCACGGCGGTCTTCCTCGCCAGCGACGCCGCGGGCTACATCACCGGCCAGACGCTCCCCGTCGACGGCGGGATGACGATCACCTGAGCCCTGCCGGGCTCGGTGTCAGGTCCGCCGTCAGGGGCGGACGACGACCACGGGCCCCTGCGCGTGCCGGATCACCTGGTCGGCGACGGAGCCGAGGACGAGCGTGGCGAAGCCCCCGAGCCCCCGCGACCCGACGACCACGACGTCGGCCGTGGCGGAGGCCTCGATGAGGTTCTGGGCGGCCGGCCCGTTCGGCACGTGCACGTGCACGGCGACCCCCGGGTCGGCGCCGAACAACTCGGCGACCCGCGCGGTCTCGGCCTCCCGGGTCGCGGTCTCCAGCTCCCTCATCGCCGGCGCGTAGCCCGGCCGCGCGTCCGCCGGACGCGCGGCGGTAGTGATGGTCCAGGCCCGCACCACGTGCAGGTCGACACCCCGGCGCGCGGCCTCGTCGCGCGCGTAGAGGACGGCGCGTCCGGCCGATCCCGACCCGTCGTCACCGACCACGACCCCGCCCTGCGGACGGACCTTCTCACCCTCGAACACAACGCTCATAAGGCCATCATGACAGTGCCGAACCACCCTGTCGGTCCGCCTCGACACGTCGGTGAGAATGGCCCCATGCACAGCCGCCGCGCCCTGGTCCGTCGTCCCTCGCCGAACCTGGACGAAGGCCTGGTCACCCACATCGAGCGCTCCCCCGTCGACGTCGCGCTGGCCCGACGACAGTGGGAGGGGTACGTCGCCGCCCTCGACGCCGCCGGGTGGCAGACCCTCGAGGTCCCGCCCGCCGACGACTGTCCGGACGCGGCGTTCGTCGAGGACACCGTGGTGATGTACGGCGCCACCGCGGTGGTCAGCCGCCCCGGGGCCCCCGAACGGCAACCGGAGACCGACGGCACCGGGCAGGTCCTGCGCGAACTCGGGTACCGCGTCGTCGCCATCGACGCGCCAGGCACCCTCGACGGCGGCGACGTCCTCAAGCACGACGGCGACGTGTGGGTCGGCATGGGCGGACGCACGAACCACGCCGGCCTCGCCCAGCTGGCCGAGGCCCTGGCCCCGGAGGGCGCGCGGGTGCACGGTGTGCCGCTTACCCGGGTGCTGCACCTGAAGTCCGCCGTGACCGCCCTGGCCGACGGCACCGTCCTGGTGCACCCGCCGTACCGCGAGCCACAGTTCCCGTGGACCGACGTGCTGGAGGTGCCCGAGGAGCCGGGCAGCCACGTCGTCCTGCTCGACGAGGAGACCGTCCTGATGTCGAGCGCCGCACCCCGGACCCGCGCCCTCCTCGAGGGCCGCGGGCTCTCGGTGGTGGCCGTCGACATCTCCGAGTTCGAGAAGCTCGAGGGCTGCGTGACCTGCCTGTCGGTGCGGCTGCGGCACACCCCCTGACGCCTGCGGTGTGACGCCGACTTCCGGCGGTAGTTACGGTTCCCCCATGACCTGGCGCAACGAGACCGTCCGCACGAACTTCGAGGAAGTGCTGCGGCGCAACCCCGGGGAGACCGAGTTCCACCAAGCCGTCGAGGAAGTCTTCGACTCCCTCGACCTGGTCCTCGACAAGCACCCCGAGTACGGCGACCAGTCCATCCTCGAGCGGATCTGCGAGCCGGAGCGACAGATCGTGTTCCGGGTCCCGTGGGTCGACGACGAGGGCAAGGTCCGGATCAACCGCGGGTTCCGGGTGCAGTTCAACTCCGCGCTCGGCCCCTACAAGGGCGGCCTCCGCTTCCACCCCAGCGTGCTGCTGGGGACGGTGAAGTTCCTCGGTTTCGAGCAGGTCTTCAAGAACGCGCTCACCGGCCTGCCCCTGGGCGGCGGCAAGGGCGGCAGCGACTTCGACCCCAAGGGCCGCACCGACGGTGAGGTCATGCGGTTCTGCCAGTCGTTCATGACCGAGCTGCACCACCACATCGGCGAGTACACCGATGTGCCGGCCGGCGACATCGGCGTCGGGACGCGGGAGGTCGGCTACCTCTTCGGCCAGTACAAGCGCCTCACCCACCGCTACGAGTCGGGCGTCATCACCGGGAAGGGCATCACCTGGGGCGGCTCCCCGATGCGCCCGGAGGCCACCGGCTACGGCACCGTCTTCTTCACCGAGCACATGCTGACCACCCGCGGTCGGTCCTTCGACGGCGCGCGGGTCCTGGTCTCGGGCTCGGGCAACGTCGCCCACTTCGCCATCGAGAAGGTCCAGCAGCTCGGCGGCACAGTCGTGGGGTGCTCGGACTCCTCCGGCGCGGTCTACGACCCGGCCGGCATCGACCTCGAGCTGCTCCACCAGGTCAAGCAGGTCGAGCGGGGCCGGATCTCCGACTACGCGGGGCGTCGCGCCGACGCCCGCTTCCTCGACGGCGTGAACGTGTGGCAGGTCGCGGGCGAGGCCGAGGTCGACGTCGCCCTCCCGTGCGCCACCCAGAACGAGCTCGACGGTGCCGACGCGAAGTTCCTCGTCGACCGCGGGGTGCTGGCCGTCGCCGAGGGCGCCAACATGCCCTGCACGCCGGAGGCCGTCGCGGTGTTCCGCGGTGCCGACGTGCTCTTCGGGCCCGGCAAAGCGGTCAACGCCGGCGGGGTGGCGACGTCCGGCCTGGAGATGCAGCAGAACGCCAGCCGTGACGCCTGGACCCACGAGCACACCGAGGCGCGCCTGGCCGAGATCATGCACGGCATCCACGAGCGCTGCGCGGCCACCGCCGAGGAGTACGGCCGCCCCGGTGACTACGTGGTCGGCGCCAACGTCGCCGGCTTCAGCCGGGTCGCCGACGCCATGCTCGCCCTCGGCGTCGTCTGAGCCCGTCGCTCCTCGCGGGACCTCTCGCTCGCGGGCCTGGCCGTCTCCCTGGCGGTGCTCACGTACCTTCCAGAGCGCTCCTCACCCCGCGGAGTTGAACGAGACGAGGGATCTGCGGGCGTGCCGGGGTCCCGGCGAGCATTCTCAGAATGGAGTCCTTGCGTGGACTACGTGTGGTTCAGCCTCGGGTTCGTCCTCATCCACCTGGGTGCCTACGTGGCAGCCGGGGTGGTCAGTCTCCGGTTCACAAGAGACCTGTACACGGGCGATCGCGCGCTCTTCGCGCCCTTTCTTCGGGATGTGGACGTCCCCGAGGAGAAGGCGCGTCAAGGGGTGTTGATGTGGCCGGCTCAACTCGCGCGGGGTCTCCTCATGTCGGTCGTGCTGTATCCGATCCTGGAGCCGCTGGCCGAGCTGTCCCTCGCGGCGCGGTTCGGATTCCTCGCAACCCTCATGTTCGTGTACGCCGATCTCGCGGCGGCGACCCCGTTCTCGAACAACATCGAGGGGCTGGTGTACATGAAGAGGAAGTTCATCCGATCCGACGTGTTCTGGAGGATCCAGTCGGAGGCGATCATCTACAGCGCCCTCTTCGGCGGTGTCGCCGCCTGGACGCTGTTCTGAGCCGAGCCGCACCGTTCGGCCGCGGTGGGTCGGCGGCTCAGGTCTGGGCGTGGCAGGGAGGACGCCTCGCAGGTACTCGCCGAGGTAGTGCAGTGGTCCTTCCCACCCGGTCCCGACGCCCTTAGCAGCCGGTCTCGGGCTCGTTGCGGAAGCCATCGGCGACGGAGGCGTGCTCCAGCTCCAGCCACGTCGCGCTCGGCCCCTCGGACGTCAGCCTGATCTCGACCTGATCGCTGTATCCGCGGTCGTCCGGCGGGGTCCACTCCTGCAACGGCGCAGCCTCGACCGCGTAGAGGCGCCGGGTCCCTTCCCGACGGACCCGGGCGAAGCCGTTCTCCCGAAGCACCCAGAGCCGAAGCACTCAGGCCGAGCTGACGTGTGCCGCGCCGCCGCCCCCAACGCAACGAAGCCACCCCCTACGGGATGGCTTCGTCTGCCAGCGTCGTCGACACTGGTCCAAGTGTGGAGCTGAGGGGACTCGAACCCCTGACCCCCTCCATGCCATGGAGGTGCGCTACCAGCTGCGCCACAGCCCCGCCGCCCGTGATCGGGCAACCCGGGAATCGTACAAGGCCCCCTTCGCGGATGTGAAATCGGGGTGACCGGGGTCGGGAGGGTCCTCAGGTGGGCACGTTGTACGCCGCCAGCACGCCCGACCCATCGGGCCGGACGTCGACCTGGGACCACGTGCAGTTGCCCGTCGCACGCAGGCGCAGCGGACCCGCGTCGTCCCATCCGAGCAGCGTCGCCACCGCGGCCTTGAGAGCCGCGCCGTGGGAGACGAGCACCAGTGTCTCGCCCGCCCCGAGGGCGTCCACGGACTCCCGGACGGCGGCGCGCACGCGGGCGGCCACCTCGTCCTCGCTCTCCCCGCCCGGGATGCGCGCGAGGCGACCCGACCCCTCCCACGCGGCGTACGCCTCGGGCGCGGCCGCCCGGAACTCCTCGAGCGTGCTGCCCTCACGGACACCCCAGTGGATCTCGCGGAGCCGGGGGTCGTGCCGGGCCGTCAGTCCCGTCGCCTTCTCCAGGTACGCCGCCGTCCCGGCCGCCCGGACGAGGTCCGAGGTCACCAGCACGTCCGGCTCCAGCGCCGCGACCGCCACCGCGGCGGCAGCAGCCTGGGCGTGGCCGACCTCGTCGAGGGGCACGTCGGTCTGCCCCTGGGCACGACCCGCGAGGTTCCAGGCCGTGCGGCCGTGCCGCAGCAGCACCACCCGCCTCAGGGAGGTCTCCCCGAGCGGGTCGCTCACCCCTCGCCTCGGCCGCTCGTCACGTCCTCGGGGAGGGTGACGACGGGGCAGTCGCGCCAGAGACGCTCCAGGGCGTAGAAGGCCCGCTCCTCGGAGTGCTGGACGTGCACGACGATGTCTGCGTAGTCGATGAGCACCCAGCGTCCGTCGCGCTCGCCCTCGCGGCGCACGGGCTTGGCGCCCAGCTCGCGCAGCCGGTCCTCGACCTCGTCCACCACGGCCTTGACCTGACGGTCGGTGCGGGCGGAGGCGAGCAGGAAGCAGTCGGTGATGACGAGCTGGTCGGAGACGTCGAAGGCGACGATGTCCTCGGCGAGCTTGTCGGAGGCGGCCCGGGCGGCCTCGCGGACCAGCTCCAGGGCACGGTCGGTGGCAGTCATGTGGCTCCAGGGTCGGTGTCGGTGTCTCGGCCAGCTTGACCGGCGGTCGGCGGCTGGGCGGAGTAGAGGGAGTGCTTGGCGATGTACTGGACGATGCCGTCCGGGACGAGGTACCACGCGGGGTGGCCGTCCGCGGTGCGGCGGCGGACGTCGGTGGAGGAGATCGCCAGCGCGGGTATCTCCAGCAGCGTCACCCGCTCCGACGGCATGCCCGACAGCGTCGAGGCGTCCATCTCGTAGCCGGGGCGGGTGCAGCCCACGAAGTGCGCCAGGCCGAAGAGCTCCTCGGCGTCGCGCCACCCGAGGATGTCGGCGAGCGCGTCGGCCCCGGTGATGAAGTAGAGGTCGACGTCGGGCATCTGCGCGGCGAGGTCCCGCAGGGTGTCGACGGTGTACGTCGGCCCCGGCCGGTCGATGTCGACGCGGGAGACACGGAAGCGGGGGTTGGCGGCGGTCGCGATGACCGTCATCAGGTAGCGGTGCTCGGCCGGCGACACCACGCGGTCGACCTTCTGCCACGGCTCACCGGTCGGCACGAAGACGACCTCGTCGAGGTCGAGGTACGCACGCACCTCGCTGGCGGCCACCAGGTGGCCGTGGTGGATGGGGTCGAACGTGCCGCCCATGACCCCCACTCGGCGCCGTCTCGGCGTCGCGGAACCGTCCGAGGAGGCCACCGGAGGCTGCTCCACGCTCAGGAGTGGTCGCGTCCCGCGGCGAAGGAGACCAAGCCGAAGAGCAGGGCCAACAGGAAGGCGAGCGTGAGCCCACCGACCAGGTAGGCGTTCATGCCGCCTTCGGCGGACTCGGCAGCGAGGACGAGCGACTGGAGCATGACCACAGCCTACCGGTGAGGCGTCCCCTCATCGCACGTGCCCGTCCCCGGTGACCACGTACTTGGTCGACGTCATCTCCGGGAGGCCCATCGGACCGCGCGCGTGCAGCTTCTGGGTGGAGATCCCGATCTCGGCGCCGAACCCGAACTCCCCGCCGTCGGTGAAGCGGGTGGAGGCGTTGACGAGCACGGCGGCGGCGTCCACGGCTGCGGTGAACCGGCGTGCCGCTGCCTGGGAGTCGGTCACGATCGCCTCTGAGTGGCCCGACCCGTAGCGGCGGATGTGGGCGAGCGCGGCCTCAAGGTCGGGGACCACGGCAGCACTGAGGTGGAGCCCGAGGTACTCCGTGGCGTGGTCCTCCTCGGTAGCCTCCTCCACGCCGTCGTGCGTGGCGAACGTCGCATCTCCGTGGACGGTGACCCCGGCCTCCCGCAGCGCGGCCACGACCCGTGGCAGGAACGCGTCGGCGACGTCGGCATGGACCAGCAGCGACTCGGCCGCGTTGCACACCGACGGCCGGTGGGTCTTCGCGTTGAGCACGATCCGCAGCGCCATGTCGAGGTCAGCCGCGGCATCGACGTACACGTGGCAGTTGCCGACCCCGGTCTCGATCACCGGCACGATCGACTCCTCGACCACCGAGCGGATGAGCCCGGCACCCCCGCGGGGGACGAGCACGTCGACCAGGCCCCGCGCGCGCATGAGCTCCGTCGCCGTCCCCCGGCTCTCGGCCGGCACCAGCTGCACCACGTCGGCAGGCAGGCCGGCGCCCTGCGCGGCGTCACGGAGCACCCCGACGATCGCGGCGTTGGACCGGCGGGCGCTCGAGGAGCCGCGCAGCAGCACCGCGTTGCCGCTCTTGAGGCAGATCCCTGCCGCGTCGGCGGTCACGTTGGGCCGGGCCTCGTAGATGATGCCCACCACCCCGAACGGCACCCGGACCTGCCGCAGCTCCAGCCCGTTGGCCAGGGTCGAGCCGCGCACCACCTCGCCGACCGGGTCCGGCAGCCTGGCCACGTCGCGGAGGCCGTCGGCCATCCCGGCGACCCTCCCCTCATCGAGTCGGAGGCGGTCCAGGACGTGATCGGGGGTCCCGCCGGCACGGGCGGCGTCGACGTCCTCGGCGTTGGCGGCGAGGACCTCCGCGACCCGCTCGACGAGGGCGTCGGCCATCGCCCCCAGCGCACGGTCCTTGCTCTCCCGGGTCGCCAGGGCGAGCACGGCCGACGCCTCGCGAGCGCGGAGGGCGAGCGCCTGCACAGATGTCTCGGTCATGGCGCCAGGGTAGGCCGCCGAGGCGCTCCGCCTCGGAGAGGCCTCACGAGCGTTGCGGGGCTCAGAAGGGGCTGGGGCGGACGTCGTGCAGGGCCGCGCCGCGCCGGGAGCCCTCGTTCTCGAGGCGGGAGGCGTGGATGTCCCGCTCGACGACCTCCAGGCCGACGACCTCCCAGCGTGGGAGGCCGGCGGTGGCGCGGTACTCGTTCCACACCCGCAGCGCCAGCGAGGCGACGTCGAGGAGAGTCTCCCCCTCCTCCCAGAACTGGATCTCGGCGTGATCGGTCGAGCAGCGCAGGCCGTGCACGATCGGCCGCTGCTCGCTGAGCCGCTGGAGGGCGCGGGTCACGAGGGCGTCCTCCATGGGTTGGCCGGACACGCTCAACGTGACGTGCCAGAGGCGTGCGGGCTCGCTCAAGGATCCGTCTTTCTCGCAACCACCCGCGCGCTCGTGCAGCGCGGACCCCACACCGAGAAGTGTGCCCCCTCCCGCGTGGACCGGGAGAAAAATCCCACAATCAGCGGCGCAGCAGCACGAGGTCGTCGCGGTGAACGACCTCCCGCTCGTACGCCGCACCCAGCGCGGCGACCAGTTCGTGCGTGGAACGGCCGAACAACGCCGGCAGCTCCCCGGCGTCGAAGTTCACCAGGCCCCGGGCTACGGCGGCCCCGTCCGGGTCGACCAGGTCGACGGGGTCGCCGGCCTGGAAGGCTCCCTCGACCCCGGTCAGGCCGGCTGCGAGCAGGGACGCACGCCGCTCCACCACGGCCCGGACCGCGCCGGCGTCGAGACGGAGCGAGCCCAGCGGCTCGGTGGCGTGGGCAAGCCACAGCAGCCGGGTGGGCCGCCGTCGTCCGGTCGGCCGGAACAGCGTGCCGACGGGTTCTGCCGCGAGTGCCGCGCCCGCCTGCGCGGCGGACGTGAGCACGACGGGGATGCCGGCCCCGGTAGCGATCCGGGCGGCCTCCACCTTGGTCTGCATGCCGCCCGTGCCGATCCCTGCGGGCCCCGTCCTCCCGATCCGCACGCCGACCAGGTCCTCTTCGCCGGCGACCTCGCCGATCAGGGTGGCCGCGCCCCGCGCCGGGTTGCCGTCGTAGAGCCCGTCGACGTCGGAGAGCAGGACCAGCAGGTCCGCGTGCACCAGGTGGGCGGTCAGCGCCGCGAGCCGGTCGTTGTCACCGAAGCGGATCTCCGTGGTCGCCACCGTGTCGTTCTCGTTGTCGATCGGCAGCACCCCCAGCTCCCGCAGCGTGGCGTTGGTCCGCGAGGCGTTGCGGTAGTGGCTGCGCCGGGTGACGTCGTCGAGGGTCAGCAGGACCTGCCCGGCGATGAGGTCGTGGCGCGCGAGCTCCTCGGTGTAGCGGTGCACGAGCAGGCCCTGGCCGACCGCGGCCGCGGCCTGCTGGCTGGCCAGGTCGCGGGGCCGACGGGGCATCCCCAGCGGGGAGAGGCCGGCTGCGATCGCGCCCGAGGAGACCAGCACGACCTCGGCGCCGCGCCGGCGTACCGCGGCCAGGGCATCGACCAGGGCGGTCACCCGGGTGGGGTCGATGCCCCCGTCGGCTGTGGTCAGGCTGGAGGAGCCCACCTTGACCACGACGCGTCGGGCGGCCTGCACCTCGGGACGCTCAGCCATGATCGGGTCAGCCACGGCCTGAGTCCGGGTCGTACGCCTCCCAGCCCTCCTCGGACCACGTCACCCACTCCTCGCCGAGGTCGGCGGCGAGGTCGGTGCCGAGGTCACGGGCGGCCTGCACGATCTCCTCGCGCGGCATGCCCTCCTCGGCCAGGCGACGGGCCACGTCGGCGCGGGTCTCCCCCGCTGCACGGTCGCCGAACGCGTCGTCGATCGCCCGACGACGCAGGGCGGCGGGGCGGGACTCCTCGAAACGCTGGTCTTCACCACGCCGGGAGAGGTTCTCGGCACCGGCGTCCAGGCCCGGCTTGAAGTCGAAGACGACGGCGTTGTCGGGGTGCCCGATGAGGACGGTGTCGCCCTCCACGGCCCCGAGCTCGAGGAGCTTGGCCTCCACCCCCAACCGGTTGAGCCGGTCGGCGAGGAAGCCCACCGCCTCGTCGTTGCTGAAGTCGGTCTGCCGCACCCAGCGCTCCGGCTTCTCGCCGCGCACCCGCCACCCCTCGCCGGTCGGGCGGATGGTGAACTCCTCGGCCGTGCCGGCGCCGCCACCGGGGCGGAGCACGATCCGGGTGGGCTCGACGTCGGGCCGCGCGGTGCGCGAGGCAGCGACGATCTCGGCCATCGCGAAGGACAGCTCGCGCAGACCCTCGTGGCTCGTCGCACTGACGGGGATCACCCGCAGCCCACGGGCGCGGAGGTCCTCGACGACCATGTCGGCAATGTCGCGACCGTCGGGCACGTCGACCTTGTTCAGCGCGACGAGCCTCGGGCGGTCCTCGAGGCCCCCGAAGCGCGCGAGCTCGCCCTCGATGACGTCGAGGTCGGCGACCGGCTCCCGGCCGGGCTCCATCGTGGCGGTGTCGACCACGTGCACGAGGGCCGCACAGCGCTCGACGTGGCGGAGGAAGTCGTGACCGAGGCCCCGCCCCTCGCTCGCACCCTCGATGAGCCCCGGGACGTCGGCGACGGTGAAGGTCACGTCACCCGCGGTCACGACTCCCAGGTTGGGCACGAGCGTGGTGAAGGGATAGTCGGCGATCTTGGGCCGGGCGCGGCTCAGGGCCGCGATCAGGCTCGACTTGCCGGCACTGGGAAAGCCGACCAGCCCGATGTCCGCGACCACCTTGAGCTCGAGCACGATGTCGCGCTCGTCACCGGGCTCCCCCAGCAGGGCGAAGCCGGGTGCCTTGCGCTTGGCGGAGGCGAGCGCGGCGTTGCCGAGGCCGCCGCGTCCGCCCTGGGCCACGACCATCTCGCTGCCCGCACCGACGAGGTCGCCGAGCACGGTGCCGTCGACCTCGCTGACGACCGTGCCGTCGGGCACCGGGAGGACGAGGTCCTCCCCGTGACCGCCGTTGCGGTGGCTGCCCGCGCCGTGGCCGCCGTGCGGGGCCTTGCGGTGGGCCGAGTGGTGGTAGTCGATGAGCGTGGTGACGTCGGGATCGACACGCAGGGTGATCGAACCGCCCGGCCCCCCGTTGCCGCCGTCGGGCCCACCGAGGGGCTTGAACTTCTCGCGGTGCACCGAGGCGACACCGTTGCCGCCGCGTCCGGCGCTCACGCGGAGCGTGACGCGGTCGACGAACGTCGGGACGGCCATTCAGGTCACCTGTTCCTGGGATTGGCGGGGATGCGAAGAGGGCGCCCCAGTCCGGGACGCCCTCTCGCTGTGGTCCGCGTGCAGCGGAACCGACGAACTAGTCGAGCCGGGTCACTCGCCCGGCAGGATGTTGACGACGCGGCGGCCGCGCTTGGTGCCGAACTGCACGGCACCGGCCTGGAGGGCGAAGAGCGTGTCGTCGCCGCCACGGCCGACGCCGTTGCCGGGGTGGAAGTGCGTGCCGCGCTGACGGACGATGATCTCGCCGGCGTTGACGACCTGGCCGCCGAAGCGCTTCACGCCGAGGTACTGCGCGTTGGAGTCGCGACCGTTCTTGGTCGACGCCGCGCCCTTCTTGTGTGCCATGAGAGTTCCGTCCTCGTGGTTCCGTGCCGGTCCGGGGGGACTCAGGCGGAGATGTCGGTGACCTTGACCTGGGTGTACTTCTGACGGTGACCCTGGCGCTTCTTGTAGCCGGTCTTGTTCTTGTACTTCTGGATGACGATCTTGGGACCCTTGGTCAACCCCAGGATCTCGACGGTCACCGAGGCCTTGCTCAGCTTGTCGACCTCGCTGGTGACGTTCTCACCGTCCACGAGGAGCACCACGGGCAGCGTGACGGAATCACCCACCGGGGTGGTCACCTTGTCGATCTCGATGACGTCGCCGACAGCAACCTTCTGCTGCAGACCGCCACTGCGCACGATCGCGTACACCGCGTGCTCACTCTCTCGTCGGGATTGTCGAACCTCCGCGTCATCCACCCTGAGGAACTGGGATGGGCGCGGAGAGGGCACGCCGGGCGCACCGAGGCTCGAGTCTACGGACACCGGGACCGGAGCGCAAAACGACTAGGGTCCTGCCATGAGCGAGTACGAGCAGTTCCCGTCCGAGGGCCCCGAGCCGGCCTACGACCCCACCGCAGGCCGCGGGGTCCGACCGCCTGCCGTCGACCGGGCGCTGACGCTGATCTGGGTCAGCATCGGCTTGTCGCTCGTCGCGTCCCTGCTCAGCTTCCTCTATCTCGACGACCTCATCGACACCGCCCTCGAGTCGGCCGGCGGTGCCAGCGAGATGAGCGAGTCCATCGCCCGCACGTCGGCGATCGGCGGCGTGATCTTCACCCTCGTCATCGGTGTGGCACTGATGGTGCTCTTCGCCGTGTTCATCGGCAAGGGCGCCAACTGGGCGCGCATCGTCTACACCGTGCTCGCGGGCCTCAGTCTCGTGTTCGGGCTCCTCGGTCTGCTCAACCCGGCCGGCCCCGTCCTCCTTGTCCTGCTCAGCGTCATCGGGCTGGCCGTCACGGCCGCAACGCTGTGGTTCCTCTGGCAGAAGGAGTCCTCGGCCTGGTTCACCGGCCGCTGACCGCTCCCCGCACGCAACGACGGGCCGTCCCCTGCTCAGCAGGGGACGGCCCGTCGTCGTGGGCTCAGCGCTTGCGGGTGGTCTTCCGCTTCACCGGGACGTGCGGGGTCTCGTCCGCGGCGTCACCGTCCGGGCCCGGCTCCGTCGCAGAGTCGGGGGTCGGCCCACTGCCGTCGACGGCACCCGCCGGCGGACCTGCGGGGCGTCGCGCCGAGCGGCGGCGCACCGTGGTGACCACGGCAGGCTCCGCAGGAGCGGCTGCCTGCTCGGTGTCCACGATCGACGGCGCGGGCGTCGACGGGGGCGCGGTCTCCGCTGACGGGGCCGGCGTGACCGGGGCCGCTGCGGGCGTCCTCACGGTGGTACGCCGGACCGTGCGCACGGTCTTGGTCACACCGCCGCTCTCGGTCCGCTCGACCTCGGGCTCGGGCTTCACGCTCTTCGGCTCGGCCTTCTCGGCCTTCGGCTCCGCCTTCTCGACCGGCGTCTCGACCGGCGTCTCGGCCGGACTGGCGGTCAGCGTCTCGGAGAACTCCTGGGCCGCCGGTGCCGCGGCCTCCACCGGAGCGTCCGCGGGCGGCTTGTCGGCGTTCTCCGGACGGGCCATCGCGGCCACGACCTTGGGTGAGGGCACCGGACGCCCCGCGGCCTGGTCGTCGCGGCCACCGCTGCGCTCCTCGCGGCCGCTGTCGTCACGACCCTTACCCCCTCGGCCGCTGCGCTTGCCACCGCGGCGCGGCTCGTCGTCGTCCCTGCGGTTCTTGTGCTCGACCGGGAAGTCGTGGACGACCAGCCCGCGGCCGTCGCAGTGGTCGCAGGACTCGCTGAACGCCTCGAGCAGGCCCGTCCCGATCCGCTTGCGCGTCATCTGGACCAGGCCGAGCGAGGTGACCTCCGCGACCTGGTGACGGGTCCGGTCCCGGCCCAGGCACTCGACCATGCGGCGCAGGACCAGGTCACGGTTGCTCTCGAGCACCATGTCGATGAAGTCGATGACGATGATGCCGCCGATGTCGCGCAGCCGGAGCTGGCGGACCATCTCCTCCGCGGCCTCGAGGTTGTTCTTGGTGACGGTCTCCTCGAGGTTGCCCCCGGAGCCGGTGAACTTGCCGGTGTTGACGTCGACGACCGTCATCGCCTCGGTCCGGTCGATCACCAGGGAGCCGCCCGAGGGCAGGTACACCTTGCGGTCGAGGCCCTTGGCGATCTGCTCGTCGATCCGGTAGTCGCCGAAGACGTCGGAGCCGTCGCCGTCCCCGTCGTACCGGGTGAGCCGGTCCTCGAGGTCGGGGGCGACGTGCTTGACGTAGTCCTGCACCATCTCCCAGGCGTCCGCACCAGAGACGACGAGCTCGCTGAAGTCCTCGGTGAACAGGTCGCGCACGACCTTCAAGGTCAGGTCGGGCTCGCCGTACAGCAGCTGCGGGGCGTTGCCCTTCTCGACCTTCGACTCGATGTCGGTCCACCGTGCGGTGAGCCGCTCGACGTCGCGGGTCAGCTCATCCTCGCTGGCACCCTCGGCAGCGGTCCGGACGATGACGCCGGCGGAGTCGGGGACGATCTCCTTCAGCAGGGTCTTCAGGCGGGTCCGCTCGGTGTCGGGGAGCTTGCGGGAGATGCCGCTGGTCGTGCCGTCCGGCACGTAGACCAGGAACCGGCCGGGGATGCTGATCTGGCTGGTCAGCCGGGCGCCCTTGTGACCGACGGGGTCCTTCGTGACCTGCACGAGGACGGGCTGGCCGGACTTGAGGACGTTCTCGATCTTGCGGGGGCCGTCCTTGGCGCCGAGCGTCGTCCAGTTGACCTCGCCGGCGTAGAGGACGGCGTTGCGTCCCTTGCCGATGTCGATGAAGGCGGCCTCCATCGACGGGAGGACGTTCTGGACCCGGCCCAGGTAGACGTTGCCGATGAGCGAGGTCTGCGACTCACGGGCGACGTAGTGCTCCACGAGCACCTTGTCCTCGAGGACCGCGATCTGGGTGAGGTCGTCGCGCTGACGGATCACCATGTGCCGGTCGACAGCCTCCCGCCGGGCGAGGAACTCCGCCTCGCTGACGATGGGCGCACGGCGTCGGCCGGCCTCGCGGCCCTCGCGCCGGCGCTGCTTCTTGGCCTCCAGACGGGTGGAACCCGCCAGCGCGGTGATCCCGTCCTCGGGGACGCGTGCCTTGCGGGACCGCCCACCGCCCCGCTCCGAGTCGCCGCCACCGCCACCGCTGCCGCGCCCGCCGCCGCCGTTGCCGCGGCCGTTGCCGCCGCCGCTGTTGCCGTTGCCGCCGTCAGCGCCGCCACCGTCACCGTCACCGGTGCGTCGGCGCCGTCGACGGCGCCGTGAGCTGCTGCTGGATCCTTCGCCGTCGTTGCCCTCGGGGATGTCCCCGTCGTCGGCCTGGCCTTCGTTGCGACCGTTGCCACCGCTGCCGGTGGCCTCCTCGCCCTCGTCGGAGTCGTCGTCGGAGTCGTCGTCGGAGTCCTGCTGGTCCGCCGACCCCTCGCCCGAGCCCTTGCGCCGCCGACGTCCGCCGCGGCGGCGACGTCGACGTCCACCACCCTGGCCCTGGCCGTCCCCGTCGGAGCCGTCCTCACCCTGGTCGGTGTCCTGGTCGGCGCTCGTTGCGGCGTCCTCGGTGCTGTCGGCGTCCTCGGCCGGGGCACCCGTCGTGACCGGGGCCGTCGTGGTGCGGGACCCCGAGCGGGTGCGCGTCGTCTTCCGCACGGTGGGCTTCGACGCCGCGTCGTCCGCCTCGGCGTCCGCCTCAGCGTCCGCGGGAGCATCGGCGCTGGCCGTCTCGTCCGGGGCGGCTGCCGGGCGCCTCCGCGAGCGGGTCGCCTTCGTGGGCTCCGGCGCCTGGAACGTCACCGCCGCTGAGGGCGGGAGCGGCGCTCCGCCCGTCGGCTTCTCGGTCGGCTCCTCGGTGGCCGAGGCGGGCTCCTCCGCGGGGGCCGCGGCGGCAACCTTCTTCGTGGTCCGCTTCGCCGCGGGCCTCTTCGTCGCCTTCTTCGCCGGCGCCGCGTCGGTCACCGACTCAGCCTCGGTCTGGGTCTCGAGCGGCAGCGCCGGGTCGTCGTCAGGGGCCGCAGCGGTCTTCTTCGCCGCGGCCTTCTTGGTCGTGGTCTTCTTCGCGGTGGTCTTCTTCGCGGTGGTCTTCTTCGCCGCGGCCTTCTTGGCGGGCTTCGGCTCCGACTCCTCGGCCGGGTCGGCAGCGGGCTCGGCGGGGGCCGCGTCGCCTGCCGGCTCGGCAGAGGCTGCCTTCTTTGCCGTCTTGCGAGCGGGCGCCTTGCGGGTCCGCTTGGTGACCGAGGTCGACGTGGACGCCGTCTCCCCGGTGCTCTCGGCGGGTGTCTCGCCAGGGGTGACGGTGTCGTCGGTGTCGAGCATGTGCTCTCCTCTGCCGCCGGCTGGCACCCGGAGACCGGGACACCACGCGCACGGACGGCGTGTCAGTCGCCTCCGGGGCTAGCCCCGGCGACGCAAGCTTGCGTTCGGTGACGCCCGCGCCGCCCGCCGCGGTCGTCGGTCGAGGTCACACTCGAGGCTGTCACCCTCGGTCCTCTTCCGCGTCGCGGTCCGGCGTCAACGATGGACGTCGTGCAGCGAGTATCGCACACGGCCCTCCCGCCTCCCGGAGGCTCAGGAGGACGGAGCGGCGGGCGGGAGCGCCAGCGGGTCGGCCACGGCGCCGGAGGCCTCGTCGTACGCCCCCTGGGCCAGGCGCTGCTGAAGGACGCCGCCCGCGGGCGACCACCCGGCCGCCTCGCGGAGGCCGGTGAGCACGTCGTCGGGTCGGACCGAAGGCGTCCCGTGGCGGAGCACGACGTCGAGGACGGCCCCCTCCTGGTCCTCGGCGCGCCCCAGGTCGAGGGCGAGGACCGCAGCACGGCAGTCGAAGGTGCGCAGGCCCTTCTTCGTCATCCGCTCCACCTCGACCTCCTCGGCCGCCAGGAACCGCTCGACGGCGGTGGCGAGCTCCGGGTCGTCCCCGCCCACGTGGAGACGCCAGTGGCTGACCTCCAGCAGGTCGGCGAGCGAGCCGCCCGGACTCGTCGCGGCCTCGAGCACGTCCAGCCCGTCGGGCAGGGCGGCGTCGAGGGCGGCGCGGACCTCCTCGGGGTCCACCTCCTCGGCGAGACCGAGCTCGAGGTACTCCGCCTCGCTGGCCGACCCGGTCGGGGCGGCGCCGGCGTAGGAGATCCGGGGGTGGGGGTGGAAGCCGGACGAGTAGGCCATCGGCACGCGGGCGCGCACGACCGCGCGCTCGAAGGCGCGGCTGAAGTCGCGGTGGCTGGTGAAGCGCAGCCGGCCGCGCTTGGCGTAGCGGACTCGGACCCGCTGGACCGGCGGCGCCTGCTGTTCGGGCTGGGCTCGCACGCCGAGCACCCTAGGGCGTCGGGGCAGTCGCGGGCGAACCCGCGGCGTGCGCGCGCATCAGGGGCGAGGGGTAGACCGTCCCGACCCGCTCCCCCGCCAGCCAGCGCGTCAGCCGGGCCGCCTCGCGCTCCAGCGCGCGCCGCGCCGCCGCACCCACCTCGTCGAGCAGGTCGAGGACCACGGCGCCCGACGCGTCCTGGTGCCAGGCGCCCACCACCCGACCGTCCCACCACGCGGTGGTGCCGGCGTTGCCGTTGCGGTCGAAGACCAGCGGCCGGTGGTCGCCGAGGTAGAACCCGCGGTGCTTCCAGCCCATCGTGGTGGGGTCGAGGACCGGGAGCAGTGCGGCCCAGGGGTCCACCGGCGGCTCCGGCTCGACGTCGTCCGGAAGCAGGTGCCCCACCCCGCCCCCGTCGAGGGA
>JAUYLL010000090.1 GCA_030698375.1 Nocardioides sp. | reverse complement strand
CCGAGCTCCCACGGGCCACCGGCGTGCTTGAGCGACGTCAGCGGCGAGGCGCCCGTGCCGCCGTCATGCCCGGAGATGAGCACCACGTCGGCATGCGCCTTGGAGACCCCGGCCGCGACCGTGCCGACCCCGACCTCGGCGACGAGCTTGACGTGCACGCGCGCCGCGGGGTTGGCGTTCTTCAGGTCGTGGATGAGCTGGGCGAGGTCCTCGATCGAGTAGATGTCGTGGTGCGGCGGCGGGCTGATCAGCCCCACGCCCGGCGTGGAGTGCCGGGTCTTGGCCACCCACGGGTACACCTTGTGACCGGGCAGCTGCCCGCCCTCGCCGGGCTTCGCGCCCTGCGCCATCTTGATCTGGATGTCGTCGGAGTTGGTGAGGTACTCCGCGGTGACCCCGAACCGGCCCGAGGCGACCTGCTTGATCGAGGACCGCCGCTCGGGGTCGTAGAGCCGCTCGGCGTCCTCGCCGCCCTCGCCGGTGTTGGACTTGCCGCCCAGCCGGTTCATGGCGATGGCGAGCGTCTCGTGCGCCTCCTGCGAGATCGACCCGTAGGACATCGCACCGGTCTGGAAGCGCTTGACGATCTCGGAGACGGACTCGACCTCGTCGAGCGGCACCGGCTGACGGCCGCCCTCCCCTGCGTCCTTGAGCCGGAACAGCCCACGCAGGGTCATCAGGCGCTGCGACTGGTCGTCGACCCGGGAGGTGTACTGCTTGAACACGTCGTAGCGTCCGGCGCGCGTGGCGTGCTGGAGCCGGAACACGGTCTCGGGGTCGAAGAGGTGGTGCTCGCCCTCGCGACGCCACTGGTACTCGCCGCCGACGCTCAGCCGGCGGTGGGCCGGCGCGATCCCGTCGACGGGGTACGCCGTCCGGTGCCGGCGGGCGACCTCCTCGGCGATCACGTCGAGCTCGATACCGCCGAGCTTGGAGGCGGTGCCGGTGAAGTACTTGTCGACCACCGCCTGGGAGAGGCCGACGGCCTCGAAGATCTGCGCACCGGTGTAGGACGCCACCGTCGAGACGCCCATCTTGCTCATGACCTTCAGGACGCCCTTGCCGAGCGCCCTGACGAGGTTGTTCACCGCGACCTCGGGCTCGGTCTTCACGTAGAACCCGTCGCGGGCGAGGTCCTCGACGGACTCCATCGCCAGGTAGGGGTTGACCGCCGCGGCGCCGTACCCGACGAGGAGCGCCACGTGGTGCACCTCACGGACGTCGCCCGCCTCGATGACCAGGCCCACCTGGGTGCGGGTCTTCTCGCGCACCAGGTGGTGGTGGACCGCACCGGTGAGCAGCAGTGACGGGATCGGCGCCAGGTCGGCGGTGGAGTGCCGGTCGGAGAGCACGATGATCCGCGCGCCCTCGGCGATCGCCGCCGAGACCTCGGCGCAGATCTCCTCGATCCGCACGGCCATCGCCGCGCCGTCGCCCTCGACGGCGTACAGGCCCCGGGACACGTGGGTGATGAAGCCCGGCATGTCACCGTCTTGGTTGATGTGGCGCAGCTTCGTCAACTCGTCGTTGGTCACCACCGGGAACGGCAGCACGACCTGACGGCACGAGGCCGGTGTCGGCTCGAGCAGGTTCGACTCGGGTCCGATGGTGCCGTTGAGCGAGGTGACGAGCTCCTCGCGGATGGCGTCCAGCGGCGGGTTGGTGACCTGGGCGAAGAGCTGGCTGAAGTAGTCGAAGATCAGCCTCGGCCGGTCCGAGAGGGTCGCGATCGGGGTGTCGGTGCCCATCGACCCGATCGGCTCGATGCCCGCGTTGGCCATCGGGGTTAGGAGGATGCGCAGCTCCTCCTCGGTGTAGCCGAAGATCTGCTGGCGCCGGGTGACCGAGGCATGGGTGTGCACGACGTGCTCGCGGTCGGGCAGGTCCTCAAAGCGGATCAGGCCGCCGTGCAGCCACTCGTCGTAGGGGTGCTCGGACGCGAGCTCGGACTTGATCTCCTCGTCCTCGATGATCCGGTGCTCGGCGGTGTCGACGAGGAACATCCGGCCCGGCTGCAGGCGGCCCTTACGGACCACGGTGGCCGGGTCGATGTCGAGCACGCCGACCTCCGAGGCGAGCACCACGAGGCCGTCGTCGGTGACCCAGTAGCGGGAGGGCCTCAGGCCGTTGCGGTCGAGCACCGCACCGATCTGGGTGCCGTCGGTGAAGACCACACAGGCGGGGCCGTCCCAGGGCTCCATCATCGCGCTGTGGAACTCGTAGAAGGCCCGTCGCTGGGCAGCCATCTCGGTGTGGTTCTCCCACGCCTCGGGGATCATCATGAGGACCGAGTGGGGCAGCGAGCGGCCGCCCATGTGCAGCAGCTCGAGGACCTCGTCGAAGGACGCGGAGTCCGAGGCGCCCGGGGTGCAGATCGGGTAGAGCCGCTCGAGGTCGCCGGGGATCAGGTCGCTGGCGAGCAGGGCCTCACGGGCACGCATCCAGTTGCGGTTGCCCATGACGGTGTTGATCTCGCCGTTGTGGGCGATGAACCGGAACGGGTGAGAGAGCGGCCAACTCGGGAAGGTGTTGGTCGAGAAGCGCGAGTGCACCACGGCGACCGCCGAGGCCATCCGCTCGTCGACCAGGTCGGGGTAGAACTGGTCGAGCTGGTCGGTGGTGAGCATCCCCTTGTAGGCGAGGGTGCGCGAGGACAGCGACGGGAAGTACACGTCGGTCTCGTGCTCGGCGCGCTTGCGCAGGCAGAAGGCCATCCGCTCCAGCGCCATCCCCACGGTGCGGGCGCCCGAGGCGGCGACGAAGACCTGGGAGAACGCCGGCATCACCGACAGCGCGGTGGCCCCCAGCATCGACGGGTCGACCGGCACCTCGCGCCAGCCCAGCACCTTCAGGCCCTCCTCCGTCGCGATCTCCTCGATGCGACTGCGGGTCTTCGCGACCTGCTCGTCGTCACCAGGCAGGAACGCGGTCCCGACGGCGTACGAGCACGGGGCGGGCAACTCGAATCCGGCCTCGGCCGTGACCTCGCGCAGGAACGCGTCGGGGACCTGGAAGAGGATGCCTGCACCGTCGCCGGAGTCCGGCTCGGCACCCGAGGCGCCGCGGTGCTCGAGGTTGCGCAGCGCGGTGAGCGCCTTGGCCACGATGTCGTGGCTGGCGACCCCGGTCAGGGTCGCCACGAAGGCCACGCCGCACGCGTCGTGCTCGTGCTGGCCGTCGTAAAGCCCTTGCGGCTGCGGTCCTGCCCGGAACCCGGGGCGAACCCCGGAGGCGGGCGGCGGGAATGCTTGCATGCGGCACTCTCCCGTCGTCGTCGTGGCACCGGGGCGGGATGCGGGATCCGGTGAGGGTGGTGCTGGCGAGGACCGAGCGAACTCGGCCGCCGCCGGATGCGCGGGACGACATTGGCCCAGGCGGGGGGTCAAGACTAGCGCACGGCTGCCTCGGCGCCCGGGTCGTGTCCGTCACGCACGACCGACTCCTCGCGGCCGGGCCGGCGGCGCCCGACCACCACGAAGTACGCCGTCGCGGCGACGAGGAGCAGCAGCGAGACCCACACGTTCACCCGCAGCCCGAGCACGTCGTCCATCTGGACGCTGTCGATGCGCAGCGACTCGGTCCACGCGCGTCCCAGCGTGTACGCCGCCACGTAGAGCGCGAAGACCCGTCCGTGCCCGAGCCGGAACCTCCGGTCGGCCCAGATGACGAGCGCGGCGACGCCCAGGAGCCACAGGGACTCGTAGAGGAAGGTGGGGTGGAACGTCGTCGCGTCGAGGTAGCCGGACGGACGGTTCTCCGGGTCGATCTCCAGGCCCCAGGGGAGGTCGGTGGGCCGGCCGAACAGCTCCTGGTTGAAGTAGTTGCCCCACCGGCCGATCGCGTGCGCGACCGCCACGGCCGGCGCGAGCGTGTCGGCCACCGGCAGGAACCGCAGGCCCATCCGGCGGGCGCCGATCCAGGCACCAACCGCGCCGAGCGCGATCGCGCCCCAGATGCCCAGCCCGCCCTGCCAGACGTAGAGCGCGCTGATCGGGTTGCGGCCCTCGCCGAAGTAGAGCTCGTAGTCGGTGAGCACGTGGTAGAGCCGACCGCCGACCAGGCCGAACGGGACGGCCCACAGCGCGATGTCGGCCATCTGGCCCGGCTGGCCGCCGCGGGCGACCCAGCGACGGTTTCCGATCCAGACCGCGGCGAAGACCCCCAGGATGATGCAGACGGCGTAGGCCCGCAGCGGGAAGGGGCCGATCTCCCAGACGCCGGTCGGCGGGCTGGGGATCGACGTGCCGATCGAGGAGAGCATCACGCGGCGTCCCCCAGGAGCGCCGCGACGTCCTCGGCGAACTGAGCCGGCGAGGTCCCCTCGGTCCAGACGATGGTGCCGCGGCCCTCGGCGTCCACGCCGATGACCTGGGTGCCGTGGAGCACCTCGTAGCCCCCCGACGGCAGCCGCTCGCCCTTCGCGATGTCGACCCCCAGGGCGTTCCCCGCGGTGGTGATGACGTCGAGGTCGCCGGTGAGGCCCTCGAAGGAGGGGTCGAGACGGTCGAGGTAGGCACGCAACGTGCTGGCGTCGTCGCGCGCGGGGTCGGTGGTCACGAAGAGCACCTCGACGCGCTCGGCCTCCTCGTCACTGAGGCGGGTGAGCGCCGAGGCGAGGGAGCCCATGACGACCTGGCAGATGTCGGGGCACTGCGTGTAGCCGAAGAAGACCAGGGTCAGGGGCGCGTCGGTGTCCGCCGCCAGGGCGTAGGGCTCTCCGTCCGTGTCGGTGAGGCTCACCTCCGGCAGCGCGTAGGGGTCGGTCAGCACGGCACCGTGCAGGCCGTCGTCCTCGCCCCCGACCTCGATCCCGGAGACGACCTGGCCGACGGGCTCCTCGGCGTCGGAGCCGCCGCAGGCTGCGGTCGCCAGCAGGGCGGTGGCCACCAGGGGCGCCACGAGCGTGCGGCGGAGGCGGGACGGGTCAGCGGCGGGCACGGCGTGCTCCTTCGGCGAGGTCCTCGGTCAGGGCGGCGAGCGCACGCAGGCCGGCGGGCCGGTCGTCGGCGTGGTCGAGCAGGCAGCGCACGAACGCGGACCCCACGATCACGCCGTCGGCGTACGCGCCGATCTCGGCGACCTGGTCGCCGCTGGAGACCCCGAGGCCGACACCGACGGGCAGGTGCGTGGCTGCCTTGGTGCGGGCCACGAGCGGAGCGGCGAGGTCGCTGGTGCTGGTGCGGGCGCCGGTGACGCCCATCACGGCGGTGGCGTAGACGAACCCGCGGCAGGCGGCGACCGTCATCGCGATCCGCTCGTCGGTCGAGGAGGGCGAGACCAGGAAGATCCGGTCGAGGTCGTGGGCGTCGGCGGCCGCGATCCAGGCCGCCCCGCTGCCCGGGGCGCTGTCGGGCGTGAGGTCGGGGGTGATCAGTCCTGCTCCCCCGGCCGAGGCCAGGTCGGCGGCGAACCGCTCGACGCCGTAGCGCTCCACGGGGTTCCAGTAGGTCATCACGACCGTCGGTACCCCGGTGGCCGCCACCGCCTCGACGGTGCGCAGCACGTCGACGGTGCGCACCCCCCGCTCGAGCGCCTGCTGGGCCGCGGTCTGGATCGTCGGGCCGTCCATGACGGGGTCGCTGTAGGGCAGGCCGACCTCGACGACGTCGACCCCGGCGTCGACCATCACCCGGAACGCGTCGATGCCACCGGCGACGTCGGGGAACCCGGCCGGCAGGTAGCCGACGAGCGCCGGACGACCCTCCGCGGCGGCGCGGGCGAACGCGGTCGCGGTGCTCGTGGGCGTGGTCATCGGTCCGCCCCCGGATCGCCCACGGGCTCGGCGGTGACCCGGTCGGGGTCGCCGAGGCCGAACCACTCCGTGGCGGTCGCCATGTCCTTGTCGCCGCGGCCGCTGAGGTTGATCAGCACCATGGCCTCCGGCCCCTTCTCGGCGGCGAGGTCCTTCGCGCGCCGGATCGCTCCGGCCACCGCGTGCGCGGTCTCGATCGCCGGGATGATGCCCTCGGTGCGGGCCAGCAGCGCCAGGGCGTCCATCGCCTCGGTGTCGGTGACGGCCTCGTAGCTGGCCCGGCCCGAGTGGGCGAGATGGGCGTGCTCGGGGCCGACCCCGGGGTAGTCCAGGCCGGCGGAGATGGAGTGCGACTCCCGGGTCTGGCCGTCCTCGTCCTGCAGGACGTAGGTGCGGGCCCCGTGCAGCACACCGGGCTCCCCCGCGACGATCGTCGCAGCGTGCCGTCCGCTCTCGACGCCGTCGCCGCCCGCTTCGAAACCCCAGACCTCGACCTCGGCGTCGTCGAGGAAGGCGGTGAAGAGCCCGATGGCGTTCGACCCGCCGCCCACGCACGCAGCGACCGCGTCGGGGAGCCGGCCGTAGCGCTCGAGCACCTGGGCCCGGGCCTCGTCGCCGATGCCGCGGCAGAAGTCACGCACCATGCTGGGGAACGGGTGCGGACCGGCCGCCGTCCCGAAGAGGTACGCCGTGTGGTCGACGCTGGCGACCCAGTCGCGCAGCGCCTCGTTGATCGCGTCCTTCAGCGTCGCGCTGCCGGACTCCACCGGCACCACCGTCGCGCCGAGCAGGTGCATCCGGGCAACGTTGAGCGCCTGGCGACGCGTGTCGACCGCGCCCATGTAGACGGTGCAGTCGAGCCCGAAGTAGGCCGCCGCCGTCGCGGAGGCCACGCCGTGCTGGCCGGCCCCGGTCTCGGCGATCACCCGCTGCTTGCCCATCCGGCGGGTCAGCAGGGCCTGGCCGAGGACGTTGCGGATCTTGTGGGCCCCGGTGTGGTTGAGGTCCTCGCGCTTGAGCAGGATCCGCGCACCGACCAGCTCGGAGAGACGGGAGGCCTCGTAGAGGGGGCTGGGGATCCCGGCGTACTCGCGCAGGATGGTGTGGAACTCGTCGACGAACGCCGGGTCGGCCATCGCGTCGGTCCAGGCGTCGGTGAGCTCGTCGAGCGCTGCGACGAGCGCCTCGGGCATGAAGCGGCCGCCGAACTCACCGAAGTGGCCCGCGGGCGCGGAGGGGTCGGTCACGACGCGCTCCCGGCGGCGATCATGGCGGCGACACCGTCGCGGGGGGCGTGGCCGGTGACCAGGGCCTCCCCGACGAGCACCACGTCGGCGCCCTCGCGGGCATGGGCGGCCACGTCGTCGGCCCCGCGGATGCCGGACTCCGCGACCTTCACGACATCGTCGGGGATTGCCGCGGCAAGCCGACCGAAGGTCGACCGGTCGACCTCGAGGGTGCGCAGGTCGCGGTTGTTGACGCCGACCAGGTCGGCCCCGATGTCGAGCGCCCGCGCGACCTCCTCGGCGTCGTGCACCTCGACCAGCACGGTCAGGCCGAGCGAGCGGGCCTCCTGGTGCAGCGCGGCGAGGGTGCGCTGGTCGAGCGCCGCGACGATGAGCAGGGCGAGGTCGGCGCCGTGGGCCCGGGCCTCCCACAGCTGGTAGCGGGTGACGATGAAGTCCTTGCGCAGCAGCGGGGTGGGCACAGCCGCGCGGACGGCGTCCAGGTCGGCCAGGCTCCCGCCGAAGCGACGCTGCTCGGTGAGCACGCTGATCGCGGCCGCTCCCCCGGCGGCGTACTCGACGGCAAGCGCGGCGGGGTCGGCGATCTCGCCGAGGTGGCCCTTGCTCGGGCTGGCGCGCTTGACCTCGGCGATCACGCTCACCCCGGCGGAGCGGAAGCCGGGCATCGGGTCGCGCGCCGGCGGGACGGCCGCGACGCGCGTCTCGAGCTCCCCGAGCGGCACCTGCCGCTCGCGCTCGGCGAGGTCGGCGAGCACCCCGGCGACGATGG
This sequence comes from Nocardioides sp., assembly GCA_030698375.1. Classification (GTDB taxonomy): domain Bacteria; phylum Actinomycetota; class Actinomycetes; order Propionibacteriales; family Nocardioidaceae; genus Nocardioides_A. Next base: position 5,706 of record JAUYLL010000090.1, on the reverse strand, counting down.
AGTCGAGCACCGTCCCCGTCGGCGCACCGACGGAATCGGTGGCCATCAGGGGCGGGGCGTGTCGCCCAGGCCCATGGCGTTCATGACCGTGAGCGCGACGAGAGCCACCGGCAGGAGCGCCACGCCGACCCAGAACATCACCATGCTGCCGGCCATCAGGCCGATGCCTCCCACGACGAAGGCGACCAGACCGATCACCACCGCAGTCCAGGCGGCCGGGGTGTTGCCGTGGTTGTCAGCCATGGAAGGAGGCTCCTCGAGGGATCGACGACAGGTTCGGGGGCCACGTGCGGCCCGCGGGCCAGTCTAGGACCCGGCCCTGCCCCACCGGTCACACGGTCGGGTCGTGACCCTCGTCGAGCGCGTCCCAGAGCTCACGGGCCCCGGCGTCGTCGGCCGCGGCACCGGTCACGACCGGCCCACCCGCCGTGGGGGCGTCGTACCGGCTGCTCATCGAGGGCCAGGTGGCCGCACGACGCACCCCGACCAGGCCGGCCGCGAGCGCCACGACGAGCACGACCAGCGTGACCCACGGCCACGGGGTCAGCGAGGCGGTGACCGTCTCCGGAACTGCCCCGCGCTGGACCGCCTCGTCGATCGCCGCGTCCCGCGCGGCCCCCGTGCCGACGAGGACCGCGACCGCCGCGCCCGCGGCCGCCAGCGTCCCGAGGGCGGCGACCACGGTGCGGGCCCGCCCGCGGAGGGCGAGCAGCGCACCCCAGGAGGCGAGGACGACGAGCGCCAGCGCCCAGGGCAGCGGCGCGGCGACAGTGCCCCCCACGGCGGCCTCCACCGGTACGCCGACGGAGTCACCCTTCGCGCGCGCCCAGTCCCGGCTCGCGGCCAGGACCGCCAGCCCGGACGATGCGAGCCCGGTGAGCACGGTGGACGCAAGTCCCGACCGTTCCGGACGCCCCGGCTGCTCAGGCATCGCGAGCGTCCGACGGCTTCGCGGTGGCGGTGTCCGGACCGAGCAGGTCGGCGTCGAAGCAGGTGGCGGCACCTGTGTGGCAGGCAGCACCGACCTGGTCGACCTTGACCAGGAGGGAGTCCCCGTCGCAGTCCAGGCGGACCTCATGCACGTGCTGGTGGTGACCGGAGGTGTCGCCCTTCACCCAGTACTCCTGGCGGGAGCGGCTCCAGTACGTCGCCCGCCCGGTGGTGAGGGTGCGGTGCAGCGCCTCGTCGTCCATCCAGCCGACCATCAGCACCTCACCGGTGTCGTGCTGTTGGGCGACCGCGACGACGAGTCCGGCGGGGTCACGCTTGAGCCGCGCGGCGAGGGTGGGGTCCAGGGGCATGGCCCCATCCTCCCAGGGTCGGTGTCGGGCGTCCGATCCCCCTTCGGGGACGCGCCTCGGAGGGTCAGGCAGCGTGGTCGCAGGTCTCGCAGGCGCACTCGCTGCAGACGCACGAGGAGCACGGCTCGCCGCCGCAGTGCGCGCACGAGCAGGTGTGGTGGTTGCAGGTCGGGCACGAGCAGTCGGCGCACGTGCACACCGCGCAGCTGTCCGTACAGCTGTCACAGGCACAGCGGTCGCACTCGTCATAGTGGCCCTCGTGCTCACGGTGGACGTGGCCGTCGTGCAGGTAGTCGACGTGGTCGCCGTGGACGACAGCCAGGTGGCCGCAGCCCGGGCCGTGGGTGTGTTGGTGCTTCTCGGCGACGGCGTGGTCAGTGCTCATGGGAGCTCTCCTGGGTGTGCAGGTAGGCGTCGCGGAAGATGTGCGCGACATGGGCGTCGGCCAGCGAGTAGGCCGTGGTGCGTCCGACGCGCTCGCCCGACACCAGGCCAGCCTCGCGCAGGACGCGCAGGTGCTGCGAGACCAGCGGCTGGGACAGCGCGAGCACCTCGCAGAGCTCGCTGACCGTGGCTGGTCCGTCGTCGAGCCGGTGCACGATCGCTGCGCGCACCGGTGAGGCGAGTGCCCCGAAGAGCTCCGTGACCGCGTTGTACCGTCCTAGGAGATCCATGCGGATATCTTTATATAAAGGATTCCGCATGTCAATCAGCCGCGGGTCCCCTGCCCTGCTGGGCCACCCAGGAGGCGTGCAGGCGGCCGTAGGCCCCGCCCTCGGCGACCAGCGCGGCGTGCGACCCGCGTTGGACCACCTCGCCCCGGTCGACGACGAGCACCTCGTCGGCGTTCTCGGCCGTGGTCAGCCGGTGCGCGATGGTCACCGAGGTCCGGCCGCTCATGAGTCGCTCGAGCGCCCGACCGATCCGCATCTCGAGCTCCGGGTCGACGGCGCTGGTCGCCTCGTCGAGGACCAGCAGGTCGGGGTCGGCGAGCTGGGCGCGGACGAGGGCCACGAGCTGCCGCTCCCCCGCCGAGAGCGACTCACCCCGCTGCCCCACCCGGGTGCGCAGGCCGCGCGGGAGGCCCGCCAGCCAGTCGGAGAGGTCGAGCTCCGCGGCCGCGGCCGCGAGGTCGGCGTCCGTGGCGTCCAGACGGCCGTAGCGCAGGTTGGCGGCGAGGTCGTCGTCGAAGAGGAAACCCTCTTGCGGCACCAGCACGACCCGACGGCGCAGCGAGGCGAACGGCACCTCCCGCAGGTCGATGCCGTCGAGCAGCACCCGGCCCCGGCTCGGGTCCATCAGGCGGGTGAGCAGCTTGGCCAGCGTCGACTTGCCGGAGCCGGTCTCCCCCACGACCGCCAGGCGGGTGCCGGCCCGGACCTCGAGGTGCACGTCGTGGAGCACCGGTGGCCCGCCCGGGTAGGCGAAGCCGACGTGGTCGAAGGTGATGTCGACCGGGCGCTCGGGCAGCGGGGTGCCGGCCTCACCCGGGTCGGTCACGTCGGCCGGGGTCTGCAGGATTCCGATGACCCGGCGCCACCCGGCGACCGCGTTCTGGGCGTCGGTGAGCACCTGGGTGCCCATCTGCACCGGCCCGACGAACAGGGTCACCAGGAAGGCGAACGCGAGCACCACCCCGATCGAGACGTCGCCCGCCAGGCCGGCCCACACCCCGACGATGAGCACCCCGGCGTTCGCCAGCCCCGCCGAGACGCCCCCCAGTGAGAAGGAGAACGCGGTGAGCCCCTGGGCGCGGATGCTCGCGGCGCGGTGTCGGTCGATCGCCTCGTCGATGCGCCGCTGGGTACGGTCCTCGACCGCGTAGGCCTTCACCACCGCGGCGCCCACGACGGGCTCGGCGACGGCGGCCAGCAGGGTGCCCACCTGCTGGCGGACCACGCCGTACGCCGCGGAGAGCCGTTGCTGGAAGAACCGCAGCGAGAGGAAGAGCGGCGCGAAGCAGAGCCAGACGACCAGGGTCAGCTGCCAGGAGTAGACCAGCATCACCACCGTCGCCACGGTGATCTGCCCGATGCTGACGATCGCGATCACGCCGCCGAAGATGAGGAACTGCGAGACCTGGTCGACGTCGCTGGTCACCCGGGCGACGAGCGCGCCGCGGCGCTCGGTGCTCTGCGTCAGCAGCGGAAGGTCGTGGACGTGGCGGAAGGCCTTGACCCGCAGGGAGGCCAGGCCGGTCTCCGCGGTGCGGAACAGCCGCGAGGTCATGAGGTACGACGCCCCGCCGGTCACGACGACCGCCACGGCGGCGAGCAGCGCCATCTGGACGGTGAACGGCACGTCGGGGCCGCCGGGTGCCGTCAGGCCGCGGTCGAGGGTCTGCTGGACCGCGACGGGCACCACGATGCGGCCGAGGGTCGCCAGGACCGCCAGCGCGACCGTCCCGGCGAGCCCCTGCTTGAGCTCGGGCGAGATCGCCATGCCCAGCTTGACGGTCTGCCAGGCCGGGATCTGCTCACCGCTGTCGAGCGAGGTGGCACTCGTGTCGCTGCTCACGGCTCCATCCCCTCGTCCTCGTAGGCGTTGACCAGGCGCGCGTAGGCGGGGCTGCGGGCGAGCAGCTCGGCGTGGGTGCCGCGGTCGACGACCCGCCCCTCGGCGAGGTGGACCACCTCGTCGGCCAGGGCGATCGTGGCCTTGCGGTAGGCCACCGTCAGCACCGTGGGCGGGTCCGCGCCGGGGCCGGCAGCGTCTCGGAGGGCGGCGAGGATGCGCCCCTCGACCTCCGGGTCCACCGCCGAGGTCGCGTCGTCGAGGATCATCAGCCGCGGCCGCCGCACGAGCGCGCGGGCGAGCGCCAGCCGCTGCCGCTGGCCGCCGGAGAGCGTGGTGCCGCGCTCGCCGAGCCGGGCCTCGAGCCCGTCGGGGAGCGCGCGCACGAACTCCTCCGCCTGGGCCGCCCGCAGCGCCGCCCAGACCTCTTCGTCGTCGAGGTCCTCGTCCAGCGCGACGTTGCCCCGCACCGTGTCGTCGAACAGGAACGTCGACTGCGACACCAGCGCGACGTGGCGCGCCAGGTCCCCGTGGGCGAGGGTGCGCAGGTCGGTGCCGTCGACGAGGACCCGCCCCGTGTCGGGGTCGACCGCGCGCACCAGCAGCGCGGTCAGCGTGCTCTTGCCGGCGGCGGTCGGGCCCACGAGGGCGACCGAGCGTCCGGCCGGGACCTCGAAGCTCACCCCCCGCAGCAGCGGCTCGCTGCCCGGGTAGGCGTAGCCAACCTCCTCCAGGGCCAGGCTCGCGGCACGGCCCGGCGCGTGCCCGGCGAGCGTCGCGTCGCCGTACGTCATCTGGCCGGTCTCGGCGATCACCGAGGTCACCCGGTCGTAGCCGACGACCGAGCGCGGGAACTCGCCCAGCAGCCAGCCGAGCGAGCGGATCGGGAACGCGACGATCGTCAGCAGGTAGGCGATGGTGACCACGTCGCCGGCGACCGCGTCCCCGTCGAGCACCCGCTGGACCCCGAGCGCCAGCACCACGAGGACGGCGAGGTTCGGCAGGGCCTCGAGGACGGGGTCGAAGGCCGCACGCACCCGGCCGGCGCGGACGGCGACGTCCCGCAGCTCTGCCGCCTTGTGGGCGAACCGGTCGGTCTCCTCGGCCTCGCGGCCGAGCGTCTTGACGACCATCGCCCCGTCGAAGGACTCGTGCGCGATCTCGCTGAGCTCCGCCCGCAGCGCCTGCGCGCGGGTCATCAGCGGCGACTGGATCCGCTGGAAGACCACGTTGGCGACCAGCACCAGCGGGAAGACCACGAGACCTGCGAGCGCCATCACCAGGTCGGTGAGCAGCATCTGGGCGATCGCGATCACCATCATGGCGACCGTGCCGATGGCCATCGGCAGCGGCGCGATGGGTGCCCAGGCCGCCTCGACGTCGGCGTTGGCGTTGGACAGCAGTTGCCCGGTCGGGTGCCGCTGGTGCCACTCCAGGGGCAGCTCGAGGTACTTGCGAGTGACCGCACGTCGGTAGTGGGCCTGCATGCGGTACTGCATGATGCCCGCGCCCAGGCGCCGCGCGACGATGCCGACCGCCCGCAGGAGGGCGACGCCGAGGAAGAGCGCGAGGACGGCCAGGGCGATGCCGGGATCGAGCTCGCCGGTCCGGAACGCCGGCAGGACGAAGCGCTCGGTCGCCCAACCCAGCACCCAGGCATCGGCCACGGTCAGCGCGCCGAAGAGCACGCTGCCGAGGGTCGACCAGGTGAACACCCACGGCTCACGACGGATCGCCACCCCCAGGACGTGGAACCCGTCACGCATGGTGGACGTGCCGCCCGCGCGGGTGCGGGGCCCGCTCATCGCACGGGATGTCCGGCGGCGGCGAGTGCCTCCTTGACCGCGCCGATGCGCAGGGTCCCGAAGTGGAAGACGCTCGCGGCCAGGAC